>NZ_BAAGYZ010000005.1:38154-466888 GCF_054778995.1 Streptomonospora sediminis
TGCCTTCCCTGTCCTGCGCGGGCATCGCGCCCCGGCTTTCCCGGCGAGCGCTGGCGTTTCCCGGGGGCAACGGCCGCGCTCCGTGCGGACCGTTGTACGCGTACACCGCCACCCCGCTCCGCAGGTGCCGGCTACCCGCCCGCTACTCCCACTCGATGGTGCCGGGCGGCTTGCTGGTGACATCGAGGGCGACCCGGTTGACCTCGCGGACCTCATTGGTGATCCGGTTGGAGATGGCCGCCAGCACGTCGTAGGGCAGCCGCGACCAGTCGGCCGTCATCGCGTCCTCGCTGCTGACAGGCCGCAGCACGACCGGGTGGCCGTAGGTGCGGCTGTCGCCCTGCACCCCGACCGAGCGCACGTCGGCCAGCAGCACCACCGGGCACTGCCAGATGTCGCGGTCCAGCCCAGCGCGCGACAGTTCCTCGCGGGCGATGGAGTCGGCCTCGCGCAGCACGTCCAGCCGTTCGCGGGTGACCTCGCCGATGATGCGGATGCCCAGCCCCGGCCCGGGGAACGGCTGGCGCCACACCAGGTCCGGCGGCAGGCCCAGTTCCTCGCCGACACGGCGGACCTCGTCCTTGAACAGCTCGCGCAGCGGCTCGACCAGGGAGAATTGCAGGTCGTCGGGCAACCCGCCGACGTTGTGGTGCGACTTGATGTTGGCGGCGCCGGTACCGCCGCCCGATTCGACCACGTCGGGGTAGAGCGTGCCCTGCACCAGGAACTCGGCGTCGCCGCTTTCGCCGCCGCCGCGTTCGCCTTCGGCGACGACCTCGCGGGCCGCCTGCTCGAAGACGCGGATGAACTCGCGGCCGATGATGCGGCGTTTCTCCTCGGGGTCGCTGACCCCCGACAGCGCGTCGAGGAAGCGGTCCTGGGCGTCGACGACCTTCAGCACCGCGCCGGTGGCGGCGACGAAGTCCTTCTCGACCTGCTCGACCTCGCCCTTGCGCAGCAGCCCGTGGTCGACGAACACGCAGGTGAGCTGGTCGCCGATGGCGCGCTGCACCAGGGCGCCGGCCACGGCGGAGTCGACGCCGCCGCTGAGCGCGCAGATGGCGCGCTTGGTGCCGACCTCGGCGCGGATGCGTTCGACCTGTTCGTCGACGATGTTGACCATGGTCCAGGTGGGCCGGCACCCGGCGCCGTTGTAGAGGAAGTGCCGCAGTACGGCCTGCCCGTGCTCGCTGTGCAGGACCTCGGGGTGGAACTGCACCCCGTAGAGGCCGCGTTCAGGGTCCTCCATCGCGGCGACCGGCGTGCTCTCGGTGCTGCCGACGGTGCGGAACCCGGCGGGGGCCGCGGAGACGGAGTCGCCGTGGGACATCCATACGGTCTGCACGGCGGGCAGGCCGTCGAAAAGCACGGTGCCGGTGCCCACCTCGATGCTGGTGCGGCCGAACTCGCTGCGCCCGGTCCTGGCCACGGTGCCGCCCAGCGACTGGACCATCGCCTGGTAGCCGTAGCAGATGCCCAAGGTCGGCACACCGGTCTCGAACAGGCTCGCGGGGGCCTGCGGGGCGCCGTCGGCGTAGACCGAGGACGGGCCGCCGGAGAGGATGATGGCCTTCGGATTCTTGGCGACCATTTCCTCGACGGGCATGGTCGAGGGGACGATCTCGCTGAAGACGTGGCACTCACGCACCCGCCGGGCGATGAGCTGGGCGTACTGCGCGCCGTAGTCGACGACGAGGACGGTGTCGAACGAGCTGTCGCCAGTGTCGGCAGGGGACACGGATGAGCCTTCCCGCAGGTAGGGGCGTGCAGGGCACGGGAGTATCGGAAAACCCCAAGTCTAGAACCTCGCCGCGGGGTCAGAACCCGGCCACCAGCACCGCCCGGTCGTCGGCGTGGTCGGTGGGCGCGGAGCAGGCCATCACGGTGGTGCACACGTCCCGGGGTGTGGGCGCGTCGAACCCGGTGAGCAGCGCAGACAGGCGGCCGAGCCCGGTGTCGAGAGCCTCGCGGCGCCGCTCGACCACGCCGTCGGTGTAGCAGACCAGCAGGTCGCCGGGGTGCACGGTGATGCGCGCGCTGCGGTGCTCGTTGCCCAGCGAGCAGCCCAGCGGCGGGTCGACGACCGCGTCGAGGCGCTCGCAGGAGCCGTCGGCGCGCAGCAGCATCGGCGGGACGTGGCCCGCGTTGGAGTAGGCCAGCTCGTTGGCGCCGGGGTCGTAGACCGCATAGCACATGGTGGCCATGCTGGTCGGCAGGTAGGTGTCGACGTAGGCGTCCAGCCGCGCGGTGACGCGGTCGGGCCGGCAGCCCTCCTCCAGCGCGGCGGCGCGCAGCACACTGCGCAATTGGGACATCACGGTGGCCTCGGGCAGGCCGTGCCCGGCGACGTCGCCGATGACCAGGCCGACCCGGTCGGTGGCGGGCACGGCGAAGACGTCGTACCAGTCGCCGCCGACCTCGGCGCCGCGGGCCGTGGGGATGTACTCGGCGGCGACCTCCAGCGGGGCGCCGTCGACACGGGCGGGCAGCAGGGTGCGCTGTAGCCCGCGGGCGATTTCGTGCTCGCGTTCCAGACCGGCGCGCAGATGGCGTTCGCGGTCGTCGGAGACCGCCGCGCGGCGCAGGCGCTCGCTGTCGACCGGCGGCACCAGCCGGACCTGCACGGCGGGCTCTGCGGTGTCGGCCCAGGCTGCGCGGCTGCCGAAGCCCGGGCAGCGGCGGGGCCGGCCGTCGGCGCCGACCAGGACCAGCGCACCGGCCCGCGGTTCGCCCGAACGGGCCCAGTGCCGCAGCGTCTCGCCGACGTGTTCGCGGCTGTCGGAGCACAGGCCGTAGAGGTCGGCTCCGGTGCCGGCGGCCGGGATCAGCCGCCGCATGGCGGAGTTGCGGCCGAGGATCTCGCCGGAAAGCCCGACCAGCAGCATCGGCTCGCTCACGGAACTGGTGATCGAGCCGAACAGTTCACCGGCTCGCACGGGCCACCGCGGAGCCGGTCGTGTCCTGTCGGCGGGTGGCCGGCCGGCCGGGTCCGCTCGTTCCTGCCGAAGGTTCCGCCGGCGGGGATACCGGGCGGGACAAGGGGTCGTCGTTGCCGAGCCGGACATTGGAGTCCGCTACTCGCATGGTCCCTCCGTGGATTCCGGGGGTAGGGCCGGCGCCGGTTCGAGGGAGCGGGGAGGAGTCCGGCGTCCGCGTGAAGGAACGTTACGCGGGGGCTGGAATCCGGCGCAGGAGTTTTCCACTTTTTTACCGCACAGCCAACAGAGCCTGGAGTTTCGCCGCGCTCCGGTGCTCTCACCAGGAGTCATCGGCATCGGAGGGATCCGTGTCCGCGGATACGGAAACCGCAGCCGCGGAGCGGGCGCAAGCGGGGCCGGTGCGGCCGCGGGCGGTGCGGGCAGTGCGGGCCGGGGACGGGCCGCGCCCGCACTGCCCGCACTACCCGCCCCCGGTCAGCGGATGCGCAACCGCTTCATCAGCCGCGCACTCGCGGTCATCGCCGCAGCGAGGGTCCTGCCGTCCATGCCCGGGGTGCCGCCGAGACCGATGTAGTGCTGGCTGGCGATCGTTTGGGACTCGGTGTAGCGCAGCAGCCCTTCGGGGCCGTGCCTGCGGCCCGCCCCGGACCGCTTCATCCCGCCCATCGGCGCGCCGTAGCTCGCCCAGGCCGCGCCGTAGCCCTCGTTTATGTTGACCGTGCCGGCATCGATGCGCTCGGCCAACTGCCGGCCGCGCGCGGTGTCGCGGGTCCACACACTGGCGTTGAGGCCGTAGTCGGTGGCGTTGGCGGCCCGCACGGCTTCGCTTTCGTCGGAGTAGCGGTAGAGCGAGACGACCGGGCCGAAGGTCTCGGCGGCGCAGGCGTCCATGGTCGGTGCGACACCGGCCAGGACGGTGGGCTCGTAGAACAGCGGGCCGATATCTTCGCGGGCGCGCCCGCCGGCGAGGACTTCGGCGCCCTTGGCGCGCGCGTCGTCGACGTGGGCGGCGACACGGTCCAGTTGGCGCTTGTAGGTGAGCGAACCCATGTCGGCGGAGTAGTCGAAGCCTGCGTTGAGCTCCATGCCGCGCACCGACTCGGCGAAGCGCTCGGCGAACCGGTCGTAGACGGCATCGTGCACGTAGAGGCGTTCCATGGAGATGCACAGTTGGCCGGCGTTGCTGAAGCAGGCCCGCTGCACGCCCTCGACGGTCCAGGCGAGGTCGGCGTCCTCGCAGATGATGGCGGGGTTCTTGCCGCCCAGCTCGGCCGAGTACCCGACGAGCCTGCCGGCCGCGCGCCGGGCGATATCGGCGCCGACCGCTGAGGAGCCGGTGAAGGAGACATGGTCGGCGTTGTCGATGAGCGCGTCGCCGATCTCCTCGGGGGTGCCCACCACGGGGATCCACAGGTCTGCGGGCAGGCCCGCCTCGATGGCAGTCTCGATCGCCCACAGCGCGCTCAGCGCCGTCTGGGTGTCGGGTTTGGCGACCACGGCGTTGCCGGCCAGCAGCGCGGGCACCGCGTCGGCGACGGGCAGCGCCAGCGGGTAGTTCCACGGGGTGATGACGCTGACCACGCCTTGGGGCCTGTTGTGCGTGTAGGTGCGGGTGGCGCCGGGCACCGCGCCCGCGGTGCGCTGCCGGCGCAGCAGGCGCGGCGCGCACCGGGCGTAGTGCAGCGTGCCGCCTGCCGCGTCGAAGACCTCCTCGAAGGCGTGCCGGCGGGCCTTGCCGGTCTCCCACTGGATGATGTCGAGGATCTCGCGCTGGCGGTCCAGTACCAGGTCGTGGAACCGCGCGAACGGCTCGGCGCGCTCGCGCGGCGAAAGCGCGGCCCAGGAGCGCTGAGCGGCGCGGGCGCGTTCGAAAGCGGCGGCGACGTCGGCGGCCCCGGACTCCGGAAGCTCGGCCAGCGGCTTGCCGGTGAAGGGTGCGGTGGTGGTGGCGGTGCGCCCCGACTCCGCGGTCAGGCGGCGGGTGAGGCGCGCAACGGCGGCTTCCGGCGCTGTCGGCGACGCGGAGTCACCGGCGGTGCTCGCAGCGGTTTCCATGGCGGGAGAGTAGTTGCGCCGGGACCGGTTTGGCTACCCGTCGGTAACCCGGATTTTCCCGATTACGGGTTCCGCACCAGGGGACGAATCCCACTGGCGGTCCCTGGACGGGCGGGCCGGCGCGGAACCGATCGCGGCCGACCGTATTCCGCTCCCAGGGCGCATGCGGACTCACTCCGCCCGATCTCGGAGGTTGCGATGACGCACACCGACCGCACCACCGTCGCCATCTCGGGCGGCGGCCCCGCAGGGATCATGCTCGGCCTGCTGCTTGCGCGGGCGGGTGTGGACGTCACGGTCCTGGAGAAACACGCCGACTTCCTGCGCGATTTCCGCGGCGACACGGTGCACCCGTCGACACTGGAGGTCATCGACGAACTGGGGCTCATCGACGACCTGCAGAAACGGCCGCACCAAAAACTCACCACGCTGGCCATCTCGCGCGACGGCAACGCCATCGTGCAAGCCGACCTGACACGGCTGCCGACCAAACACGCGCACCTCACCATGATGCCGCAGTGGGATTTTCTGGACATGCTCAGCGACCACGCCGGCGGATTCCCCGGGTTCCGGCTGATCACAAACTGCGAGGTCACCGGCCCCCTTGAGGAGGACGGCGCGGTGCGCGGGGTCCGGTACCGGCGGCGCGGGTCCGCGGGCGGCCGCGGCGGCCCGCAAACGGAAAGCGAAGAGCAGCGCGGCGGGCAGGAACCGGACGAGCACGAACTCCGGGCCGTGCTCAGCGTCGCCGCCGACGGGCGCGGCTCCGATCTGCGCGATGCCGCCGGGATGGTGCCCACCGAACTGGGCGCTCCGATGGACGTGCTGTGGCTGCGCGTACCCCGCCGCTCCGCGGAGCACAGCGGGGTCGCCGGGAATCTCGGCGACGGCGCCATGGCCGTTGCGTTCGACCGCGGCGACTACTGGCAAGTGGCCTACCTCATCCCCAAGGGCGGCTACGACTCGGTGCGCGCCGGGTCCATTGAGGGCCTCCAGGAGAAACTGCTGGCGGTGCTGCCGTTCCTCGGCGAGAGCGTGCGCGAGATCGACGACTGGTCAAAGGTTGCGTTCCTCAAGGTGACCTCCGACCGGCTTGAGCGCTGGTACCGGCCGGGTCTGCTCGCCATCGGCGACGCGGCGCACACCATGACCCCGATCGGCGGCGTGGGTATCAACCTCGCCATCCAGGACGCCGTGGCGACCGCCAACCTGCTGTCCCGGCAACTGCTGGAGGCCCAGAACGACCCCGACCGGTTCGCCAAGACGCTCAACCCCGAACTCCTGGCCCGCGTGCAGCGCCGCCGCCGGATGCCCACGGTCGGCACCCAGGCCTTCCAACAGGCACTGCAGCGCCAGGTCATCAGCCGGGTGCTGGCCGAGGACGACAACCGGCTCCCGATGGCGCTGCGGCTGGTCGCCGGCACCGGACCGTGGTCCCACCTGGTCGCCCGGGTGATGATGGTCGGTCTGCGCCCCGAACACGTACGCAGCCCCGCCGTCGCCGCACCGGCTGCGCCGGCGGCGGGCTGAAGCCCGCCCGCTACTGAGGTCCCCCTGCCGCGGTCCCGGCTCCGGGCCGCGGCTGCGCCTGGGCAGGTGCGGCGGCGAGCATCCGGACCAGGCGGCGGCGCGCGGAGTCGACGTGCTCCTCGGCGACCTCGGCCAGTCGCGCGGTATCGCCGCTGCGCAGCAGGTCGGCCAGTTCCCGGTGTTCCTCGACCAGGATCCCGCGGTAGTCGTCGCCGTGTGCGATACGCGTGGTCTGAAAGAGGTACACCTGCGAGCGGACCGCCTGCCAGGCGTCCGTGAGGCGCTGGTTGCCGGCCGCCGCGTAGATCCGATCGTGGAACGCGATGTCCAAGGCGAGCAGCGCAGGACCGTCGGCGCCGTCGTCGAGGCCGCGGGCCATCTCGGCGACCAGCCCGTCCAGGTCGGCCAGCCCCGCGGCGTCGATCCGCCGGGCCGCCGTGGTCGCGGCCAGCCGCTCCAGTGCGGCGCGCACCGCATAGACCTCGTCGACGTCGGTCACCGAGAGGTCGATCACCCTGCTGCCCCGGTGCCAGACACTGCGGACCAGGCCTTCCTGCTCCAACTGTGCAAGGGCCTCACGCACCGATCCGCGGCTGACCTCCAGGTTCGCGGCCAACTCCACCTCGCGCAGCGCGGATCCGGGCGGGAAGACACCCGCGAAGATCGCATCGCGCACCCGGTCGGCCGCTTCCTGGCCGAGGCCGCGCCGTTTCGCTTTGCCCAGTGTGCGCGACTGCCCGGATGTGGTCATGTCCGAATGTTGACATTGGCACATCGGCGGGTCAACGATGGTCGCTGCGCGCTGCCTACACGTCGGCCGCCCCGAGCCACCGGCCCCGGAGGAAACGGCACGCCGGCCCGGGCCGAGGAGCAGGAAGGACGGCACATGGCCACGACCACACGCCCCGCGCAGCCGGGCGGCGATTCGCGGATCCGCGGCTCGTGAGCGCCGGGCAGGGCCGCGGAATCCTCGTCACCGGGGCGTCGGGCGGCATCGGGCGGGCGATCGCCCAGCGGTTCGCCGCCGCCGGCGACCGGGTGGCCGTCCACTACGCCGCACGCAAGGACGAAGGCGCGGCAACCCTCGAGTCGCTGGACGGCACCGGGCATGTGCTCGTGAACGGCGACATCGCCGAACCCGGAACCGCCGAGGCCATCGTCGCGGCGGCCGCGGCAGGTCTGGACGGGCTCGACGTCGTGGTCAACAACGCCGCCGCCGCCGCGCCGCATCCGCTACCCGAAACCTCCTACGCGGACTGGCAGGCCGCATGGCAGCGCATCATCGGAGTGAACCTGTTCGGCGCCGCCAACGTGAGCCACTGCGCCGCCCGGCACATGATCGACCGGGGCGCGGCCGGACGGATCGTCAACGTGGGCTCGCGCGGCGCCTACCGCGGCGAACCCGACATGCCGGCCTACGGCGCGAGCAAGGCGGCCCTGCACTCGCTGGCCCAGTCACTGGCCGTCTCGCTGGGCCCCTACGGCATCGCCGTCGCTGCGGTCGCGCCGGGCTTCACCGCGACGGACCGCGTCTCCGACCGCCTGTCCGGGGCCGAAGGCGACCGGATCCGCGACCAGAGCCCGTTCGGGCGGGTCGCCGCCCCCGAGGAGATCGCGGCAGCGGTGGCCTACCTCGCCTCGCCGGAGGCGGAGTGGTCCTCGGGCGCCGTCCTGGACGTCAACGGCGCTTCCCATCTGCGGTAGTGGCCCGGGACGAGAGGAAGCGGCATGGCGGCGCCCCGCATCCCGACCGGCCGGCAGGCCGACGGGTCCGCTCCGTGGCGCACCGGAGGCATCTGCGCCGCCCGAAACCCCCGCACCGGCACCGCCGCTCCTGCCGGACCCGACCACCGCACGAGGGCGCGCCGAGTCTGCTATACCGCCGGATATCTGGGTAGGTCGTTCGCAAGCACGGAAACCGGGACGTACACCCGTCCGGGGGATCCGGGCCGCCGGACCAACAGCACGGCCGAACCGCCACCGCAGGTTCCGCCCGATCCCCGTCATTGCGCCGAGGATCCGACCGATCCCCTACAGCTAAGCTCCGCCCAGCAACCCCGGAATCCCCGGTTCCAGGGGCACTAACGGCTTCAAGCACACAACAGGACCAAGAGGGCACCGAAAGCGTCAGGCAACCCCGCACCTGGCGGTTTCCCACCACCCACCCCCGAACGCGCCGGGGACCGGCCTCGTCCCGTCCGCGAGACCGTTCCCCGGCGCCCCACCAAGATTCGGGCGAGCCGCAAGACCGGGAAAGTCGCTGGCCGCCCCTGCGGCGGCCGCGCAACGCAGTTCCCCGGCGGCCGACCCAGGTACGCTGCGCGGCCTTGCCACCAGTCGGCCAAGCAGGTGCCCTGAACTCAACAGCGGCAGCGACAGCCGCAGGAGGCCCAGGCCCGCGGCCACCGGTCCCGACGGGCATTTCTGCATGAGCATCGCCGAACACCCGCCAGGCGCGCCACCCGCCCCCGGCCAAGGGGTGCGCTACAACCGGGGGTCCACGGGTTCGGATTCCAAGGCGAGGACGCCGAACACGGGCTGGTGGACACGCCAGAGCGGTTCGCCCGAGGCGTGGCGGGACAGGGATTCCAGGCCGAGTTTGTGTTCGTTGAGGGCCATGCGGTTCTTCCGGTTGAGGCGGCGGTCGCGCAGGCCGGCCAGGCGGTCGGGGGCAAGGTAGTCGGGGCCGTAGATGATGCGCAGGTACTCGGGGCCGCGCACCTTGAGGCCGGGCTGGGCGAGGCCGCGGGTTCCGGTGGCCCGGGCGCCGTCGACCGGCTTGACGACCATGCCCTCGCCGCCGGCCGCGACCAGGTCGCGCCACCAGGAGGCAGCGGCGGCGGTGGCATCGGGGTCGGTGGTGTCGACGACCCGGTAGCGCGTGGTCAGCACCATCGGGCAGTGCTCGGCCAAGTTCTCGGTGATGCCCAGGTGCCAGCGGTGGTCCTCGCCGGTGAACTCGCGCCCTTCGACCGCCAGGACCGCGAACGGCGCGTAGCGCAGCCCGGCGGAACCGTCGGTGGGCCAGGCGTAGTGGCGGTAGACCGCGCTGAACGCCTCGATGTCGCGTCCGCGCCGATCGGTGCGTTCGGCGAGATCGCCGACGTCGAGCCCCCGCTCGGCCGCCGCCGCCAGCGCCCGCTGCGCCGCCGGCAGTGCGGCGCGCGCCGCGGCACCGACCGCCGCGTACTGCTCGCGGATGAGGCCCTCGGCCTTTGCCGACCAGGGCAGCATCTCGCCGTCGAGGGCGACCCAATCGGTACCGAGCCGTTCCCACAGCCCGGCAGCGGTGATGCCCTCGCGCAGTTCGGCCAGGACGTCCGATTCGACCTGCGGGTCGGGGAAGAACGCCCGCCCGGTGCGAGTGAACACCGCCCCCAGCGCGCCCGGAACAAAGCGCCGCGCGGCGGCGCCGGAATCGCGGCACACCACCGCGACGGCACGCGAACCCATGTGTTTCTCCTGGCAGATGACGCGGGCGACCCCGTTGTCCAGAAAGCCGCCGAACGCTTCGCCGGGGTGTTCCAGCAGGCCGGGTTCGGCAGAGGTCGGGGCGGGCGCCATGGTCGGCGGCAGGTACAGCAGCCACCGCGGGTCGACCGCGAACCGGCTCATCGCCTCAAGCGCCGCGAGCGCGTTGTCGCGCGGCACGGCGACCTTGCCGAACCCGGTGTCGACGTGCCCCGCCGGGCCCTCGGGCAGGATGTCGCCGATGCTGATACCGGAGGTACCACCGCCCGCCTTTCCTGCCTCGGCCGGGCCTTGGGCGGCCGCGGGGAACGGGCGGGCGGACTCGAAGTGGGTGCTGTGCGCCGCGACCGCGGCGAGTTCGCGTTCGGGATAGCGCAGCGCGGTGAGCCGCCCGCCGAACACGCAGCCGGTGTCGAGGCAGATGGTGTTGTTGATCCACTCCGGTTCGGGCGTGGGCACGTGGCCGTAGACCACCGCGGCCCGCCCCCGGTACTCGCGCGCCCACGGGTGGCGCACCGGCAGCCCGAACTCGTCGGTTTCGCCGGTGGTCTCGCCGTAGAGCGCGAACGAGCGCACCCGGCCCGATGCGCGCCCGTGGTACTCCTCCTTGAGCCCGGCGTGGGCGACCACGAGCCTGCCGTCGTCGAGCACGTAGTGGCTGAGCAGTCCGCCGCAGAACTCCAGGACGCGGTCGCGGAAGTCGGCGGGTTCGGTGTCGAGCTGCTGCAGGGACTCAGCAAGGCCGTGCCGCACCTGGACCTTGCGCCCTTTCAGCGCACGGACCAGCTTGTCCTCGTGGTTGCCGGCCACGCACAGTGCGTCGCCGGCGGCGACCATGCCCATCGCCAGGCGCAGCACACCCGGGGTGTCGGGGCCGCGGTCGACGAGGTCGCCGACGAACACGGCGGTGCGCCCCTCGGGGTGGTGGGCGCCCACGGCCCGGCCGCGGTCGTCGCGTTCGACGGTATAGCCGAGCGCCGCCAGCAGTTCCTCGAGCTCGGCGCGGCAGCCGTGCACGTCGCCCACGATGTCGAACGGGCCGGTGAGGTCGCGCTTGTCGCTCCAGCCGCGCTCGGGCACGACGGTTGCGGCGTCGGTTTCGGCGGCGCCGCGCAGCACGTGCACCCGCCGGAAGCCCTCTTTGTCCAGCCGGTTGAGGCCCCGGCGGAGTTCGCGGCGCTGCCGGGAGATCACCTGCGGGCCGAAGTCGCGGTCGGCCCGGGCCGCATTGCGCTCGCGTGCCAGGGACTCGGGCACGTCCAGCACGATCGCGGTGGGCAGGACGTCGTGGTTCTTGGCGATGCGCACCAGTTCGGCGCGGGCGCGCTGCTGCACGTTGGTGGCGTCGACGACGGTGAGCAGGCCGCGGCGCAGCCGGGTGCCGACGATGTGGTGCAGCAGCGTGAACGCGTCGGTGCTGGCGCTCTGGTCGTTTTCGTCGTCGCTGACCAGCCCGCGGCAGAAATCGGAGGAGATCACCTGGGTGGGCCGGAAGTTGCGGGCGGCGAAGGTGGACTTGCCCGCGCCGGAGGCGCCGATGAGTACGACCAGGCTGAGTTCGGGAACGGACAGCACGGGTGCGCCGGTGCCGGTACGGGGGTGCGCGCCGCCGGGGTGTTCAGGGCGGTCGGCGGGGCCGGAGCCGGGCGGGCCGCCCGCGCCGGTGGGGCCGCCGGAGCCGGGCGCGGGGCCGGACGGATCGAAGGCGGTCATTTGGTGAACACCCCCATCTGGGTGGATGCCCCGGTTTCAGCATCTTCGGGGCCGACCGGCAGGTAGCGCACCCGGTAGCCGTAGGAGTCGGCGACGTTGTCGGCCCAGGCGCGGAACTCGGCGCGGGTCCACTCGAAGCGGTGGTCGCTGTGCCGGAAGGAGCCTTCGGCCAGCCAGTCGTAGCGGGCGTTGTACTCGGCGTTGGGCGTGGTGACCACCACCGTTCGCGGCGCGGTATCGCCGAACAGGACCTGGGCGGCGGCGGGCAGCCGCGGCGGGTCGATGTGTTCGATGACCTCCATCAGCACGGCGGCGTCGTAGCCGCGGAGGCGGGGGTCGCCGTAGAGCAGCGACGCCGCGAACAGGTGCAGGCGCTGCTGTTGTGCGGCCGGCAGGCGGTCGGGCCGCAGCCGCCGCCGGGCGTGTTCCAGGGTAGTGGCCGCGACGTCGGCACCGGCGACGGCGCCGAATCCGGGTTCGGCCAGCAACCGCGCCAGCAACCGGCCCGACCCGCAGCCGATGTCGATCACCGACCGCGTGTCCTCGGCCTTGAGCACGGCCAGCACCGCACCCGCCCGCCGATCGGCCAGCGAGGGTTCGCGGTCGCCGGAATCGGCGCCGCCGTACTGGGCTCCGGTGCCGGCCGCCGGGCCGCCGGCAGGACCGGCGGTTGCCGGTACCCCTTCGGCCGGTGCCGGTGTCCCGGCCGCCGGGCGGTCGGGATCGGGGGGCGGCGGCGGTTCCTCCTCGCCGGGGTCGGTGGCCGGCGCTGAACCGGCGGCCGCAGCCGGATCGGCGGGATCCACGGGGTCCGCGGGGTCCGCCACCGCGGCCGGGTGGTCGTCGAGTTCGCTCAGCCGCGTGAGTGCGGTGCGCACCAGCCCGTTGCGCCGCGACAGGTAGCGCCGGGTGATCCAGGCGCGTTCCGGGTGCGCGGGCAGCCAGCGTTCGCCGGCACGCAGCAGCTTGTCGATTTCGTCGGGGCCGACCCAGTAGTGCTTGGTGCCGTCGAGCGCCGGAAGCAGCACGTAGAGGTGGCTGAGCGCATCGGCAAGCCGGAGTTCGCCGGTGAGCGTGAGGCCGATATAGCGGGAGTCGCCCCAGCCCGGCAGGCCGGGGTCGAGTTCGACCGGCTGGGCATCGGTGTGCCAACCCAGCGGTTCGAACAGCCGCCGCGCGTGGTCGGGGCCGCCTCGGCAGGGCACGGCGGGCAGCTGCAGGGTGAGCGGCAATGGTTCGGCGGCGAGTTCGGGGCGCGCCGTGCTGCTCGCCCGCAGCGCGCTGCGGAAGACGTCGCCCAGTGCCACCGCGAACAGCGACGATGCCGTGTACGGGCGGTCGTTGACGTACTGCGCCAGCGAGAAGTCGGGCGCGCCGGAGCCGGCTTTGCGGGTGCGCAGCAGCGCCTGGGGGTCGACCTCTAGCAGCAGCGCAGCCGTGCAGCGGTCGGCGGCGGCCTCGGGATAGAACACGTGGGCCGTGCCGTAGGACTGGTCGAAGCGCTGGACGCGGTCGGGGTGCTTGTGCAGCAAATAACCGAGGTCGGTGGCCGGGGGGCGGGTGGTGGAGATCGTCAGCAGCACTCGCCCAGTGTGCTCCAGCCGGGCACCCGGTTTCGAGATGTTTTCTGCGGCTGTGGACGGCCCGATGACCCGGCGGCCGCGGGTGGTGCGGGGCGCGGGCGGACGGCCGGGAACGGCCGCTCGGCCCGCACGCCGATGCGGCGGCCCGGTGCCTGCGTCCGCGCTGCCGCGCAGCCGCGGGCACCGGGCCGCCGGTGTGTACTGCCGGCTGCGCCTACACGCCCGCGGTCGTACCTGCCTGGGGCACGATCTCGGGGGCGCCGTGCTGGACGGCGTCGGCCTCGTTGTCGTTGTCCTGCTCCTGGGCCGCGCGCTCCACCTCGATGCGCTTGCGGTAGTAGGCGACCTCGCGCTGGATGTGGTCCTCGCTCCAGCCCAGTTCCCCGCCCATCAGCCGCGCGGCCTCCTCGGCCACGGCGATGCCGCGGTCCCAGGTTTCGATGGAGATGCGGGTGCGCCGCGCAAGGACGTCGTTGAGGTGGTGCGCCCCCTCGTAGGCCGCGGCGTAGACGACCTCGGCGCGCAGGTAGTCGTCGGCGCCGGTCAGCGGCTCCTTGAGGTCGGGCCGGTCCTCCATCAGCGCGAGGATTTCGTCGACCATGGTGCCGTAGCGGTGCAGCAGGTGGGTGATGCGCGACCGGTGCAGCCCCGACTCGTTGGCGAGCTTGCGGCGCTGGTTCCACATCGCCGCGTACCCCTCGGCACCGGTCAGCGGCAGCCGGTCGGTGACCGACTCGGGAATGCGCCCGTCGAGCCCGTGTGCCACCGCGTCGACGGCGTCCTTGGCCATCACCCGGTAGGTCGTGTACTTCCCGCCGGCGATCACCACCAGCCCCGGAACAGGGTGGGCGACGGTGTGCTCGCGGGACAGCTTGGAGCTTTCGTCGGATTCACCGGTCAGCAACGGCCGCAGCCCCGCGTAGACGCCCTCGACGTCGTCCCTGGTCAGCGGAACCCGCAGCACCGAGTTGACGTGGTCGAGCACGTAGTCGATGTCGCTGCGGCTGGCCGCCGGGTGGGCCTTGTCCAGGTTCCAGTCGGTGTCGGTGGTGCCGATGATCCAGTGCCTGCCCCACGGGATGACGAACAGCACGCTCTTCTCGGTGCGCAGGATGAGCCCAGAGGAGCCCTGGATACGGTCGCGCGGGACGACCAGGTGGATGCCCTTGGACGGGCGCACGTGGATCTGGCCGCGCCCGCCGACCAGCTCCTGGATGTCGTCGGTCCACACCCCGCCGGCGTTGACGACCTGCTTGGCGCGGATCTCGAACCGCTCACCGGACTCCAGGTCCTGGGCCTGCGCACCGGTGACATGCTCGCCTTCGCGCAGGAAGCCCACGGCCTGCACCCGCGAGGCGATCTGCGCCCCGTAGGTGGCCGCGGTGCGCAGCACGGTGAGGACGTAGCGGGCGTCGTCGACCTGGGCGTCCCAGTACTGCACCGCGCCCACGAGCGAGTCGCGGCGCAGCGCCGGGAAGATCCGCAGTGCGCTGCCGCGGGAGAGGTGGCGGTGGTGCGGCAGGCCGCGCTCGTTGCCCATGGACATCGCCAGCGTGTCGTAGAGAGTGACGCCGGCGCCGACGTAAGGGCGCTCCCAGTGCTTGGTGAGCGGGTACACGAACGGGACCGGGCGCACCAGGTGGGGTGCGATGCGGTGCAGCATCAGTCCGCGTTCGACCAGCGCTTCGCGGACCAGTTCGAAATCGAACTGCTCCAGGTAGCGCAGGCCGCCGTGGACCAGCTTGCTGGACCGGCTGGACGTGCCCGATGCGAAGTCGCGCGCCTCGATCAGCCCGACCGAAAGTCCGCGTGAGACGGCGTCCAGCGCGACACCCGCTCCGACGATGCCGCCACCGACGACGAGAACGTCCAGTTCGCCCCCAGCCATGGCCGATAGCGCCTCGGTTCGCTGTTCGGGCCCCATCCGCGCAGCAGTCATCTCAAGCCCTTCTTCCCGCGTTATGCATTGCCGGGCCGGACCCGGACGTCTTTGGCCAGGCTAACCCGGCATGCCGGACCGAATCGGATGGCACACCCCATAAGCCTGCACGTCTGGCGCGCCCGCCCTGCCGGCCGCGGTACCGCAGGCCGATCTGCCATCGGTCCGCGGGCGCACCGCACCGCCGCCGGTGCGTACCGGCGGTGGGGCGGCGGGCGGAGAGCGGTCAGCGGTGCGGGTTGACCACGACCTCGACCCGCTGGAACTCCTTGAGGTCGCTGTAACCGGAGGTCGCCATGGTGCGGCGCAGCGCCCCCATCAGGTTCATGGAGCCGTCGCTGATGGACGAGGGGCCGTGCAGGATGGAAGCCAGCGAACCGATCGTGCCGACCTGGAGCCGTTCACCGCGCGGCAGCTCGCCGTGGTGGGCCTCACTGCCCCAGTGGTAGCCGCCGCCAGGCGATTCCTGCGCGCGCGCCAACGGTGAGCCGATCATCACAGCGTCGGATCCGCAGGCCAGCGCCTTAGCGATGTCGCCGCTGCGGGTCATGCCGCCGTCGGCGATGACGTGCACGTAGCGGCCGCCCGACTCGTCGAGGTAGTCGCGGCGGGCCGCGGCGACGTCGCCGATCGCGCTGGCCATGGGCACCGCCACACCCAGCACCGAGCGGGTGGTGTGGCCCGAGCCGCCGCCGAAGCCCACCAGCACGCCGGCGGCGCCGGTGCGCATCAGGTGCAGCGCCGCGGTGTAGGTGGCGCAGCCGCCGACGACCACGGGCACGTCCAGCTCGTAGATGAACTGCTTGAGGTTGAGCGGCTCGGTGCGGCCCGACACGTGTTCGGCGGAGACGGTGGTGCCGCGGATGACGAAGAGGTCGACCCCGGCGTCGATGACCGCCTTGTGGTACTGCGCGGTGTGCTGGGGCGAGAGCCGGGCGGCCGTGACCACGCCGGCCTGGCGGATCTCCTCGATGCGCCGCCCGATCAGTTCTTCCTTGATCGGCTCGGCGTAGATCTCCTGCAGCCGGTGGGTGGCGGCTTCGTCGTCGAGTTCGCTGATCTCGGCCAGCAGCGGTTCGGGGGACTCGTAACGGGTCCAGAGCCCTTCGAGGTCGAGCACGCCCAGTGCGCCCTGCTGACCCATGGTGATGATGGTCTCGGGCGAGGCGATGCTGTCCATCGGGCTGCCCATGAGCGGCGTGTCGAAGCGGTAGGCGTCGATCTGCCAGGTGATCGACACCTCCTCGGGGTCACGCGTGCGCCGGGCCGGAACGATCCCGATCTCCTCGAGTTCGTAGGCGCGGCGCCCGTTCTTGCCGAGCCCGATCTCAAGCTGAGCCAACGCTTGGGTCCCCTCTCGCGTGCTTCACCGGTGCGGCCACCGGCGGATACTGCGGGGCGAGTTTACCGCCGCGGTGCCGGAGTGCCGGCGCGGGTCAGCTGCGGGTCAGCGCCGCCCCTGGTAGTTGGGGGCTTCGACGGTCATCTGGATGTCGTGCGGGTGGCTCTCCTTGAGGCCCGCCGAGGTGATCTGCATGAGCTGGCCGTGCTCGCGGAGGCCGTCGATCGTGCGGGTGCCCGCGTACCACATCGACTGCCGCAGCCCGCCGATGAGCTGGTGCGCGACCGCCGCCAGTCGGCCGCGGTAGGGGACCTGGCCCTCGATGCCCTCGGGGATCAGTTTCTCCTCGGTGGCGACGTCGGCCTGGGAGTAGCGGTCCTTGGAGTAGGAGCCGCGCATGGCGCCCAGCGAGCCCATGCCGCGGTAGGTCTTGAACTGCTTGCCGTTGATGAACACGAGGTCGCCCGGGCTCTCCTCGACACCGGCGAGCAGGCTGCCCAGCATCACCGTGCTCGCGCCGGAGACGATGGCCTTGGCGATGTCGCCCGAGAACTGCAGCCCGCCGTCGGCGATGACCGGGACCTGCGCCGGACCAGCCGCCTTTGCGGCCTCCATCACGGCGGTGACCTGCGGCGCACCAACACCGGCGACAACACGGGTGGTGCAGATCGAGCCGGGCCCCACGCCCACTTTCACGGCGTCGGCGCCGGCGTCGATCAGGGTCTGGGCGCCGGCCCGGGTGGCGATGTTGCCGGCGACGATGTCGGCCGCGCTGTTGGCCTTGAGCTTGGCGATCATCTCGGCGACGCCGGCGGAGTGGCCGTGCGCGGTGTCGACGACGATGAAGTCGGCCCCGGCCTCGACCAGCGCACGCGCGCGCACCTCGGATTCGGCGCCGACCCCGACCGCGGCGCCGACCACCAGGCGGCCGTCGCCGTCCTTGGTGGCGTCGGGGAACTGCTCGCTCTTGATGAAGTCCTTGACGGTGATCAACCCGCGCAGCCGGCCCTGGGGGTCGACCAGCGGCAGTTTCTCGACCTTGTTCTCGCGCAGCAGCCGGAACGCGTCGTCGCGGCTGACCCCCACCGGAGCGGTGATCAGCGGCATCGGGGTCATCACCTCGCGGACGGGCCGCAGGCGGTTGGTCTCGAAACGCATGTCGCGGTTGGTGACGATGCCCAGCAGGCTGCCGTCGGCGTCGGTGACCGGGGCGCCGGAGATGCGGTAGTGGGCGCTGAGTTCCTCGACGTCGGCGAGGGTGTCGTCGGGTTTGCAGGTGACCGGGTCGGTGACCATGCCGGCCTCGGAGCGCTTGACCAGGTCGACCTGGCCCGCCTGCTCGTCGACGGAGAGGTTGCGGTGCAGCACGCCGGCGCCGCCCTGGCGGGCCATTGCCACCGCGGTGCGCGCTTCGGTCACTGTGTCCATGGCGGCCGACAGCAGCGGTATGCGCAGCGTGATGTTGCGCGTGAGCCTGCTGGTGGTGTCGGCGTCGCCGGGCTGGAGGTCCGAGTAGGACGGCACCAGCAGGACGTCGTCGTAGGTGAGTCCTGGTGGCAGCACCTTGCCGGGTTGCCCTGTGAACAGCTCCGTCATATCTCTTCCCAACCCCTCGCGCGTGTTCTTTCATCCTAGATCTGCTGCAAAGCGGCCTGGAGCCGAACTACCGCGATCCGCGGCGCCCGGTGGCGAGGCTCACAGCGCGAGCGGGGTGGCCGGCCCCGGGCGCGCGGTCGGGCTCGGGAAGCCGGGAAGGATGAGGCAACGGGCGCGGGCACCGGTCCGGTCAGACCAGCCGGTTGGCCACCGCGACCTTGCGCAGGCGGGCCAGGGCGCGGTGCTGGGCCACGCGCACGGCGCCGGGCGACATGCCCAGCGCGTGGCCGGTCTCGTCGGCCGTCAGGCCGGCGATGACCCGCATGACCAGCAGGCGGCGCTGCTGCTCGGGCAGTTCGTCGAGCAGGGCCCGCGCCCGCTCGGCTTCGACGGTGCGCACGACCGACTCTTCGGGTCCGGGGTCGTCGTCGGCGCAGTCGGGCACGGAATCGGTGGGCACATCGGCGCGGGTGGAGCGGCGCAGTGCGTCGGCCACCTTGTGGGCGGCGATACCGAAGACGAATGCGGCGAACGGGCGCCCCATGTCCTCGTAGCGGGGCAGCGCCGCGAGCAGAGCGATGCAGACCTCTTGGGCGACGTCGTCGGAGTAGTGCACGTACCCGGCGACCCGGGAGAGCTTTGCGCGGCAGTAGCGCAGCACCATCGGGCGGACCTCGCGGATCAGCGAGTCCACCGCGCCATCGTCGCCCTGTACCGCCAGCGAGGTCAGATCGTTCAGTTCCGTCTCGTTCGCTCTGCGCAGGGCATCCGCTCGGCCCGCGAGCAGGCCCCCCGCTGCGCGTAGATCCGTCACGTAACGCATCATGCCCCGCTGCGCGGACTTACACGTCACCAAGTGCAGCAACAGAATGATCACATTTGGCGGAAAAGCCCGATAAGTGACGCGCGCCGCGTACCGAAACAGGGGGTGCGATGATAAGCGAAACCCCGCGCCCGCAGGGCTTGCGGACGCGGGGCGAAAACCCGGACCCGGCCGGTACCGGCCAAGTGGCCGGCACCGGTTGCGGGCGGTGGGATTACCGGCGGCGCGGCTCAGTGGCCGTGGCCGTGCCCCTGACCGCCCTCGGAGTCCTCTTCCTCGGGCTTGTCGACGACCAGGGCCTCGGTCGTCAGCAGCATGCCCGCGATGGAGGCGGCGTTCTGCACCGCCGAGCGGGTGACCTTGACCGGGTCGAGGATGCCGGAGGCCATCAGGTCGCCGTAGGCGCCGGTGGCGGCGTTGTAGCCCTGCCCGACCGGCAGCTCGGCGATCCGGTAGGTGATGACGTAGCCCTCGGCGCCGCCGTTCTCGGCGATCCAGCGGGCCGGCTCCACCAGGGAGTCGCGCACGATCTTGACGCCGGTGGCCTCGTCGCCGGACAGGCCGAGGTCGTCGAGCTCCGCAGCGGCGTGCACCAGCGAGGCGCCGCCGCCGGGGACGATGCCCTCCTCGATCGCGGCGCGGGTGGCCGAGATCGCGTCCTCAAGGCGGTGCTTCTTCTCCTTCAGCTCCACCTCGGTGGCCGCACCGACGCGCAGCACGGAGACACCGCCGGCCAGCTTGGCCAGGCGCTCCTGCAGCTTCTCGCGGTCCCAGTCGGAGTCGCTGTTCTCGATCTCCTTGCGGATCTGGTTGACCCGGTCGTCGACCTCGCTCTGGTCACCGTTGCCGTCGACGATCGTGGTGTCGTCCTTGGTGATGGTGACGCGGCGGGCGCTGCCCAGCGCGTCGAGCTCGGCGTTCTCCAGGGTCAGGCCGACCTCTTCGGCGATGACCTGGCCGCCGGTCAGGGTCGCGATGTCCTGCAGCATGGCCTTGCGGCGCTCGCCGAAGCCGGGAGCCTTGACCGCGGCCACGTTGAGGGCGCCGCGGATCTTGTTGACGACCAGCGCGCTGAGGGCGTCGCCCTCGATGTCCTCGGCGATGACCAGCAGCGGCTTCTTGGTCTGGGCGGCCTTTTCGAGCAGCGGCAGCAGCTCGTTGAGGCTGGAGATCTTGCCCTGGTTGATCAGGATGAGCGCGTCCTCCAGGACGGCTTCCTGGCGCTCGTTGTCGGTCACGAAGTAGGGCGAGACGTAGCCCTTGTCGAACTGCATGCCCTCGGTGAAGTCGAGGTCCAGCCCCATGGTCGGGGCTTCCTCGACGGTGATGACACCGTCCTTGCCGACCTTGTCGAACGCCTCGGCGATCATGTCGCCGATCTGGGCGTCCTGGGCGGAGTTGGTGGCGACGTAGGCGATGTCCTCGCGCTCACCGACGGCGCGGGCGCGCTCGATCAGGACGTCGGCGACCTTCTGCGCGGCGGTGTCGATGCCCTTTTTCAGCGACATCGGCGACGCACCGGCGGCCACGCTGCGCAGGCCCTGGTGCACGAGCGCCTGGGCCAGCACGGTGGCGGTGGTGGTGCCGTCGCCCGCGGCGTCGTTGGTCTTGGTCGCGACCTCCTTGACGAGCTGGGCCCCGAGGTTCTCGTAGGGGTCGTCGAGCTCGATCTCACGCGCGACGGTGACACCGTCGTTGGTGATGGTGGGCGCGCCGAACTTCTTGTCGATCACGACGTTGCGGCCGCGCGGGCCCAGCGTGACCTTCACCGAGTCCGCGAGGTGGTCGACGCCGCGCTCAAGGGCGCGCCGGGCTTCGTCCCTGAATTCCAGGATCTTGGGCATTGCGAGCTTCCTCTATCCGTACAGGTACGGCGAATATGAAAACCGCCCCGCCCGGCAGCGTGCCGGCCGGGGCGGGAGGCATGGCATCGGCAGGAGCCGAAGCCCTACTTCTCGACGACCGCGAGCAGGTCGCGGGCGGAGAGCACGAGGTACTCCTCGTTGTCGTACTTGACCTCGGTGCCGCCGTACTTGCTGTACAGAACGATGTCGCCGACGTTGACGTCGAGCGGGATCCGCTTGCCGCTCTGGTCGTCGTAGCGGCCGGGGCCCACGGAAAGGACCTCGCCCTCCTGGGGCTTCTCCTTGGCGGTGTCCGGGATGACCAGGCCGGAGGCGGTGGTCTGCTCGGCCTCAAGGGTCTTGACGACGACGCGGTCCTCAAGCGGCTTGAGCACAGTCTTGGTGGCGGTCGACACGGTGGTGACCTCCCCCTTCAGGGTCGAAATCCGAAACGGCATGCTTGTAAAGGGGCGACCACGGCGGCCTGCCGTCGCGGGTGCCAGACCGGCCTCGTCGCGATTAGCACTCTACCTTGGAGAGTGCCAGTATGGAACATTAGCCCGGCCCATAGGGCACGTCAAACAACAGGTCACGGGAGAACATCGTGGTGTCCATCGGGCAAACCGCACCCGACGCGACCGCGGCGTTCACGGCACTGCACACCCCAGCCGGGCGCAGGGTCCTTGCCATCGCCGACGCCGAATCCGCCGCCGCCGACCCGCTGAAGGCGGCCACCCGGTTGCGCCGCGACGCCGAAGAGGCGATCGCCGCCGACGACCCCCCGCCGGGCGTCTCCCCCGCCGACCTCGCCGGCGCTGCACTGACCCAGGCGCGGCTGCGCGCCCGCGCGCGCGCAAAGTTCGGTGAGCGCGCCGCGCGCATGTTCTTCACCGCTCCCGGCCTGGAGCAGGCCACCCGGCTGCCGGTCACCGGCTACCGCGCCGGCCGGCTCGCCGCGGCGCTGGGCCCGGGAGCGCGAACGGCCGACCTGGGCTGCGGCATCGGTGCCGACACCATCGGCATGGCCGAGGCCGGGCTGGCGGTCGAGGGGATCGAGGCCGACCCGCTGACCGCCGCCGTCGCCGCCGCCAACATCGCCGCGTTGGAGCTGGGCGCCCGCGCCCGCGTGCGCGCGGGCGACGCCGCCGCTGCCGAGCCCGGCGGCTTCGACGCCGTCTTCTGCGACCCCGCCCGGCGCGGCTCGCGCGGACGGGTCTTCGACCCCGACGCCTACTCTCCGCCCTGGGGCACCGTCATGGAGCTGGCCGGGCGCGCACCGGCGTCCTGTGTCAAGGCCGCGCCGGGCATCCCGCACGAGCGCATCCCCGAAGACGCCGAAGCCGAGTGGATCTCGGTCGACGGCGACCTCAAGGAGACCGCGCTGTGGCGCCTGCCCGGCCGGCCCGTCCGGCGGCGCGCCACCCTGCTGCGCAGCGACGGTGCGGCGCCGGCGACGCTTGCCGACGACCCCGGCGGCGGCCCCGCCCCCGTGGGCCCGCCCGCGCGCTACCTCTACGAGCCCGACAACGCAGTGGTGCGCTCGCACCTGGTGGCCGAGGCGGCGGCGCTGGTGGACGGCACGCTGATCGACCCCGACATCGCCTACATCACCGCCGAGCACCTGGTGCCCACGCCCTTCTGCCGCGCCTACGAGGTACACGAAGTCATGGGCTTCTCGCTCAAGCGGCTGCGGGCGGCACTGCGGCAACGGGGCGCGGGAACGGTAACGATTAAGAAACGCGGATCGGCCGTGGATGTCGAAAAACTGCGGCGCGACCTTAAACCGAGTGGTCCGGAATCTGTCACAGTGATCCTCACCCGGGTGGGAAACCGCCCTTTGTGCCTACTGTGTTCCGAGGTCACAGCTTTGCCACCGACAAACCACGCATAACCGACATCGCACTCCCGCACCTCAAGGGGTGACTGAGTGCACGATCGGTACTAGCGTGACTCAGCAGAGCGCTTCAGTCGCAAATCCGTATCTTTAACACTTGAACCCGGTGTGCGGGGCTCATGTCGTTAAACTGATCCCCGCTGACCCCTTTCTCCCCATCCTGGATTCTTCCGGCGACGCATCCGGGTGGTCGGCGGCCGCCTCGTTCGCACGTCTCCCTCTGCGGGCCCGCCCATCACCGCGCGTGATCGGGGCACCCCTGACCGTGGAAGCGGACCAGGTGGCGCCTGTGCCCGATACCGCGTCGCCGGCCGACCAGGAGCACACCGCCCATCCACGGCCGCAACGGGTGGGGGCGCTAGACCAAAAGGAGCACCTCGGTGGAACAGACCAACCACAACTTCCTCAACGGGGGAGGTCAGACCGGGATCTCCGACCGCATGCGGGACCTTCTCTCGCGCGCCGCGCAGGACCAGGTGTCCGAGCAGAAGTCGCAGGGCGCGGTCAACGAGGAGATGCGCCAGCGCCTGGAAGGCATGGAGTGGCTGCTGCGCGAGTTCCGCGAACGCGAGTTCGCCACGCTCGCCGAGTCGGTCTCCAACGTCCAGGCCAGGGTCGAAGAACTCTCCTCGCGCCCGCCGGAGTGGGCCGAGACCCTCGCCGAACACATCTCGCTGGTCGGAGAACGCGTCAAGCCGCTGGCCGAGATGTCGGCGCTGCGTGCCGACATCCGCACCATCACCGGCCACCTCGACACCGCGCTGACACGGATGCAGGAGCTGTCGGAGTCCGGCGAACAGAACGCCGGCCGGATCGACCGGCTCGCCGAGCGCCTCGAAGGACTGGCCGCCGGGGCCGAAGCCCGGTTCGGCCGCATCGACGAGGCCGTCGAGGGCCTGAACACCCGCTCGCAGGAGATCCACGCGTCCCTCGCGGCCGTCACCGAGCGCCTGGAGGCCCAGCACGACACGGCCATGAACGCTGCGACCGAGCGGCACGAGGCCGTCACCGCCGCCATCAGCGAGGGCCGCGAGGTCCTTAACGCGGCGGTCGAGGCGAGCCGCACCTCGGTCGAGACCGCTGTCACCGAAGGCCGCGAGAACCTGGCGGCCTCCATCGGCGAGAGCCGCGAATCGCTCGAATCCGCCCTGCGCGAGCAGCAGACGGCGCTCAGCGGCAAACTCGACACCGCTGCCGACTCGCTGCGCAGCACCACCGAGCAGAGCCGCGACTCCGTCACCGGTGCCGTCACCGAAGGCGTGGACCGCCTCAGCACGCGCGCCGAGGAGCAGCACACCGCGCTGAACACCGCGCTCACCGAGGGCATCGACCGGCTCGACACCGCAGCCGGGGAACGCCACACCGCACTGACCGAAGGCATCGACCGGCTCGACACCGCGGCCGGGGAACGCCACACCGCGCTGACCGAAGGCATCGACCGGCTCGACGGCAAGACCACCGAGCAGCACACCGCCCTCACCGCAGGCATCGAGCAACTGGGCACCGCGGCCAAGGAGCGCCACGGGAAACTGACCGAGGGCATCGACCGGCTCGACACCGCGGCCGGGGAACGCCACACCGCGCTGACCGAAGGCATCGAGCAGCTCGACGGCAAGACCACCGAGCAGCACACCGCGGTCACCGCCCAGCTCAGCGAGAGCGTCGCCAAGCTGAGCAGCCAGGCCGAGGAGAACCAGGCCGAGGCCACCGCCGCGGTCGCCGACGCCAACAGCGCCGTCGTCAAGCTCGCCGAAGCCACCGAGGAGCGCCTCGGCGACATCCGGGCCCACGTGCGCGACCGGCTCACCGAACTGCACGAGCAGTTGGAGCTGCACCGGGCCGAACTGCGTGAGCGCGACGACCAGCAGCGCACCGAACTCGGCGGCAAGCTCGACGAGACCGCCGCAGGGCTGCGCGCCAAGACCGAAAAGGACCTGGCCGCCACCACCGCCGCGCTGGCGGAGCTGCGCGGCACGGTCGAAGAGCGCTCCGGCGAGCTGCGCGAATCCGTCGACACCCGTATCGGCGAACTGCACAGCGCCGTCGACGATCGCATCACGGCACTGCAGGAGCAGGGCGACGACCGCCACGGCACGCTGGCCGCAGCGGTCGAGGAACAGCGCGCGGCCGTCGAGGCCCGTCTGGAGCAGGGCCGCCAGGAGCTGGCCGAGCGGGTCGACCGCCACCTGGAGGCCATCAACGGCCGGTTCGACCGCGGGCTGGGCCGCCTAACGGACCGTTTCGACACCTTCGAGGGGCACTTCGAAGGCAACTTCGAAGGCGTCGAAGGCAAGATCGACGGTGTCACCGGGCGCCTCGAAGGCATCGAGGGGCGCGTCAACGGCGTCGAGGGCCAGTTCGAGGGGGTCAACGGGCAGATCGGCGGTGTCGACGGCCGCCTGGAGGCGGTCGACGACCGCCTCGAAGCGCTCAACCAGCGCCTCGCCCAACTGCCGGCCACCCTGGAGTTCAGCGAGGTGCACCGCCGCCTCACCGAGCTGCTGGAGCGCCCGGTGATCGACCCCACCGACCGGATCGAGCGCCTCGACGGCCACCTCAAGGAGAACCTCGACCCGCTGCTGCGCGAGGTCCAGGCCCGCCCGGACCGCCACGAGTTCGACGAGGCCATCACCGAAGCCGTCGAGACCTCGCACGACGACATGACCAAGCGGCTGGCCGCCCTCGAGGAGACCATGCTCGCCCTCGCCGAAGCGCTCCTGCGCCCCGGCCGCGACGGCAAGAAGAAACGCCGCCGCGACGAGGACGACGAAGACGACGAGTAACACCCGGATCCGGCGGGGCGGGCGAGCACACCACTCGCCCGCCCCGCCGCCGCGTGTACCGCCCGCTCACAAGCGGCCCTCCACGTCGGAAACGGGTATACCTATTAGTGAGTCCGACGCTGAGGAGTTGGCATGCCAATGAGCCTCCCCGACCGCGGGACCCGGGGCGGAGAACTACGGCGCCGCGTTGAGGCATCCCGTCAGCCCAAGGGCTTCCGGGTCGAGATCATCAAGGGAAAAATCGTGATGTCCCCGACGCCGTCGTTCAAGCACGGCGGCATTGTCCGGCGCGTTGAACGCCAACTCGCGCCGCAGCTCGAGGACACCCGGATGGCGCAGCAGATGTACTCCATCGCCGCCCCCGACGACCCGGACGACTTCTCTTCGCCCGACCTGGTGGTCGTCCCGGTTGAGGTCGAGGACGAGTCCGGCTGGTTGCTCGGTTCCGACACGGTCGACCTGGTCGCCGAGGTCGCCTCTCCGAGCAACGCGGTGATCGACTTCACCGAGAAGCTGGAGTCCTACGCCGAGTGGCACATCCCGGTCTACCTGCTGATCGACCCGCGCAAGGGCGACGTGTTCGTCTACTCCGACCCAGCCGACGGGAGCTACCGCACCACCCATACGGCCCGGTTCGGAGAGACGATCGAGCTGCCCGCCCCACTGGCGGGCGCTCGGATCGATACTTCGGGCTTTCGCACCTATTGATTCGCACCTGCCGTTTTCGCAGCTGCGAAACGGGCCGGGCGGGCGCCGCGGTTTCGCCGGTTACGCCGCCAGGGGGCGGTCCACCGGTAGGGCGGTGTCGGTGGCCAGGCGCAGCGTGGACGGGGGCAGCTCGGCTGCCACCACCTCGGCGCCCAGGGCGGCGATCATGGCGCCGTTGTCGGTGCACAGGCGCGGGCGGGGCACGCGCAGGATAATGCCCGCGTCAGCGCAGCGCTCCTCGGCCAGGGCGCGCAGCCGCGAGTTGGCCGCTACGCCGCCGCTGATCACCAGGTGTTCCACGCCGTGTTCCAGGCAGGCGTCGACGGCCTTGCGGGTGAGCACATCGACCACCGACTCCTGGAACCCGGCCGCGATGTCGGGCACCGGCAACCGGCGGCCTTCGCGGACACCGTCCTCGACCCAGCGGGCGACCGCGGTCTTCAGTCCGGAGAACGAGAAGTCGTAGGTGCCGTCGCCCCACTTGCCGCGCGGGAAGCGGATCGCCTTCGGGTTGCCCTCGTGCGCGGCCCGGTCGATGGGCGGGCCGCCCGGGTAAGGCAGGTCGAGCAGCCGCGCCACCTTGTCGTAGGCCTCGCCTGCGGCGTCGTCGACGGTGTCGCCAAGCGACTGCACGTCGGTGGCCAGGTCGCGCACCAGCAGCAGCGAGGTGTGCCCACCGGAGACCAGCAGCGCGATGGCCGGCCTGGACAGCGGACCGTGTTCCAGCTGGTCCACGGCGACGTGGCCGACCAGGTGGTTGACGCCGTAGAGCGGCTTGCCCAGCGCCATGGCGTAGGCCTTGGCCGCCGAGACGCCCACCAGCAGCGCGCCCGCCAGCCCCGGCCCCGCGGTGACCGCCACCGCGTCGACGTCGGCGAGGGTGGCCCCGGCCTTGTCGAGCGCGCGGCGCACCGTCGGCACCATGGCTTCCAGGTGCGCCCGGCTGGCGACCTCGGGCACCACACCGCCGAAGCGGGCGTGCTGGTCAACGCTGGAGGCGACCTCGTCACTGAGCAGTTCGCAGCCGCGCACCAGCCCGACCCCGGTCTCGTCGCATGAGGTCTCGATGCCCAGGATCAGCGGCAGGTCCCCCGCACTCATCACGCCTTCTCCTCGTCGTCTCCGGCCGTCTCGGCCGCCTCGCCGAACTCCAGCACCTCGCCCGGATCGCCGCCCCCCGTGCCGGCGATCGCGGCCGCCGGCGCGGCGCAGCACATCACGATGGCGTCGGCGCCGTCGTGGTAGTAGCCGGCGCGGACCCCGATCTGCGCGAACCCGAACGCGCGATAGAGGTCGCGGGCGCGCGGATTGTCGGAACGGACCTCCAGGTACACCTCGCGCACGCCGCGCGAGTACGCCTGGCCGAGCAGTTCGGTCAGCAGCGCGCGCCCGATGCCGCGGCCCCACCAGGGCCGGTCGACCGCGATGGTCTGCACGTCGCCGCGCGGCGGTACCGCCCGCAGGCCCGCGTAGCCCACGATCGGGCCGTCGCGGCCGTCGCCCGCGGTGCCGGCGGGCGCGGCGGTGCCGCCGCGGCTGCAGGCGACAAAGTAGTGCCGGGTGGGCTCGGCAAGCTCCGAGCGCAGCATTTCCTCGCTCCACGCGTCGGCGGGGAACATGGCGCGCTCCAGCTCCATCACG
Source organism: Streptomonospora sediminis (assembly GCF_054778995.1). Lineage (NCBI taxonomy): Bacteria > Bacillati > Actinomycetota > Actinomycetes > Streptosporangiales > Nocardiopsidaceae > Streptomonospora > Streptomonospora sediminis. Next base: position 66,016 of record NZ_BAAGYZ010000005.1, read on the forward strand.
GCCGGCACGTCCCACTCGCTCAGCCGCCGCACGCGGTATCCGGTGTTCACGCCTGCCACTGGCGCACCTTCTTCGGTGCCGTCGGCTCGGCGGCGTCCGGGCGGCGCAGGTACAGGGGCCGGGGCTCGGGCAGCGGGAGTCCGGCGGCCAAGCGGCGCAGCGCCACCTCGCCCAGCGCCTCGGCCGCGGGGTAGCTCGGTTCGGGGTCGGCGGCCGCGGGGCCGAACACGTCGGCGTAGAGGTGGGCGCCGTGGCCGATCATCGGCAGCCCGCCGGTGTCGACCGCCAACGGGCGGTCGACGGCGATCTCGCCGGTGCGGGTGTGCGCGTCGGCGTAGTGCGCCCAGAAGACCTCTTTGCGGCGCGCGTCGGTTGCGGCGATGAAGGGGGTCTCGCGGCCGGAGGCGAGCGCGATCGCGTCGAGGGTGGCGACCCCGTGGCAGGGGATGTCCAGCGCCTCGGCCAGGGCGTGCGCGGTGGCCAGCCCCACCCGCAATCCGGTGTAGGGGCCGGGGCCGATTCCCACGGCGATGTGGGTGAGGTCGCCGAAGGCCGCGCCCGCGCTCGCGAGCACGTCGCTGATCTGCGGACTCAGGAGTTCGCCGTGGTTGCGGGCGTCCACGGCGGTGGCGCTTGCGCGCACGCGGAAACCGGCGCCGCCGTCACCGCCTTCGCAGACGGCGCTGGTGATGGCCGGGGTTGCGGTATCGAAAGCCAGGATGAGCACGGTGGTCCAGCCTATTCCGCGCCGAGGTCGGCGCCGGACCAGCGCGCGCCGATCCCGGTCAGCGCGATGCCTCGGGTGTCGTCGGGGCGGCGTGCGATGGTGACCTCCAGCCGGTCGTCGGCGAGGTCTTCGGCAACGCCTTCGCCCCATTCGATGACGGTGACGGATTCGCCGAGTCCGCTGTCGAGGTCAAGGTCGTCGAGTTCGTCGGCGCCGCCGAGGCGGTAGGCGTCGGCGTGCACGAGAGCCGGCCCGTCCGATTCGGTGGGGTGCACGCGCGCGATGACGAAGGTGGGCGAGGTGATGGGGCCGCGCACACCCAGCCCTTCGCCGATGCCCTGGGTCAGGGTGGTCTTGCCCGCGCCCAGCGGGCCGCTGAGGATCACCAGGTCCCCGGGGCGCAACCGGGCGGCGATGCGGCGGCCGAGTGCGCGCATCGCGGCATCGGTCGCGGCGGTGGCGAAGGCTGTGTTGCTGGTGGCGCCGGGGCCGTCGGCGGCCGGGGCTGCAGCGCGGGTGGTTTCGGTCATGGGCTCGCAACGCTGTCTCGATCGGGTGCGGCGGTGGATCCGTCCACGTCTCCAGGGTAGGCGCGCCGCGGACCGGGGCGGACGCCGGGCGCACGGCCGGTGCAGTGCCGGCGCAGTCCGGCGGGCGCGGCGCGGGATCACCCGCCGTTGACGTAGACGCGCGGCACGCGCGTGGAGATCCGGGTGACGATCTCGTAGGGGATGGTCCCGAGCACGTCCGCCCAGTCCTGGGCCGTGGGTTCGCCCCCATCGCCCGGGCCGAACAGCACCGCATCGGGCTCGGTACCGCCGGTGTCGTCGCCGAGGTCGACCATGAACTGGTCCATGCACACCGTTCCGGCGACGGTGCGGCGCTTGCCCGCCACAAAGACCGGGCCGGTGTTGGTGGCCGCCCGCGGGATGCCGTCGCCGTAGCCGAGCGGGATGAGCGCCAGGTTCGCCGGGCGGTCGGTGATGTAGCGGTACCCGTAGGAGACCCCGCTGCCGGCGGGGACCCGCTTGACCATGGCGACCGCGGTGCGCAGGGTCATGGCCGGGCGCAGCCCAGTGTCGGCCAGACCGGGGATGGGGCTCAGCCCGTAGCCGGCGATACCGGGACGAACCAGGTCGAAATGGGTTTCGGGCAGGGTGAGGGTGGCCGCGGAGTTGGCCAGATGCCGCACCTCGGGGTGCAGCCCGGCCTTGCCGGCGACCTCCAGCGCCTCGTGGAAGGCCGTGGTCTGGGCGGCGATGGAGGGGTGGCCGGGTTCGTCGGCGCAGGCGAAGTGGGAGAACACGCCGGTCACCCGGATGAACCCGTCGGCTTCGGCGCGGGCCGCGGCCGCGGTGGTTTCGGGCCACTGGCCGGCGGTGAGCCCGCCGCGGTTGAGCCCGGTATCGGCCTTCAGGTGCACGCGGGCGGGCCGCCCTGCCTCGCGGGCCGCGGCGGCGATGTCATCGATCAGCGCCGGCGTGCTGACACCCAGGTCGATGCCTGCCGCGACGGCCGCGGCCAGCGGCGCGTGCGGCGGCACGATCCAGGAGACGAGGGGAGCCGAGATCCCGGCGCCGCGCAGTTCCAGTGCCTCTTCGATGAAGGCGGTGCCCAGCCAGGTGGCGCCGCCGGCCAGCATGGCGCGGGCGGCGGGCAGCATCCCGTGGCCGTAGCCGTCGGCCTTGACCACCCCCATGACCGCGGCACCGGGCGCGCGCCGGGCGAGGCCAGCGATGTTCTCACTGATCGCGCCCAGGTCGACGCGGGCTTCGGCGAACGAGGATGGCATGCTCCCAAGTCTGGCACGGCGACCGGACCGCACCGCGCGCATCGGTGCAGCGTGCCGCGGGAACGGGCGGGTTTTGCGCGGCGCGGGATCCGCTCGGCGCCCGGTGCATGCGGCGGTTGCCGATGGGAGGGGTACTCAGGCACGTACCCGGTAGTAGTCGCGGCTCTGGTACAGCAGAAAGAGCGCGATGCTGGAGAGGGCCAGCGGTACGGACCAGGTGGCAAACGCGGCCACCAACCCAATCGGGTTCCAATTGGCGAAGGCCATCCATAGGACCGCGGCAAGGAACACGATCAGCAGCAGCAGGACTTGAAGTCCTACCGCGAATGCATATGCCCCGCGAGTCGGTCTCCGCAGTCCCCGGGCCGCGGCCAGGAAGGCGAATCCCATGGGAATACCGACGCCGGTGATCAGTAAAAGTCCCCCGGTGATGAACATGGTAAGCCTTGCGTCCCGGACGCTAGAGGGCAGCAATGACGGCTCTACAAAGGCGGGCGCGCTATCCCCTGCGCTTCTGGCGAGCGCCCATCGCTGCCCGCCGCCGCTGACCGCGACGAGGAGTACCACCAGCAGCACCACTCCGCCGATACCGAGGGCCACCATCAGCATCGGGTTGCTTTCGGCACCCAGCAGGCCCTCGGCGGAGCCGGCGGATGGGAGCGAGGCGGGCTGCAGGGCGGAATGCGGTTGGGGGGCGCGCATGCGGAAAATGTTGTCAGACGCCGCCCGGCCGCACCGGCGGAAGATGCGGCCGGGGTCGGCCAATAGCCGCGGCTCCGAAGCGGTGGATCCCCCGCGGATGCCGCGTTATGCTACTCCGCGCTCTGGTCGGCGCCCGTGGAGCCGGTACCCTTCCCGCCGGCGCCCTCTTCGGCGAGCCGCTTGAGCCGGGGCAGGGTGTCCTCGATGGAGCGGGCGTTGCGCGCCGGGGCGCCGATCAGGATGTAGACGGCCGCCAGCCGCGTGTAGTCGAAGGTCTCGGTGACCAGCGTGGTGCCGTCGTCCAGCGGCTCCAGCTGCCAGCGCCAGATGTGCGGCCCGCCGCTGTGGCTCCAGGCGAGCAGCCGGTTCTCCTCGTACTCCACGACCCGGTTGGCGGTGCGGTAGTTCATGCCCATGCGCATGTCCATGCCGAACCGGGAGCCGGGGCCCAGGCGCTCGGTGCCGCCGCCGGTCTGCCGGACCGTGCCGGAGCCGTCGAACTCGTGGTGGCGGCTGGGGTCGGCGATGATGTCGAAGATCCGATCGGCGGGGGCGTCGACCTCCACGCTGCGGCTAACTCGGTGCTTGGCCATAGCGGAAATCCTCTCAGTTCGGTCGGGGCGGTTTCTGCGGTAGCGGACGCCTGCTGCCGGACCGCTCGGCCCGGCGGTGTGCACCCGCCTGTCACCCGCCGCGCAGGGTGTGGCGTTCCACCGCGGCCAGCCGCCGGTCGGAGCGTGCCAGGTGCAGGACCCAGAAGGTGCCCTTGCGCAGCGACAGCTGCTGGGATACCGGCGCGTCCAACTTGTCCAGGGTCTCGCGCATGAGTCCGGGGACCAGCTCGCCGTGGGTGCACACCACGGTGGGCAGGCCCTCGTCGATCAGCGCGGCAAAGGCGTCGTGCGCGGCCGCGGCGTCGAAGACCGGGGCCGAGCCGCCGTTCTGGGCGGTGAAGGCCCGCTCGGTGCGCATGTCGGCGCCGTTGGCGACCGTGTAGGGCAGCATCGTCTCGGTGCAGCGCGCCGCGGCGGAGCTGACCACGCGCGGGGTGCCCAGGGCGGGCAGGACGCGGGCGAGTTCGCGGGCGTCGCCGCGGCCTCCCGAGTCGAGCGGGCGCAGCAGGTCGTCCTCGTCCCAGCTGCCCTTGTCGCCGGCCGAGGCGTGGCGCAGCACGATCAGCGGGAAGGTCTCGGCGGGGCCGCTGGCGAAGTTGTCGAGCACTTGGATGTCGTGGCCGTAGGTGAGCCGGTGGCGCGCCTGGTCGATGGGCAGCCACTCCAGCGCGTCGATCTCCTCGTTGGGTGCGAAGGCGGATTCGCCCGAGGCCGTGGCCGCCCACCATTCGACCTGCTTGGGCCAACCGTCCTTGAGGTAGTGCTGCGGCGGGACCCGGCGGCCCAGTACCGGCCGCAGCCCGGTCTCTTCGGTGACCTCGCGCACGGCGGCGGTGAGCAGGTGCTCGCTGCTTTTCACCTTGCCTTTGGGCAGGCTCCAGTCGCCGCGGTCGGGCCGGTGCACCAGCGCGACCTCGCACGCTCCCGGGTCGCCGCGCCACAGCACCGCGCCGGCGGCGCGGATGGGTTCCAGGTAGCCGCTGGGTGCGGTCTCGCGCGGTGGGAAGGGGCTGGTGATCGTGATCGGATCGTCCGGATGTTCAGCCATCGACGGCCCGCAGGTGGCGGTCGCTGCGCAGTGCGCTCTGGAGCTCCAGCAGCCGCTCGCCCGCGCTGTCGCGGGTCACGCGGGTCCAGCCGCCGTCGGGGTCCATTCGCCACGAGGCGGTGCTGTCGGCCATGGCCAGGTCCATGAGACCCACCAGGCGGGAGCGCTGCGCGGAGTCCGCGACCCGGATGAGGGCTTCGACCCGCCGGTCCAGGTTGCGCGGCATGAGGTCGGCGCTACCGAGCCACACCTGCGGTTCCCCTCCATTCTCGAAAACGAAGATCCTGGAGTGCTCCAGGAACCGTCCGAGGATACTGCGTACCCGGATGGTCTCCGACACCCCCGCCATTCCGGGCCGCAGTACGCAACTGCCGCGCACCCACAGGTCAACCGGCACGCCTGCGCGCGAAGCCTCGTAGAGGGCGTCGATGAGGTCCTCGTCGACCAGCGAGTTGACCTTGATGCGGATGCGGGCGGGCGCCCCGCGCAGGTGGTTGTCGACCTCCTGCTGGATGCACCGCATCAGTCCGTCGCGCAGCGCAGGGGGTGCCACCAGCAGCCTGCGGTACTCGGACTTGCGGGAGAACCCGGTGAGGTGGTTGAAGAGGTCGCTGAGGTCCTCGCCGACCTCGGGATCGGCGCTGAGCAGGCCGAAGTCCTCGTAGACGCGGGCGGTGCCGGGGTTGTAGTTGCCGGTGCCGACGTGGCAGTAGCGGCGCAGGACGCCGTCGTCGTCCTGGCGCACGACCAGGGCGAGCTTGCAGTGGGTCTTCAGCCCGACGACGCCGTAGACGACGTGGCAGCCGGCCTCTTCGAGCTTGCGCGCCCACAGGATGTTGTTCTGCTCGTCGAAGCGCGCCTTGATCTCGACGAGGACGACGACCTCCTTGCCGGAGCGGGCGGCGTCGATGAGGGCTTCGACGATCGGGGAGTCTCCGCTGGTGCGGTAGAGCGTCTGTTTGACCGCGACCACCTTGGGGTCGGCCGCCGCCAGGGCGAGGAACCGCTCCGTTGTGGTGGTGAACGACTCGTAGGGGTGGTGGACCAGCAGTTCCCGCCTGCGCACCGCGTTGAAGAAGTCGTCCTGGGTGAGGGCCTGCGGTTCGGCGGGCACCATCGGGGAGAACCGCAGCTCCGGGCGCGGCAGGTCGGCGATCTGGTCGAGGCCGGCGAGGCTGAGCGGTCCGGGCACCGGGTAGACCTCGCGGTCGTCGGCGCCGAGTTCGCGTCGGAGGATGGCCAGCACGTCCGCGGAGATGGTCTGCTCCACCTCCAGCCGGACGAGCGGGCCGAACCTGCGCCGGCGCAGCTCGTTCTCCAGCGACTGCACGAGGTCGTCGGTCTCGTCCTCGTCGACCTCCAGGTCGGCGTTGCGGGTGACGCGGAAGGCGTGGTGCTCCAGCACCTCCATGCCTTCGAACAGTACGGGCAGGTGGCCTGCGACGACGTCCTCGGTGGGCACGAACCGTTCGCCGCCCAGGTCAATGAACCGCGGCAGGGCCGAGGGCATCTTGACGCGCGCGAACATGGTGCGGCCGGTCTGCGGGTCGCGGACGGTGACCGCCAGGTTGAGGGAGCGGCCGGAAATGTAGGGGAAGGGGTGGGCGGGGTCGACGGCGAAGGGGGTGAGCAGCGGGTAGACCGAGCCGTGGAAGAAGCGGTGCATGCGCTCCCGGTCGGATTCGTCGAGGTCGGCCCAGCGGACGATGCGGATGCCGGCTTCGGCCAGGGCGGGCGCCACGGACTCGTGGAAGCAGCGCGCCTGGCGCAGCATCAGTTCGCGGGACACCTCCGACACCCGCTGCAGCAGGTCGCCGGGGTGGTGCCGGGTGGCGGAGGTGACGGCCACGCCGGTGGCGAGCCGCCGTTTCAGGCCGGCCACGCGGACCATGAAGAACTCGTCCAGGTTGCTGGCGAAGATGGCCAGGAACCGGGCGCGTTCGAGGAGCGGTATGTCGGTGTCTTCGGCGAGTTCCAGCACCCGCTGGTTGAACCGCAGCCAACCCTCCTCGCGATCGAGGAAACGATCAGCGGGCAGTTCCTCGCTATTTTGTCCCATAATCACCGATTCCGCAGTCACGGTCGCAGAGTCTCCCATCCCGCTTAATGGGGGTCGGCGCCGCAGTGTCCCCGAGGTAACGGCGGTAGGAGTACCGCCAACGGGGAGCGCCGCGGGGCCGGTTCCCGCTGCCCTTCACTCCCTGACGGTCTTCCCCCATACAGCCCTGCGGATTCCGGACAAGGTTCGCGATCGATTACGGATGGGGACAGATCACAGAGATCGGAGCCGGGGTGCGCCCGCCGCCGTGCCGCTGCGCGGACCGGCGCGCAGCGCTGCGCGTCGCCGCGTACGATCGGCCGCTACATGAGGTCCAGCAGCGGCAGCACCCGCATCAGCAGGACGCCGCTGCGCAGCAGCACGTTGAGCCAGATGTTGCGGTAGGCGGCCCACAGGTAGCCGTGCAGCAGTCCGACCAGGCCGTAGAACACGATCGCGTGCCAGACCCCGATCCGCAGGATCTCCGACTCCGGGGTCGACTCGCCGAACTCGGAGAGGGCCACGCTCACCGCGGTGGACACCGCCGTTGTCAGCAGGATGCCGGGCCAGCGCCCGGCGACGCGCTCCAGCCGGGTCTGCAGCAGCGCGCGGAAGAAGATCTCCTCGGGGATGGCCACTGCCGCGACGATGGCGATCACGGCCGCGACCACGACGGCGGGATCGACGGGATGCGTGTCCAGAGCCGCCAGCCCCATCAGCCCCACCACCGCCGCGGCCGGCGCGAGCCCCAACCAGCGCCACCCCTCGACCACCCGCATGGCCAGCAGCGGCATCACCGTGCTGTAGCCGGCGATGGTGAAACCGCCCAGGTCCACCACGAGCAGCGGTAGCACGAACAGGAACAGGATCCGCACCGGAGGCATCAGGACCTCCCAGGAGACCCCCGGCAGGAAGACCTCGACAAAGCCGGAGACGGCAAAGGTCACCACGATGAACAGCGCCAGCAGAGTCAGCAGCCAGGCCAGTTCGTAGGGCATCGAGTGCCCGATCAGCGCCCGGCGCACCCGCTCGTCCATCCGGCTGCACCGGGGGCGGTCGTTCAGCAGCGCGATCAGCACCAGCCCGGCGACCATCGGCACCAGCAGGGTGCCTTGGTGGGGCGCACGCTCGCCGAAGAGGTTCACCGGTACCGCAGGGTGCAGGATCTGCACGGCCGCCAGCGCCACCACCGCCGCGGCCGCTACCCATCGCAGCAACCATGTGTATGACTTCGCCACCGGCCTCCCCCCTGGTCAGGAACCCAGTCTCTCCCGCGAGGACGGAAAGGTGACGCAATGGCAACGGTATGTCGTTACTCTCCGTTTTTTTACTTTCCACCTAGGAAAGTAGGAGTGGCCGCGCGGCGTCCGGGCCGGGGACACCCGGCGCCGCAGCCGGTGCCGCCGCTGGGGCGGCTGCGCGGCCGGGCGGTGTCCGGTGCGGCCCGCCTCTGTCCGGTGCAAAGCCGCGGTGTGCGCACAGCAGCGGGAGGGCACCTGCCGCCGCAGGCGCCCGCCCCCATGGCGCGGATCCGCGCCGAGCCTTCCGCGCCGCAACGGCCGGCGGCCCCTGCGGGGAGCCGGCGTGAACCGGCGCAGCGGATTCAGCGCCGGTTCAGCTGTGCTCCAGGACCGCTTTGAGGAACGTCTTGGTGCGCTCCTCCTTCGGGTCGCCGAAGATCCGCTCGGGCGGGCCCTCCTCGGCGATCCGGCCCTCGTCGAACATCAGCACCCGGTCCGAGACGTCGCGCGCAAAGGACATCTCGTGGGTCACGCACAGCATCGTGATGTCGGTGGTCTGCGCGATGTCCCGCAGGACGTCCAGCACGCCGGCGACCAGTTCGGGGTCCAGCGCCGAGGTGACCTCGTCCAGCAGCAGGATCTGCGGGCGCATCGCCAGCGCCCGGGCGATCGCCACGCGCTGCTGCTGGCCGCCGGAGAGCCGGGTGGGGTGGGCGTCGATCTTGTCGCTCAGCCCCACCAGGTCCAGCAGCTCCTCGGCCCGCTGGTTGGCCTCGGCCTTGGGCACCCCCAGGCTGTGCACGGGCCCTTCGGTGATGTTCCTGCGCACGCTCATGTTCGGGAACAGGTTGAACTGCTGGAAGACCATCCCGATGCTCCTGCGCGCGCTGCGCAGGTAGCTCTCCTTGGCCTTGACCAGGCGCTCGCCCCGCCGCATGTGCGAGAGCGGCTCGCCGTTGACCCAGATGACCCCGCCGTTGATGGTCTCCAAGGTCATCAGCAACCGCAGGATCGTCGTCTTGCCCGAACCGCTGGGCCCGATGAGCGTGACGCGCTCCCCCGCCTGGACCGAGAAGTCCAGCTCGTTCAGCACGATGTTGCTGCCGTAGCGCTTGACCACGTTGTCGAAGCGGATGATCTCGCCGCCGGACGGCCCCTTCGCGGACACCGCGCCGGCGGGCTCCGTGCTGTGCTTACTGCTCTCAGACTGCTGCAAAACGGCGCTCCAGACGTCGGATGATGACCGCGGAAGGCACGCTCACGGCCAGGAAGAACACGCCCACCAGGGTGTAGGCCTCCATGCTGCGGAAGGACTCGGTGCCGATGGACTGCGCCTGGAACATCATCTCCGGCACGGTAATGGCGAACAGGAACGGCGTGTCCTTGAACATCGAGATGAGGTAGTTGCCCAGGGCGGGGATGACCTTGCGGATGGCCTGGGGCAGTACCACCGCGCCCCACACCCGCGCAGGCGGCAGGCTCAGCGCGCGGCACGCCTCCCACTGCCCCTTGGCGACGCCCTCGATCCCGGAGCGGTAGACCTCGGCGGTGTAGGACGCGTAGTGCACGCCCATCACCGTGATGCCGACCATCAGCGGCGTGACGCTCGGCGGCGCCAGGAAGAACACGAACAGCAGCTGCACCAGCAGCGGCGTGGTCCGGATGAACTCGAAGACCGCGAAGACCACCGGCCCGATGCCCTTGAGGCGCCGCAGGACCGCCACGAACAGCCCCAGTACCAGGGCTACGGCATAGCCGATGACCGTCGCCTGCACGGTGACGAGCAGGCCTTCGAGGATGCGGGGAATGATCTGGACCGCAAAGTCCCAGTCCCAGGTCATTTGGCCACCCCCACACTCGTTCGGGGCGCCGGCGGCCGCAGGAGCGCGAGCACCCCGCCGCCTGAGGCCGGTGCCCGGCCCAGGCGCCGGTTGGCCTGGCGCTCCAGTAGCCGCATGCCGAAGATCAGCACCTGGGCGATGACGAAGTACATCACCAGGGCGCCGCCGAAGGCGAGGATCGTGTCACCGGTGGAGGCGCGCTGCTCCTCGGCGATGCGGGTGATGTCGCTGACCCCGACCAGCGAGACGATCGCAGAGGCCTTCATCAGCTCGATGATCAGGTTGCCGAAGGTCGGCAGCATCTGCGCCCAGGCCTGCGGCAGCAGCACCAGCCACATCCGCCGCGCCCAGGGCATGTTCAGTGCGATGGTGGCCTCGGTCTGCGTCCGGGGCACCGCGTTGATCGCGGCCCGCACCACTTCGGCACCGTAGGCGCCGACGTTCAGCCCCAGGGCCAGCACCGCGGCGAAATGCGGGTCGAGCTCGTAGACGGTGATCTGCGGGATTGCGTAGACGAACCAGAACATGAGCACTAGGGCTGCCACGCCCCGGAACGTCTCGGTGTAGAACGTCGCGATACCGCGGGCCACCGGATTGCGCAGGGTGCCCAGAATGCCGGCCGCCATCGCCAGGACGAACGCCAGCAGCGAGCCCAGCACGGTGAGCATCAGCGTGACCAGGGCCCCGTCCAAATAGAGCGGGAACCTGTTGAGGAAGAATTCCACGGATTAACCTCGACCTAGCCCTTCACTCGGAGCAGAGTTCCTCGGTGGTGAGGTCGCCCGGCTGCGCTGTCTCGTCGAAACCGAACTCTTCGCCGATCTCCAGCAGCCGGCCGCTCTCCTTGAAGTCGGCCAGGACCTTGTTGAACTCCGTGAGCAGTTCCTTGTTCTCCTTGCGGAAGGCGAATCCGCCGGCGGGCTTGACCTCCTCGCCGTCGATCACGGGGGTGAAGCCTTCGGTGACCTCGTACTCGTCGCCCATGCCGCGCTGCTCAAGCTGGTAGTTGAGCGAGAAGGTGCTCAGCGCCACGGCGTCGACGCGGCCGTTCTCCAGCAGCTCGATCATGCTCACGGCGTTGTCGCCCAGGGTCATCTGCTTCTTGGTAACCCCGGCTCCCTCGGCGTAGTTCTGCTCGACCGAGGCGTTGAGCACGGCGACCTTGACGTCGGAGTTCTCCGCGATGGTGTCGAAGGTTTCCAGGTTGTGCGGGTTGCCCTTGGGCACCATGAACGCCTGCAGCACCTTGTAGTCGGGCTCGGCGAAGGCGACCTCCTGGCAGCGCTCCGGGGTGATGTACATGCCGGCGGCGACGACGTCGAAGCGGCCGGCTTTCAGGCCGGGGATCAGCCCGTCCCAGCTGACCGACTCGGCCTGGATGGAGTCGATGCCCATCTCCTTGGCGATGGCCCGCAGCAGCTCGGGTGCCTCGCCGGTGACCTCCCCGTCGTCGTCGATGAAGCCGAACGGCGGCTCGTTGTTGATCGCCGCGCGGATGAAGCCCTGCTCGCGCAGGCTCTCCAGCAGGGATTGGCCTTCGGCGGGCTCGGTGCGGGAGCACGCGGCCAGCCCGGGTCCGGCGGCCAGTGCAGCAGCGGTGACGCCACCGGCGCGGAGCATGTCGCGGCGGCCTAGGCGACCAAGGGGACTGCTGTTGCTCATTGCAATTTCTCCTCATCGCGAAACTAAGGGGAGGGGGACAGCGCGGCGCTCCCTCCCGCGCTCGCGCGCGGCCAAGGAGCGCCGTGCGGTGGTACGGACATGCGTGGCCCAGAAACGGTCCCGGTCGGTGGTCAGGGAGCGGGTCGTTCCAGTACCCCCGGTCACGCGGGTCGCCCGGCACCAACCGGCGCCTTTGCGGCTTCCGTGCCCATGATCGGCCAGGGCTAACGGCGGCGGAATAGCACGTTATGCACTGGTTACCCCGATACATGGCCGAGACCGGCCCCGTAACAATCGGGCCACGAACGTCTTAGTTTCGCCTGATTGATTCCGTATTGCCCGGTTATTGCACCGGGGTGAAGTCGCGGGCGGCCAGGAACGGCGGCCGCGGCTTGGACGCCGAGAACGGGGCCTCACAGGCGTTCTCGACGCTGTTGTAGACCACGAACACGTTGGCGCGGGGGAATGGCGTGATGTTGCCGTTGGAGCCGTGCATGCAGTTCGAGTCGAACATGATGGCCCCGCCGGCCGGCCCGGTGAGCACGTCGATGCCGCGCCGCTCCGCCAGGATCGACAGGCTGCCCTGGTCGGGCGTGCCGATCTCCTGCTTCTTCAGCGACCGCCGGTAGTGGTCGTCGGGGGTCTCGCCGACGCAGGAGACGAATGTGCGGTGCGAACCGGGCATGATCATCAACGAGCCGTTGTGCTCGTAGTTGTCGGTGAGTGCGATGGAGATGCTCACCGCGCGCATCCGCGGCATACCGTCCTCGGCGTGCCAGGTCTCGAAGTCGGAGTGCCAGAAGAAGTCGGTGCCGGAGAAACCGGGCTTGGAGTTCACGCGGCTCTGGTGGACGTAGACGTCGGATCCCAGGATTTGGCGTGCGCGGTCGACGATGCGCGGATCGCGCACCAACTCGGCGAACACCGGGCTGATCCGGTGGACCTCGAAGACGGACCGCACCTCGTCGCTGGACCGTTCGACGATGACGCGCTCGTCCTGCTTGAGCCGGTCGTCGTTGCCGAGCCGCTCCAGCTCGCCCCGGTAGGTCTCCAGCTCCTCGGGGGTGATCAGCGCCTCGATCTGCAGGTAACCCTTGTCGTCGTAGGACGAGAGCGCCGGGCCGTCCATCGGTCCGCTCGCCGCATCGCCCCAGACCGCGGGGTCCCTGCGGTAGAGCAGGGCCGGCTCCTGCTCCTTGCGGGTCGGGTAGTCGTCCATGGTCGGCTGCTCGAATTGTGTCGTCAACGCAGTCATGGCCATACCCCTACAGAGGGTTCGCTCCTTTTCTACCTATCGCGCGGGTTGCAGGGCCCGCGTCTGGGTGCCGTCTTCGGTTCCGGTCGTTGTCCTTTGCCTTCGGTGCCGCCAGGGGGTGTGCGGGGGTGTGCAGCGGGGCGCGGCGCCGGCCGCGCCCCGCCGGGCGCTACTCGGCTGCGGGCTCACCGTTTTCGGTCAGCAGGGGGTAGACACCGTTCTCGTCGTGGACCTCGCGGCCGGTGACGGGCGGGTTGAACACGCACAGCACGCGGAAGTCCGTCTTGGGCCGCACGGTGTGGTGCTCGTGGCCGTTGAGGAGGTACAACGACCCCGGCGTGATCAGGTGGGTCTCGCCGGTCTCGTCGTTGGTGACCTCGGCCTCGCCCTCGATGCAGTGCACGAGTTCGATGTGGTTGGCGTACCACATGCTGGTCTCGGTGCCGGCGTAGAGAACGGTCTCGTGGAACGAGAAACCCACACCGTCCTTGGCCAGGACGACGCGGCGGCTGCGCCAGGTCTCGGTCCTGATGTCGGCGTCGGTGCCGTCGACGTCATTCATGCTGCGCACGATCAAGGTGCATACTCCTCTTGCTGATTCGCTTCGGCCGAAGGCGGGGCCCCGGACGGGCTGCCCGGGACCCCGTTGTTCCTCCACAGCCAATTGTGGGGCGGTTCGGCCCCCGTGCCCAGTGCCGAATGGTGCTGAGCAGTGCTGGTCAACCGCGTCAGGCCGGCAGCGGTGTCTTCACCGCGGCGCGGGCCGCCTCGGCGATGATCTCCAGCCCCTGCTCCAGCTCCTCCTCGGTGGTGGTGAGGGCAGGCAGCAGCTTGGCCACCTCGTCCTCGGGACCGGAGGTCTCCAGCAGCAGGCCCCGTTCAAAGGCCTCGCGGCTGAGCGCCTTGGCCGCGCCCTCGGGCTCCAGCACCAGGCCGCGGGCCATGCCGCGGCCGCGCACGTGGGCCACGTCGGAACCCAGCTCGTCGGCGACGGCCTGCAGCCGCCGTTCGATGAGCCCGCCCTTGGCCTCGGTGGCCTTCTGCAGGGCGTCGTCGCTCCAGAAGTTGCGCAGCGCCGCGGTGCCGGTGACGAACGCGGGGTTGGGCCCGCGGAAGGTCCCGTTGTGCTCGCCGGGCTCCCACACGTCCAGCTCGCGCTTGAACAGCGTGAGGGCCATCGGCAGCCCGTAGCCGCTGATGGACTTGGACAGGGTGACGATGTCGGGCTCGATGCCGGCGTGCTCGAAGCTGAAGAACGGGCCGGTGCGGCCGCAGCCCATCTGGATGTCGTCGACGATGAGCAGCATGTCGTTCTCGCGGCAGACCTCCTGGAGGCCGCGCAGCCATTCGGCACTGGCCACGTTGATGCCGCCCTCGCCCTGCACGGTCTCGACGATCACCGCTGCGGGCGCGTCCAGACCGCTGCCGCTGTCCTCCAGCAGGCTGCGCAGCCAGAGGAAGTCGGGCGTCTGGCCGTCCATGTACTTGTCGAAGGGCATGGTGGCCGAGTGGCTGAGCGGAACGCCCGCTCCGCCGCGCTTCATCGAGTTGCCGGTGACGGCCAGCGCCCCCAGCGTCATGCCGTGGAAACCGTTGGTGAAGCTGATGACGGTCTCGCGCCCGGTGTACTTGCGGGCCAGTTTCAGCGCCGCCTCGACGGCGTTGTTGCCGGCAGGGCCGGGGAACTGGACCTTGTAGTCCAGTCCGCGGGGTTCGAGGATGGTCTCGCCGAAGGTCGACAGGAAGTCGCGCTTGGCGGTCGAGTACGCGTCGAGGCTGTGCACGATCGCGTCGCTCATCAGGTAGTCGATGAGTTTGGATTTCAACTCGGGGTTGTTGTGCCCGTAGTTGAGGGAGCCGGCACCCGCGAAGAAGTCGAGGTAGGGGCGCCCCGACTCATCGTAGATGTGGCTGCCCCGCGCCTCGTTGAAGACGGCCGGCCAACTACGGGAGTAGCTGCGGACTTCCGATTCGAGGCGTTCGAAGATCTCCATCGTGAGTTCCTTGAGTCCTTTCCCCAGTTCGGTGGGCGCCCGGACGGCGCGTGGGGGTCGGGTCGGTCAGGCTCGGGTATCAGCGGCCGGGCCGGCGGTTGCGTCCCGGTCGGTGTCCGGAGGGCCCAGCGGGCCGATCCGGACCAGGTCTTCGGGTTCGTGCCCCTCGCTTTCATCAGCTGGGAAGTGCTCACGCGCGAACAGCGGGCTCCACACGGCACCGCATTGCCTGGAGCGCGCGAAGGACGCGAACAGTGCGCGGGAGGCGGTGTTTCCGGGTGTCACCGTCGCCTCCAGGTACTGCAGCCCTTGCGCGGCGATCCGGTCGCCGACGTGGTCGAGCATGCGGCGTGCCAGCCGCCGTCCGCGGAACTCCGGGTCGACACCCACCTGCCAAAGGAAGTAGGTGTCCGGAGCGGCGGGCCGGACGAAACCGGTGACGAATCCGCGCGGCCGCCCGGCGCTGTCGCGGGCGATGACGCTGGTGGCCGCGAAGTCCCGGGTCCACAGCGTGTAGGCGTAGGGCGAGTTGAGGTCGAGCCCGGAGTCGCGGGTCAGCCGCCACAGGTCCGGACCGTCGGCAAGGGTCGGCTCCGAGAGTCGGATGCCGTCGGATGCCGCGGCTCCGTCGACTACTGCGGGCTTATCCCCGGAGCCGAGCGCGGCGCTGGTCTCGTCGTCGGTCTGTTGGTCAGGCACGTCGATGGAACATAGCGAACGTTCCTGAGCAGCGTTTCCCGGTTTCCAGCGCCCTGTGTTTCAGCGTTGTTTCAGCGGGTAGGGTCTGTCTATTTTGTCGCGGTCGTTACTTTGCGTCGCCGCGAGGGGGGTTGCGGAGCGCTCCGGACGCCGCCGCGCACGCCATGCTCACCAGGAGGTTCGGGGCACCGTCCGGGAGCGTTCCGGCGGGGGGACCGGCGTGGGCCGCCTGGGGAGAGTGTGCCTGTTATCAGGCAAACATAGGGGGTCTCGCACCCAATTTTAAGGGTGCATTAAGTCACACGAATTCGGATGAATCCTCGCGACACATCAGCACGAGCACCGGCCCCGCGCCCCGGACACGGCCGCGGCCCGCGCGGCGCACCTGCTTTGCGCAGCCGGTCAGGGCATCGGCGCGGGCACGGCAACCGCTGCGGGAGACGGTGCGGATTCGGGGTAGCGGGTGCGCAACGAGCGCACCACCGGCCCGGCGCGACCCGGCAGCGGCACGGCAACCGGCCCCGTGCTGCAGGCGGGTCTTGAAGCGCCGCACAAAACTTTGGCAGACTTTTCGTAGTACGACCACCGGTAGTACTACGATGGGTCGCATCGCGATGGAGCGTCGGCCGCCGTCCTCCGCCTCGCGACCAAACACGTCCGCCGCGCGGCGCCCGGCCAGCCGCCGTCCCGCGCGGGGACCGGCCAGGGAACGGAGGCTCCTGGTGAACCGCCTTTACCACGACAGCGAGGACTGGGTCGAGCAGGGGGCATGCCGCCAGTATGACCCGGAACTCTTCTTTCCCGTCAGCACAACCGGCCCGGGGCAGCACGATGCGGAACTGGCCAAGGCCATCTGCCGCACCTGCACCGTGCGCGCCGAGTGCCTGAACTGGGCACTGCGCGCCGGCGAACCGCACGGCGTCTGGGGCGGCACCACGCCCGAAGACCGCCGTTACATGCGCAGCCGGCCGCTGCGCCTGGCTTCTTAGCGGACCGGCGCCGCCAGCCCCCGGTTCCGGCGCGTTCCGCCCGCCCGGTGTCCGCAGCCTCCCGTACCGGCAGGTCCGCGGCGGCCCGCTCGTCCCCGCGAGCCGACCGGCGCGGTCCCGGCCCCGACCGGCGGACCGGCGGAGTAGCGGCGGACGCCCGTTCACAGGTGGAGGGCTGTCGGCTAGATTGTGAAATCGTGCGGCCCGTTGCGGACCCGTCCGGTTGCGCAGGCGCTCCCGCGCGGCGGTGCGAGCGCTGCGCCGCGGGCCCGCGTGTGCCCAGCCCGGCCGGCGGGCTCCGCAACTCCGCGGACACGCGCCGCTGCGCCCGTCCGCGCCCGCACACGGCCATCCCCCGCCCTTCGAAGGGACCCCGTTGATGACGACCCTGGCCACCCCCGCCGCGTCCGCTCCCGGCGTGCAGCAGGCGCGCCCGTCACCGGTGCGGCGAGCGGCAGCCGTCGCAGCCGTGCTGCTGGGTTCGCTGCTGGTCTCGACCGCCGCGGCACCGGCCGCCCTCGCACACGACACCCTCATCGGCTCCTCACCCGAGGACGGAGCCGAGCTGGACACCGCTCCAGAAGAGGTCGAACTCACCTTCAGCAACGACATCGGCGACGGCGGCAACGCCATCGTGGTGACCGGCCCCGACGGCGAGAACCACGAGGACGGCGAGGTCGCCATCGACGGCCCCGACGCCACCGTTGCGCTGCAGGAGCTGCCCGCAGCCGGCGAGTACACCGTCGCCTACCGCATCGTCTCGTCGGACGGCCACACGCTGGAGGACGAGCTCGCCTTCTCCATCACCGAGGATGCCGCCGCCGGACCGAGCCCCTCGCCCGGCGCCGCCGGCGAAACCGCCGGCAGCGACGGCAACGGCGGTGCGGACGCCGCGGACACCGGGGAGTCCCCCGCTTCCGAGGTCCCGGCCGACCCGATGTCGTCCATGGGCCCGTTGGGCCCGATCGCCGGCGTGGTCGGCGCCATCGCCGTCATCGCGCTGATCGCCATCCTGGTCATCCGGATGCGCAACCGCCCCGGAAGCGGCGATGGCGGCCCGAACCGCACCGACTGAGGGAGCCGACCGGAGCAGGCTCGGGCGGGCGGGGGGCCGCCCGCCCGACTCACATGCGGCGGGCCAGCAGGATGCTGATGTTGTCGCGGCCCCCGGCCTCCATGGCCGCCTGCCACAGCCCGTGCACCGCGCCTTCGTCGCTGCCGGCCTCGGCCATGATGCGCTCCATCTCCTCCAGCGGCACCAGGTCGGAGAGGCCGTCGCTGCACATCAGCCAGGTTCCGGGATCGGGCTCGTGGTCGCGCCCCACGTGCGGCACCATCGCAGTGCTACCGCTGCCGCCCAGCGACTGGGTGATGAAGTTCGTAGTGACGGGCTTGCCGTCATCCGAGGGGGGCAGCGGCGGTGAGTCGTCCTGCGAGAGCTGGCGCAGCCGGGTGCCCTCCAGCCGGTATGTGCGGGAGTCGCCCACGTTGAACCAGTAGTTGCCGTCGCTGTTGAGGAGCAGCCCGGCGACCGTCGTGCCCATTCCGGAGAACTCCGTGTGCTGGGTCGCGTGGTCCTTGATCTCTTCGTCGATGTTCTTCAACAGCACATCGACGTCGTCCGGTCCCTCCAGCCGCGGGCTCATTTCGGCCATGCGGTGCACAGCGTGCTCCGAGGCGATCTCGCCGGCCGCGTGGCCGCCGAGACCGTCGGCGACGGCCAGGATGACCGGCTCGCTGACCGGCAGCACACACCGCACCGGCAGAGTCATGTCGGCGCTGGCGACGGTGAGCGCGCCCATGACCACGGCGTCCTCGTTGGCCGAGCGTACAGCGCCCCGGTGTGTGAGGGCTGTGACCGTGACTTCCCCACCAGCGACACCCATACGCCCTACCTCCTGTTTCAACGGCAGTACCTGCCGAACAGTCGCAACCGACACCCGGCCCTAGGGGAGGCCGCGGCGCGTTGATCATGCAACCGTACCGGGGGACCGCTGATCGTGGTCAAAATCCGCGTACATCATGGCGGAAAACGCACTCATACGCAGTTCCCGCTCGGTTCATCGCATCCAACGTAGGGGCAGCCCGGCCACTTCGGCGAGTATCCGTCGGCAAGACGCGATGAACACCTCTGATTCGTTCGGGTTTTCTCACGGCGGCGGCTTCGGAACCTGCGACACACCGACCGCGTCGCCGGCGCGCCCGCTCCCGGCGGCGAGGTCGGCGACCGCGGCCGCGACCGCCGCGTCGGTATCGGCCGGCAGGGGCAGCAGGCAGTTCAACCGCACCTGCCGGCCGCGCAGCGATCCGGCGAGTGCCCGCAGCACCGACCGCGCCTGCGCCCTGGTGCCCAGACCTGCGCCGCCCGGCGCGCTGCGGCCGCCCAGCAGCACCGCAGCGGCGCCCTCGCTCAGGAACGGCCGCGCCTCGCGCACCGCGCGCAGCGCACCGCTCAGACCGCGCTCCCGAAGCACAGGGCCCGGGTGCGTGCCGGGAGCGGCGAAGGCGGCGCCCAGCCGGTCTCCGCCGGAGGGGCCGCCGCCGGTCGCCCCGGCCACGCCGGTTCCTCCGACACCTCCGGGCGCTCCGGCCGGTCGGAGCGAGCCCTCCGGTGCGGCATCGGCCCGGGCGGCCGGACCGTAGACCACCATCAGGTCGACGGCGCCGAACTCCAACGCGCTGTGGGCGGTCGCCGCCCGGACACCGCTCTCGCTGGCCGGGTCGCAGTGGATCGGCAGCGACCACGCCCCCAGCGCCGAGACCAGGCCCGCCGCCAGCAGCACGGGATCGTCGCCCAGGCGCTGCCGGGCCACCGGCCGCGCGCCCGCGACGCGGCCCGCCGGTTCCGCGGTATCGGCGAGCGCCACGGCGGCGCCCTCCTTGGCCAGCACCGCCGCCACAGCGCGCCCGGGCCCGCCGCCGGCCAGGCCGCCGACCACCAGCGCGCGCCGCCCGCACAGCGCGCCGCGCGGCGTGTAGCCCGGCAGGGGATCCCAGAGGGCCGCGGTGCCCGCGGGGGGCGCCTCCGCGGCAAGGTGCCGGGATGGGCGCGCAGTCATGGGCTCCTCGCTCTTCGCCGATCACAGGGACACTTCCGTCGCCCACTGTGCCCGCGGGGTCACCGGCCAAACGCGCCCCGGTCGCGGGCATCCGCCGCCCGCACGCCGCCCCCGCGCGGGTGCGCAGGTCAGCGCCGCCTTGTTGGCGCAGCGCCCGCTCTGGCATAATCAGGCCCGTTGGGTGTCTAAGACGCAGACACACCGACGTTCGCGCGCTCGCCGCGGCGCAGTTGCACTGCGCCTGTGTTCAGCGGGCGCTTTTTTCGTTTCCGCGAACGCCCAAGGTGTGATCTCCATGCGTCTGGCCCGCTTTACCCGTTTCCGTGTTGCTTCGGAACCCCTTCCCTCAACCCATTCCCGCCGCGTGCCCGGCCTGCCGTGCCGCCTGCGCCCCCTGCGCAGGTCCGCACCGCGGTGCTGCGCGCCCGGCGGCGCCGCGCTGTCCGCGGCACCGCACCCCTGCGGCCCAGCACCCGCCTTCGCACCGGGTCGTCGTCTCGCCATGAGGAGTCACACGTGAAAATCGCCATGGTCGCCGAGCACGCCAACCCGCTCCCCGCCCACCGCGGGGAACCCACCTGCGGCGACAGCGTGCACATCGCCGCGCTCTCCCGCCAGCTGGCCAAACTCGGCCACCGCGTGACGGTCTACGCCCGCCGGCACTCGCCCGATGTCCCCGAACGCTCCCGCATGGGCCGCGGCGTCACCGTCGAGCACCTGGCCGCCGGACCCCAGCGCCACCTCGACGAAGGCTCCGCCGCCGACCACACCGGTGCCTTCGCCGCCGCGCTGGGCGAGCGGCTCGGCGAGGACCCGCCCGACGTGCTGCACGCCTTCGGCTGGACGAGCGGGCTCGCCGCCGCGTCGGCCGCGCAGCACGCCGCAACCGGCGGCGAGGCCCCGCCCATTGTGCAGACATTCCACTCGCTCAACGCCGCCGAACAGCGCGCCGGCCTGCCCGAACGCACCGACCGCGCCCGGATCGAGGCCGCGATCGCCGGCCGCGCCGACCACATCGCGGTCAACTCCGCCGACCAGCGCTTCGAACTCGCCCGCATGGGATTGCCCCGCGACCGTGTCAGCGTGGTGCCCTTCGGTGTCGACACCGACCACTTCAGCACCGAGGGCAGCACCTCCACCGACATCTGGAGCCCGCGCAAGAACGGCGGCACCCGCCTCATCTCGGTGACCGACCTGGCCGCCGGCGGCGCCGAGGTGCTGATCCACACCCTGCGCCGGCTGCCGGATGCCGAACTGACCGTCGTGGCGGGCCCCGCGCAGGTCGAACTGCCGCTCAACGACGACGCGCGGCGCCTGGAGCTGCTGGCCAAGGAACTCGGCGTCGACGACCGGCTCAGCCTCACCGGCCCGGTCGACCGCAAGGAGCTGCCGCGCCTGCTGCGCTCCGCCGACGTCTACGTCTCCGGGTCGGCCTACGAGCCCTTCGGCGGGGCCGTGCTGGAGGCCATGGCCTGCGGGCTGCCGGTGGCGGCCCGCGGGGCGGGCAGCGTCAACGAGGCCGTGCTGCACGGCACGACCGGCACGCTGCTGCGCACCGCGCGCCCCGACTCGCTGGCCCGGGCGGTGCGCGGCCTCACGTCCGAACCCACCATGGCCACCGCCTACGGGATCGCCGGGAGCGACCGCGCGGCCTCGCGGTTCACCTGGCAGCGGGTGGCGGCCGAAACCGAGCGCGTCTACCAGCGCGCCTGCCCCAGCCGGCAGGCCGACCTCCCCTGCGCCGCGGGTGATGATGCACACTGACCGTTGTCCACCGCCACCGGAATTGTGCGGGGGCGCCGACGGCCGGTCCGGTTGGCCAGTGATACCGGCTGCGGCTGGGAGGGCTGCCGGGAGGAGGCCATGACATCGCGCGCCGAGTCGGCCGGTACCGGTACGGAGCAGACCGCGGATTTCGAGCACCGCGGGACGTTCTTCTCCGCTCCAGCCGACCTGCGCGCCCGCGTGCTTCCGGTGGTGCGTTCGGCGCTGGAGCGCGGCGAGCGCACCGTGCTGGCGGCGGCCCCGCACACCCGCGCCGCCCTCCTGGCGGGCCTGGGGCCTGCCGAAACCTCGGCCGTGGAAGCCGTGGAGCACCAGGAGTTCTACGACGCCCCCGGGCGCACCCTGGCCGCGCTGCACCGGTGCGCCCGCACCGGGTATCCCCGGCCCGTGCTCGTGGTGGGCGAGCCGCCGCTGCCCGCCGACGACCCGGTCGGGCTGCGCGAATGGCACCGGCTGGACTCGGTACTGGCCACCGCGCTGGCAGGCACCCGGCTGCACCTGCTGTGCCTGCACGACGACCGCGTGCTGTCCGAGCAAGTGCGGCGCGACGTCCGGCGCACCCACCCGGTGCTGCTGACCCGCTGCGGCGAGCACCCCAGCCCCGACTATGTCGAGCCGTCGGTCTTCGGCGCGCCCGATGCCGCGCCCGTGCCGCCCCCGCCGGCGGGTGAGCGGTTCGGGCTGGAGATCGGCCCCGACCTGGCGGCGCTGCGCACCGCACTCACCGAACTCGCGGCAAAGGCCGAGGTACCCGAAAGGCTGCTGGGCGATGTGGTGCTGGCGGTCAACGAGCTGGCCGCGAACGTGGTCGAGCACGGCGGCGGTTCCGGCACGTTGTCGCTGTGGCGCAGCCCCGGCTGGGTGGTCTGCGATGTGCTCGACCGCGCCGGCCGCCTGCGCGACCCGCTGAGCGGCTACCACCCGACCGACCCCGTCAGCCCGCGCGGTTACGGCCTGTGGATCACCCGGCAGGTCTGCGACTTCATGGAGATCAACGGCGGGGCGGGCGGTTCACTGGTCCGCGTGCACTTCCGGGCCTGACCGGGCGCGGCGGCACCCATCCGGACGGGCGGCGCGCGCAGGTACTGCGGGCGCGCTCCGGCACACCTCAGGCGAGCACGGTCTCGACGGCGTGGCCGGTGTCCTCCTCGATCCGCAGCACCTGGTCGATGCCTGCGATCACGAAAAGCCGCAGCACGCTGCGCTGCGGCGCCGCCACTGCGAGGCCGACGCCCTGGTCGCGGGCCTGGCGGTAGGCGGAGACGAGCACGCCGATGCAGCGGGAGTCGCAGAAGCCCACGCGGGAGAGATCGATCACGATCCCCCGGCACGGGGGGTCGGCGGCCAGCAGGCCCTCCAGCACCTCGGCGAGGCCGGGCGAGGTGACCGCGTCCAGTTCGCCCTCGGGGGCGACCACCACGACGTCGCCCTCCGACCGGACCGGGATATCCGTCGCCACAGTCACGCTCCTCGATCCCTGGTCCCTGCTGGAGGCGCTGCGCGCCGCGGTCATATCCTGTCCTGCCCCGTTCGTGGGCAACGCCGGAGGAGGGGCTTCGGTTCCCTTCGCGCCACCGGTGCAGGCGAAGGCCCGCCCGCGTTCCGCCAACATTAACCGCACCGCTGAACAGTGCCGCAGCGGTCGGTGCGGATTTCATTTCACAGTTCCCCGCCGCCGCCCGCTTGCCGCCACCCTTGTGCCGCCGGCAAGGGCCGCCGGGCTAGCGGCCGCTGCTGTGGGCGTGCTCGGCGACCAGGCTGCGGGCGACCTCGGCGACCTTCATCCGGTTGCGCTGGGCAACCCGGCGCAGCTCCTCGAACGCCTCGCCGGCGTCGCACCCGCGGGC
Organism: Streptomonospora sediminis; assembly: GCF_054778995.1. Lineage (NCBI taxonomy): Bacteria > Bacillati > Actinomycetota > Actinomycetes > Streptosporangiales > Nocardiopsidaceae > Streptomonospora > Streptomonospora sediminis. Next base: position 89,309 of record NZ_BAAGYZ010000005.1, read on the forward strand.
GTGCATCACAATGCCCTTGGCCTGGTCGATTACCCCCCGCACCGACATCGCACGGCGCATGTGGGCGGCCTCGCGGGCGACGTCGGTGTAGCGGTCGGCGCTGTGCAGTGCGACGGCCGCGTGCTCGGCCAGCAGCGCCATCAGCGGGGTCACCATCTCGGCGTCGAAGGCGTCGGCCCGGCCGGCGTGCACGCCGAAGGTCACCACTTCGCCCTCCAGCTCGCAGGGGAAGGTCACCGACGACCGGTCGCCGCACTGCACGGCCATGCTGGTGTAGGCGGGCCAGCGCTCCTCGCGCAGCACATCGCCCACCGTCACCGGGCGCATTTCCCGCACGGCCTCGACAGTGGGGCCTTCGTCGGTCGTGTACTGGTGCTCGAAGGCCGTGGCCAGGTCGGAGTGGGAGGCGCCGTAGTCGACCACGACGTGGCGGCCCGCGACCTGCTCGGATTCCTCGGAGCGGTCATCGCCGGGGGCCACGTCGTGCCAGATCACCACGAGCGCCGCGGAACAGCCCGGCACCTCGCGGGCCGCGGCTGCGCTCATCCGGTCCAGCGCGCGCTCCGGGGTGGCGGTCTCGGCCTGGCCGAGCGCTCCGATCTCGCGCGCGAGGCGATCGACCCACATAGGCTCGTCCCCCCCTTTGCTCATCCGGTGCCCTGCGATGCCCGGACGGCCGGGGCGGGCGCGGCGGGCGGACCGGGTGACTCCACGGTAACCGCGATCTCACCGCGCCTGATTCATGCGCTAGCGTCATTGCAGGAGCCGGACTTCGCGCACGTGGCCCGGCGGCCCGCGCCCGTCCCGTGTCAGGAGCCGAAGCGTGCCGGAGAACCTCGCCGATCTGCAACGCGAGATCGCCGAACTGAGCGCTCGCGCGGCGGCTCTGCGCAGCACGCACACGACCTACCCGCGCGACTCCGCCGATACCGCCGATGCGGCGCTGGCCGAGCTCGGTTTCGCCGAACAGCTGCTCCAGGACTGCGGGCAGCGCCTCGCAGCCGCAGAGTCCGCGTCGCCGCGGCGGTCCAACGGCGACGACGAGCGGGCGGTGCTGCGCGCGGTCTTCACCCAGTTGAGCGTGCCCGTGGTGCTGCTCGACCACGAGGGCTACATCCGGCGCATCAACGCCATCGGCGCCGACCGCCTGGGCAGCTCCAGCGGCTACCTTTCCGGTAAGCCGTTCGCCAACTTCGTCGACCTGCGCCGCCGTGCCGCGATGCGGTCGCGGCTGGCGGCGGTGCTGCGCAACGGCGAGACCGCCTCGTTCGAGTCGCGACTGGCCCAGCGCGGGTGGGCCGAGGACGTGCACATGACGCTGACCCGCCTGGAGGTGCCCACCGAGGCCGCCCACCTGGTGCTGGTCGTGTTGTCGCCGCCGCTGGCGGGCGGCGAGGACGAAGGCCCGGCGCCGCTGGAACCCGAGGTCGAGGACCAGGTCGTGGTGCTGGCGGCACGGCGGCTGGATGTGCTGACGCGGATGACGCGGCTGCTGCTGGGCAGCGCCGGGCCGGGCGGCGCGGGCCGCCCGCTGGCGCTGGACGACGCCGCCGCGCTACTGGCCGACTCCTACGCCGACTGGGTGGTCGTCGACGTCTGCGACCTGCCCGACAGCGCCGAGCAGGCCCGCCGCGCGGTCGTGGCCGGCCCGGCCGGCGAGGACGCCCAACGGGCCCTGGTCGAGTCGCTCGACCCGCTGCGCTCGGACATCCCCCGCGAGGTACTCAAGAACGGCAAGTCGGTCCTCAGCCAGCTCATCGAGGACGAGACCGCCCTCGGCCAGAGCGCCGATGGTGCCCCGGTCCTCAGCGCCCTGGGAGCGGGGTCGCTGATGAGCGTTCCGCTGAAAGGCAGCCGCGGTGTCCGCGGCGCCCTGACCCTGATCCGCCGGAGCAACCGCGGCACCTTCCGCCTGGCCGACCTGGGCCTCATCGAGGAGATCGGCGAACACATCGGCCTGGCCCTGCCGCCGCGGCAACCGACCTGAGCCGCGCGCACGGGCGGCCGGGGATGAAGCACGTCAAAGGCGGACGATCATCTTGCCCGTGTTGCGGCCGCGCATCATGCCCAGGAACGCGTCGGGCGCGTTCTCGATGCCGTCGGCGAAGGTCTCGTCCGTTCTGATCGCCCCTTCGGCCAGCCACGGTCCGATGTCCTCCAGGAACGCGCGCCTGCGGTCCAGGTGGTCGGAGACGATGAAGCCCTGCATCCGGACCCGGCGGGCGATCGCCTGGAACATGTCGCGCGGGCCCGGGGCCGGTTCGGTCGCGTTGTACTGGGAGATCATCCCGCACAGCGCGATCCGCCCGTGGTTGCGCATGTTGTGCAGGGCCGCCTCCAGGTGCTCGCCGCCGACGTTGTCGAAGTAGACGTCGATGCCGTCGGGCGCGAGTTCGGCCAGCCGGTCGGCCACCGGACCGTCGTGGTAGTCGAACGCCGCATCGAAGCCGAGCACGTCGCGGACGTGCTCGACCTTGGCCTTGCTGCCGGCGCTGCCGATCACCCGGCCGGCGCCCTTCAGCTTGGCCAGCTGGCCGGCAGTGCTGCCCACGGCCCCTGCGGCGCCGGAGATGAAGACCGTCTCGCCGGGCGCCATCTGCGCGATGTCGAACAGGCCCACCCAGGCGGAGAGCCCGGTCCCGCCGGCGATGCCCAGGTAGTCGGTCTCGGACCGCACCAGGCCGGGGTCGACCACTTGGGCCTGGTCGGCGGGCAGGGTGGCGTACTCCCGCCAGCCCAGGTTGTGCATCACCAGGCTGCCCCCGGCGACCGCGTCGGCCCGGGAGGCCACCACCTCGCCCAGAGCGGCACCGTCCATCGGCCGGTTCAGCTCGAAGGGCGGCACGTAGGACTTCGCGTCCCGCATACGGCTGCGCATGTAGGGGTCGACGGACATGTAGCGGTTGCGCACGAGGATCTCGCCCGGCCCCGGATCGGCCACGGGTTCGTCGACGACGCGGAAGTTCTCCGGGCCGGGCTCGCCCTGCGGGCGTGCGGCCAAGTGGACGGCGCGTGCGGTATCCGGTGTGGTCACGGGTGTTCCTCCCCATTGCGAACAGTGACGATCGGCCGCTCGCGGACAGGCTAACCAACCAGACGGTTGCGTACCCTCCGGGGCGCATAGTTCTGCGGGGGTGATCCCATCGACCCTGCGGAAATGTCCAGGTCCGGCGCCGGACCTGGGCATTTCCGCATGATCACTGCGGTGCGCGGATCACAAAAACCGATCGATCAGGACACTAGCGCCGCATCAGGTAGATCATGCCGCCGATGGCCGCGATGCCTGCGATCACCAGGACGCCGCCGATGATCGCCCCGCCGATCAGCAGGGGCTGCATTCCGTCGTCGCCGGGCTCGGCAGCCGCGGGGTCGTCGGTCGCACCGGTGCCGGGGTCGTCCTGGGCCGCCGGGTCCTCGGAGGGCATTGCCTCGCCGGTGACGTTGACCGTGGCCAGGGGCTCGGGGGCGGTGTCCGGTGAGCAGATGGTGGTCGAGTCGCCGGCGCTCTGCTCGACGTCGATGGTGATGGCGTCGGCCGCGAGGGTCACCTCGCCGGGTGCGGTGGGGGTGAAGGTGCCGCTCAGCTTGCTCTCGTCGAAGGTCTCCTCGTTCTCGGAGCCGAACGACGCGGCGGCCTCGGTGGAGGCCGAAGCGGTCAGCGCCGGGGCTGCGGCGCCGCCCAGCGCGACGTCGGCGGTGAGGGTGCCCGCGGTGATCTCGCCGCCGTCGGTGTAGGAGTAGTAGTTGTAGTCGTTCGGCTGCATCTCGAACGTAATCTCCTGGCCGACCTCGGCCTCGGCCGGCGCCGCGACACGCACCTCGATGTCCATCGTCTCCGAGGACGAGCCGTCCTGGTCATCGCAGGTGTAGCTGTAGGTGGCCGTTGACTCTTCGAGGGTGCCGGCGGCAGCGGGCACCGCGCTGAATCCCAGGCCGAGGCAGATGGCTGCGAAGCCGAAGGCCGTGCGGGGCATCGTACGGGACACGGTTGTCGCTCCAATGGGTCCGAGGGGGCAATTGGATCGCGCCGCACCACATTGGCGAACCGGGCGAACTGGGCGAATCAACCGACGCGGGGTGACCGAGTGGCCCTGCTATGTGGCGGCGAATCATGCTGAACTGGCGGGAATGACGTAAAGACCGGGTCAAGCTACCACGATTAACACCGGGACCCGCTGGTCAGCGCCGTGCACGAGTGTTCCTGCCGGGGCGCCATCCGCCCCGAACGGGGATGAATCACCCGTCGTCGCACACACGAGACCCCGGGTACCGGGGTTTCCCGGGCAGCCGCCTGCGGCGGCCGATCTTCGCTGACTTGGACGCCGCCGCCCCGGCCCCGGTTCCCGTGTTCTGCTGTGCTGCGGCGCGGTGGGGCTCCGGCCGCCCGCAAGCCCCGCAGGCGCGCAATCCCGCACACTCCGCGGGCCCCGCACTCACCCGCGCTGCGCAGCCCCGGCGGCGGACCCGCGCCGTGCGCGGCGGCGCGGGCGCGGGGCACCCGGCCGGTGGCCGCCACCGGTCAGCCGGGTGCGGTCTACTTCGCGGAGGTGTCGCGCTGCTGGTCGCGCTGCTCGGGACCGCGGATGGCGTCGACCAGGGTGGTGAGCTGGGCGACCGACCGGTCGAGGTCGCGCACGGCCTCGACCGTGCGCGGGTCGGAGTCGTCGGTGACGATCCGCTCCCGCAGCGACTCCAGGTTGGTGTTGATCTCGGAGACCCGGCGCGAGAGCTGCGCCGAGACCGGCACCGCGGACTCGCCGGTCTCGGCGGCCAGGTTGCGCTGCAGCATCTGCGACTGGGTGCGCAGCCGCTGCTTGACCTGGTGCAGCTCGACAAAGACCTCGACCTTGGACCGCAGCACCCACGGGTCGAACGGCTTGGTCAGGTAGTCGATGGCCCGCGACGCGTACCCGCGGAACACCCGGTGCCGGTCGATGCCGGCACCGGTGAGGAAGATGATCGGGACGTCCTTGGTCTTCTCGCGCTGCTTGATGTGGGAAGCGGTTTCGAAACCGTCCATGCCCGGCATCACGACATCGAGCAGGATCACCGCGAACTCGTCCTCGAGGAGCGCCTTCAGTGCCTCCTCACCCGAAGTGGCGCGCACCAGGTTCTGGTCCAAGGAGGTGAGGATGGCCTCCAGGGCCGTGAGGTTCTCATCGCGGTCGTCCACGAGGAGGATGTTGGCCTTATGCGGCACGTTTACTGCTCCTGCTCCTGGTCCGGGCTGTCCTGGGGGGCGCCGCCATCCAACCACCTGCGGATCACGTTCAGCAGGTGGTCGAGGTTGACCGGCTTGGTCACGTAGTCCGTGGCGCCCGCCTCAAGGCTGCGTTCGCGGTCGCCCTGCATCGCCTTGGCGGTGAGCGAGATGATCGGCAGCTCCGCGAACTGCGGCATCTCGCGGATGGCGCGAGTGGTGGCGTCGCCGTCGAGCTCGGGCATCATGATGTCCATCAGCACCAGCTCGACGTTCTCGTTGGCCTCCAGTTTCTCGATGCCGGAGTGGCCGTTGTCGGCGTAGTGCACCCGCAGCCCGTGCGCCTCCAGCGCGCTGGTCAGCGCGAACACGTTGCGGATGTCGTCGTCGACGATGAGCACCTCGCGCCCGGTCAGTACGGCATCGCGGTCGGGATCGGGCTCCGCGCCGGTCTCGGACCCGCCGGCGGACTCGTTCTCGGCCTGGCCGTCCGTTGGCGGCTGCTCGGCCAGGACGGGTACCGGCGCCGGCTCGGAGCCGGTTTCGGGTGCGGTCTCGGACTCGGCCGCGGCGGCCTCGATCTCCTCCAGCCTGCCCAGGTCGGCAGGGCTGTCGGGAATCTGCACATCGACCTCTGTGAGCGGTTCGATGTCGGCGCGGGAGCCGGTGACCGGCTCGGGCGAGGAGTCCAGCGACTGCTGCTGACGCTGTGCCGTGCCTTCGGGCACCCGCACCGGCAGCAGCAGGGTGAACGTGCTGCCCTCGCCGTAGACGCTCTGCACCCGGATTTCGCCGCCCAGCAGCCGCGCGTAGTTCTGGCTGATGGACAGGCCCAGTCCGGTACCGCCGAAGCGGCGGCTGGTACCGCCGTCGCCCTGGTGGAACGCCTCGAAGACGACCTGCAGCTTGTCGTCGGGGATGCCGATGCCGGTGTCGGCGACCGAGAACGCGATGATCTCGTCGTTCTCGCCGAACATGTCGAGGTCGGCGTCCTCCAGCGCCCAGGCCGGCTCGATGAGCAGCCGGACCTCGCCGGCGTTGGTGAACTTCACCGCGTTGGACAGCAGGTTGCGCAGGATCTGCTGCAGCCGCTGCTCGTCGGTCCACAGGTAGCTCGGGATGTCCGGGGAGACCTCGACACCGAACGCCAGGCCGCGCTCGGCGGTCATCGGCCTGAAGGACGCCTCGACGTAGTCGACCAACTGGATGATGGAGACGTCGGCGGCCTGGACCTCGGCCCGCCCGGCCTCGACCTTGGCCAGGTCCAGGATCTCGTCGATGAGCTGGAGCAGTTCGTTGCCCGCCTTGTGGATGGTCTGGGCGAACTCGACCTGCTTGGCGGTGAGGTTCTGCTCGGTGTTGTCGGCCAGCAGCCGCGCCAGGATGAGCAGGCTGTTCAGCGGTGTGCGCACCTCGTGCGACATGTTCGCGAGGAACTCGGACTTGTACTTGGACGAGACCTGCAGCTGGTGGGCGCGGTCCTCCAGCGAGCGCCGCGCCCGCTCGATCTGCCGGTTCTGCAGCTCGATCGCCCGGTTCTGGCTCGCGAGCTGCCCGGCCTTGCTGTGCAGCTCGGCGTTCTTGCGGCGCAGTTCCTCCTGCTGGCGCTGCAGCTCGTTGGAGCGTTCCTGCAGCGCGTTGGTGAGCTGGCGCGACTGCAGCAGCAGGTACTCGGTCTTGGAGTTGGCCAGGATGGTGTTGACCGTGGTGCCCAGCTGGGCCATCAGCTGGCGCACGAAGCTCAGGTGCACCTCGCGGAAGCGCCCGTAGGAACCGAGCTCGACCACGCCCAAAACCCGGCCTTCGGAGATGATCGGGAAGATCGCGATGGTCAGCGGCTCGGCCGCGCCGAGGCCCGAGCCGACCTGCACGTAGCCCGGCGGCACGTTGTAGATGATCATTTCGCGCTTCTGCGCGATGACCTCGCCGACCAGACCGGTGCCCGAACGCACGCGGCGGCGGTCCTCGTCGGGCTGGTAGCCGAAGCCGCCGAAGAGCAGGAACACCTCTTCGTCGTCCTTCTCTTCGGGCAGGTAGCAGGCGCCGTGCTGGGCCTCGACCAGCGGCGTGACCTCGGTCATGATCAGCCGGGCCAGCTCGTTGAGGTCGCGGTGGCCCTGGATACGCCCGGAGATCCGCGCCAGGTTGCTCTTCAGCCAGTCCTCGTCGCGCTGGGCCGAGGTGGTCTCGCGCAGATTGCTCACCATCAGGTTGATGTTGTCCTTGAGCTTCTGCATCTCGCCGCGGGCGTCGACCTGGATGTTCTGGGTGAGGTCGCCGCGGGTGACCGCGCTGGCGACCTCGCCGATCGCGCGCACCTGGGTGGTCAGGTTGCCGGCCAGCTCGTTGACGCTGTCGGTCAGCTGCTTCCAGGTGCCCGACACGCCGTCGACCTTGGCCTGCCCGCCGAGCTGGCCCTCACTGCCGACCTCGCGGGCGACCCGGGTGACCTCGGTGGCGAACGCCGAGAGCTGGTCGACCATGACGTTCACGGTGTCCTTCAACTCCAGGATCTCCCCCTGGGCGTCGACCGTGATCTTCTTGCTCAGATCGCCGTTGGCGACCGCCGAGGTGACCTGGGAGATATTGCGCACCTGGGTGGTGAGGTTCTGCGACATCGAGTTGACGTTCTCGGTGAGGTCCTTCCAGATGCCCGAGACGCCCTTGACGTCGGCGCGCCCGCCCAGCTGGCCCTCGGTACCGACCTCGCGCGCCATGCGCGTGACCTCGTCGGCAAAGGACTCCAGCTGGTCCACCATGACGTTTATGGTGTCCTTCAACTCCAGGATCTCGCCCTTGGCGTTGACCGTGACCTTCTTGGTGAGGTCGCCGCGCGCGACCGCCTGAGTGACGACGGAGATCTGGCGCACCTGGTGGGTCAGGTTGTTGGCCATGGAGTTGACGTTGTCGGTGAGGTCCTTCCACACGCCGGATACCCCGCGCACGTGCGCCTGGCCGCCCAGGGTGCCTTCGGTACCGACCTCGCGGGCCATGCGGGTGACCTCGTCGGCGAAGGACTCCAGCTGGTCGACCATGGTGTTGACCGTGTCCTTCAGGTCGAGCATCTCGCCTTGGGCGTCGACCGTGATCTTCTTGGACAGGTCGCCCCTGGCGACCGCGGTGGTGACCTGGGAGATGTTGCGTACCTGGTAGGTCAGGCTGTTGGCCATCGAGTTGACGTTGTCGGTGAGGTCCTTCCAGATCCCCGACACGCCCTTGACGTTGGCGCGGCCGCCCAGCTTGCCCTCGGTGCCCACTTCGCGCGCCACCCGGGTGACCTCGTCGGCGAAGGAGTCGAGCTGGTCGACCATCGTGTTGACCGTGTCCTTGAGCTGCAGCATCTCGCCCTGGACGTCAACGGTGACCTTGCGGCTCAGATCGCCGCGCGCAACCCCGGTGGTCACCTGGGAGATGTCGCGCACCTGGTTGGTCAGGTTGTCGGCCATCGAATTGACGTTGTCGGTCAGGTTCTTCCAGATGCCGGAGACGCCCTTGACATTGGCGCGGCCGCCCAGCTTGCCCTCGGTGCCGACCTCGCGCGCAACGCCGGTGACCTCGTCGGCAAAGGTCGACAGCTGGTCCACCATGCCGTTCACGGTGTCCTTCAGCTGGAGCATCTCGCCCTGGACGTCGACGGTCACCTTGCGGCTCAAGTCGCCCTCGGCGACCGCTGTGGTGACCTCGGAGATGTTGCGCACCTGCGCGGTCAGCCGCGCAGCCATCTGGTTGACCGACTCGGTGCATTCGCGCCAGGCGCCGGAGACGCCGTCGACCTTGCCGCTGCCGCCCAGCTTGCCCTCGGTGCCGACCTCGCGCGCCACCCGGGTGACCTCGCTGGTGAAACCGTTCATCTGGTCGGTCATGCGGTTGACCGAGGTGGCCAGGCGCAGCAGGTCGCCGTGCAGCGACCCGTGCCGGCTGGTGAGGTCGACCCGCTGCGACAGGTCGCCGCCGGCCACCGAGTCCAGCACCTGTGCGACAGAGGTCACCGGTTCGCTGACCTCGTCCAGCAACTGGTTCAGCGAGCGGACGCTCTTGCCCCAGGCGCCCCGCGCCGGGCTTACCGCGATACGCTCGTTGAGTCGGCCTTCGGTGCTGACCACACCGCCGACACGCTGCAGCTCGCTGCTTACCTGCTCGCAGTGGTCCAGCACCTGGTTGAACACGGAGGCGATCTCACCCGACCGGCCCTCGCCGCGAGAGGCCAGCCGTACACTGAAATCGCCGTCGCGCATGCTGTAGAGCGCTCGGAGCAATTCGTCGAGCTGTGCGTCCTGCTCCTCCGGCGCCCTCGTGGCCTCGGGCATTGGTCCCCTCCTCTACTGCTCATCGCGCACATCTCGGGACGGTGGGGGATCCGGGAAACGCTTCGCCCGGGTCGGGCGACGATGGTGTCGCCCGTGGTCATCGATGCACCGTACCGTGATGGACGATGGCCATACCAGACATCACCCGAGATGGGCCGCAGTGCTCCAGGTTATGCGGCCGAGCTGCTCGCTGGACGAGCGTTCTGACATCATGGCCGGGTTGCTGTTCCCACTGTGCCCGCTTGCGGGGCCCCACGCGGACACCCGCGGGCCGCCGCAACCCGAAGGGAATTCGAAGGGATTGGAGGTCGGAGCCGCTGTGGCAACGCATTCACCGGCCCTCGCCCGCCTCGCGCAACACGGAGACCGTACGGCTTCACGATGCCATATGACACGATGAAGGTCGCCCGGCGCGACTTCTCACCCACCCCTTCGACCGCAGGCGAAGCCCGCGAGTTCGTGCGCGACACCCTCAACGAGTGGGACGCCGGCCAAGCGGTCGACGACGTCGTCCTGCTCGTCAGCGAACTCGTCACCAACGCGGTCGTGCACGCCGAAAGCGTCCTCGAACTGGTCGTGCGCCGCCTGGCCGATTCGGTCGAGGTGGTCGTGGCCGACCGGGTCCCGGAACGGGCCGTGCCCCAGGCCGGACCGCTCTCGGTCGACACCTCGCCGGCGGCCGACCCCGGCCGCAGCGGCGGACTCGGCCTGGCCTTGGCCGCGGCGATCGCCACCAGCTGGGGCGTCAGCTACAGCAAGGACGACAAGGCCGTCTGGTTCCGCATCCAGGACGAGACCACCGAGGACTCCCCCGACCCCGACTCCTCCGACGGCGAAACCTCCGGCGACTCGCTCACCCCGCCGGCCCCGGTGCGGCCCGCCCGGCGCCGCCCCGCCCGCCCCAACCCGTGGGCCGCGCTCGACGCCGCACTGAACGCGCGGCTGCCGATGCCGGAACTGCTCGACCGCACCGTGGAGTACTCGCGTTCGGCCCTGGGCGGCGACGCCGCCTACATCGCGCTCGCCACCACCGACGAGACCGAGTGGGACATGCGCGCCGCCACCGGCCTGACCGAGGACCCCTGGCGCCCCTTCCGCAGCCGCACCGAGGAGACGTTCCCCTCGGTGGCTCCGGCGCCCGGCGCTATCATCAACGACGACCTGATGATCGCCCGCGCCCACCGCGGCAAGCTGGCCCAGGCCGGCATGCGTTCCCTGGTGACCGCGCCGCTGATCGTCGACGGCCGCATCACCGGGCTGATCGGGGTGGCTTCGCGGCGCATCCGGCACTTCGGCGACACCGCGGCCAAACGGCTGCAGGACGGCGCCGACCGCATCGCGCTGCCCATCGAACGCGCCCGGCTGGCAGAGGTCGAACTCGCCCGGCGCGCCAGCCTGAGCTTCCTGGCCGAGGCCAGCGACCTGCTCACCGGCACGCTCAACGAGCAGATGACCGCGGCGCTGGCCGCCCAACTGGTCGCTTCGCGCCTGGGCAGCTGGTGCGCGGTGCACTCCATCAGCGAACTGGGCACCACGCGGCTGATGCACACGATGCACAGCAACGAGAACTACAACGACGTGCTGCGCACGCTGCTGACCGAGCTGCCGCCGCCCATCCAGCGCGAACCGCGGCCGCTGTGGAGCAGCGAGATGCTCTCGGCGGCCGGGCTGGCCGACGAACTGCTGCTGGAGCTCGCCGAAGGCCCCGCCATAAGCGTTCCGCTGGTGGCCCACGGCCAGACCCTGGGCCGGATCACACTGGGCAAGGACGCCGACGCCGACTTCACCCGCGACGACGTGGACGTGGTCGACGACCTCGCCCGCCGGGTGTCCTCGGCCATGGAGAACGCCCGGCTCTACGCCGGGCAGACCTCGATGAGCGAGGCGCTGCAGCACAGCCTGCTGCCCGCCAAGGAAAAGGAACCGAACATCCCCGGCGTCGACCACGCGGTGTTCTACCGCTCGGCCGACGAACGCACGGTGGTGGGCGGCGACTTCTACGACGTGTTCGCCACCGACGGCCGGTGGTGTTTCGCGATCGGCGACGTGTGCGGCACAGGTCCCGCGGCCGCCGCGGTCACCGGACTCGCCCGCCACACCCTGCGGGCACTGGCCCGCGAAGGGTTCTCGCCCGCCCACATCATGGACCGGCTGAACAAGGCCATCCTGGACGAGAACACCAGCACCCGGTTTTTGACCATGCTCTACGGCGAGATGACCCCGTTGGGCGGGCCGGGCGGAGGCATGCGCCTGCGCCTGGTCTCGGCGGGCCATCCGCTGCCGCTGCGGCTGAACCAGAAGGGCGAGGTCGACTCCGTCGGCTCCTCGCAGCCGCTGCTGGGCGCCTTCGAGGACGTCGACTTCTACACCGAGACCATGGAGATCGGCTCCGGCGACGTGCTGCTGGCGGTCACCGACGGTGTCACCGAGCGCCGCAACGGCGCGGAAATGCTCGGCGACGAAGGGCTGACCCGGATCTTCACCAACTGCTCCGGGCTGACCGCCCAAGCGGTCATCGTCCGTATCGACCGCGACCTGGAGGAGTTCGCCCCAGGCGGGCACACCGACGACACCGCGATGCTGGTGCTGCGGTTCCTATAGCCAGCCCATCTCCTGAGCCGTGCGGATGGCCGACATGCGGTTGCCGGCGCCGGTCTTGGTGATGGCGCTGGAGAGGTAGTTGCGCACCGTGCCCTCGCTCAGGTGCAGCCGGGCGGCGATGGCGCCCACCGCGCTGCCCTCGGCGGCGGCGCGCAGCACCTCGGTTTCGCGGGCGGTCAGCGGGTTCTCGCCCGCGGCCATCGCGGTGGCGGCCAGCTCGGTGTCGACGTAGCGCCCGCCGCCGTGCACCTTGCGGATCGCCCCGGCGAGCTGCTCAACGGGCGCGTCCTTGGCCAAAAACCCCCGCGCACCGGCGGCCAGTGCCCGGCGCAGGTAGCCCGGGCGGCCGAAGCTGGTCAGGATCAGCACCCCGCACCCGGGTGCGGCCGCACGCAGCTCGGCGGCGACCTCCAGTCCGCCGCGGCCGGGCATCTCGATGTCCAGGACCGCGATGTCGGCGCGCTGCTCGGCCACCGCAGCGGCGACCTCGTCGCCCCGCCCGACCTGGGCGCAGACCTCCAGGTCGGGTTCCAGCCCCAGCAGCGCGGCGATCGCGCCGCGCACCAGGTGCTCGTCGTCGGCGAGTACCACGCGGATCACGCGGTCACATCCTCTCTAGCCTGGCTCTCCACCGGATTCCGCGCCCGCTCTGCCACCGGGGTGTCCGGCCTGTTCCGGGCCGGGGCGGCCCGGCCGGCCCTCGGGCAGCGGCAGCACGGCCCGCAGCAGGAACCCGTCCTTGCCGGACGTGCGGCTGGCCGTGAGCGCGCCGCCGGCGGCGGCGACGCGTTCCGCCAGCCCGGAAAGCCCGTTGCCGAACGGCACGGCGGAATCGGCGCCGGGGTCGGGGGCGGGCACCCCGTCGTTGAACACCTCGGTGACCAGCGTGGCGCCGTCGCGGCGCAGCGTGATCGTGCAGCGTTTGGCCGCGCTGTGCCGTAGCACGTTGGTGGTGCCCTCGCGCACCACCCACGAGGCGATGGCCCGCTGGTCGGCGGGCAGGTCGGTGTCGGCTCCGGATACCGTGCAGCGCAACCCCGCCGCGGTGAGCACCGCCTGTACACCGGCGGCCTCCGCGGCAAGGTCGACGTCGCGGTAGCCGGTGACGGCCGAGCGGACGTCGCGCAGCGCGTCGCGGGCCAGGGCTTGCACGGCGGCCATCTCGCGGGCGGCGCTGTGCGGGTCGATCTCGGCCAACCGGGTGGCGAGTTCGCTCTTGACCGCGACCGCGGAGATGCTGTGGCCGAGCAGGTCGTGGATGTCGCGGGAGAACCGCAGCCGCTCCTCGGACACGGCGAGCCGGGCTTGGGCCTCGCGCGCTGCATGCGCCTCGGCCACGGCGTCCCAGAGCAGGATGATGGCGGCGTTGCTGGCCACCATGACGAGCCAGACCACGAGGTTGATGGCCGCGGCGACGCCGACCACGGTCAGCTGCGCCGGCAGCGCGTCGCCGCGCATCGCGACCAGGAGCGGTGCGCTGCCGGCGGCGAACATCAGCACCAGATAGCCGGCCTTGTGCCGCTTGCGGCCCGTGACGGCGACACTCGCGCACCAGAACTGGCTCGCGGTCAGCGCGATGGGGTGGGGGCCGAGCAGTCCGAGCGTCACCAGCAGCGCCAGATAGGACAGTGCCACGTCCCGGCGCAGCGTGGTTGCGGGCCGGTCGATGCGGGTGCGGATCACCCGCATGGCGAAGTAGGCGAGCACGAACGAGCTGAGCGCACCGGCCGCCGGCAGGACCGCGCCCAATGTGCCCGGCACGCGGCCGGCGAAGGTCACCAACTCGGGGGTGACCAGCACATTGGGTAGGGCGGCCAGTGCGGCTACCGTGCAGAACAGCGGCGTCGTGGTCGACAGCAGCAGCACGATCCGGCGGGCGCGGTCCAGCCTGCGCCCCAACCGGTCGGTGTCGGCTGCGGTGGAGGCGACGTTTCCGATCGCCACGTGCCCACCTCCTCCTTGCCGGCGCCGGCCGCCTACCGCGGCGACCAGCTTAGATGCCGCCTACCGGACCGCGCTCGCGTGCGCAGGCACGTGTGCGGCGGCCAGCCGGTGTCCCGGTCGGCCGCCGCGGTGTGCCACCGGAGGGAGCGCGCCCGTCCTTTCCCTCCGGTGGGCCTGTAGCGCTCAATCGGGCCGGCGGGGGTCCCAGCGGAAGAAGCGCAGCGAGAACACGGCGATGGCCGTCCAGACCAGGACCAGCGCCAGCGAAGGCAGCGCGGCGCTCCACAGGTCCAGGCCCGTTGCGGGGGCCGCCCCGGCGTAGCCGCCGAAGAGGTCGTAACCGAGGTAGCCGGCGCGCAGCAGGTCCACTGCCGGCGCCATCGGCAGCAACCGGGCGGCCGCGGCAACCGTGTCCGGGAACATCTCCAGCGGGATCGCCGCCCCGCTGGCCGCGTAGAACAGCAGGAACGGGAACATGCTCATCATCTGTGCGCTTTCGGCGTTGCGCGCGAAACGGGTGGAAGCCGCGCCCAGCAGCGACATGGTCACCGTTGTCAGCAGCACGGTCACCGCGACCAGCACCGGATCGGCCGGCAGCGCGCCATGGCGCACGCCCAGCACGGCGACGACGACCAGCGTGAGCACCGCCACCGCGGCCAGCACCGACAGCGTCGTCGCCGCGAACAGCGCGAACGGCGCCACCCCGCCGGCACGGAAGCGCTTGAGGACGAGTTGCTCGCGGCGGGCGGCGTAGATGTTGGAGACGTGCATGATGCCGATCATCATCGCGATGACCGCCGGAGTACCCGCGACCGCCAGCACGGTGCCGTCGGCGCCGGGGACCGGCGACTCGCCGCCGGTGATCAGCGCGAGGGCGACGAAGACCAGCGGGAACAGGACGAAGAACAGTGCGGTGCGGTACCGGTGGAGCAGCGTGAACTCGGTGCGGGTCAGCCGCAGGGCCTGGTGGATCGCGTTGACGGGGCGGCGCGGCGGCGCCGACCCGTCGCGGGCCGGCCCCGGTGCCTGCTCGGCGGTGGTGCTCATGGCGGTGTGCCCTCCGGGTCGTGCGGTGGTCGGCCGGCTGCAGCCGCTAAGCGGCCGTTGCCGGGCCCGGGCCGGCTGCGACGGCGCCGGCGGTGCCCTCGGCGACGCTGAGGAAGACGTCCTCCAGCGACGCGCTCCGCAGTTCCAACCGCTCCAGGGTGGTGCCCCGCAGCCGGGCCCACTCCAGCAGCGCTTCCAGCGCCCGGTGGGCGCGGCCTGCGGTGTCGTCGCCGCGTACGGTGTAGCCGACCCACGGGGTACTGCCGCGCATCTCGACGGCGGCACTCGCCCCGGGCAGCTCGGGCAGGTCCGCGGACCGCACGTCGGCGGGTAGGCGGAAACCGATGCGGTCGCCCCATTCGGCGACCACGTCGCGCACCGTGCCCTCGACCCGGATCTCGCCGCGGTGCATGATGGCCAGCCGGTCGGCGAGGCGCTCGGCCTCTTCCAGGTAGTGCGTGGTGAGCAGGATCGCCGTGCCGGCGCGTACCAGTTCGGCGATGGTCGCCCAGGTGGCGCGGCGGGCCTCGGGGTCCATGCCGGTGGTCGGCTCATCCAGGAACAGTGCTTCGGGGCGCGACAGGACCGCCAACCCGAGGTCGAGCCGGCGCTTCTGCCCGCCGGAGAGCCGGTTGACGGGCACCTTCGCCTTGTCGGCGAGGTCGACCAGCTCCAGCACCTCGGCGCGGTCCATCGGGTCGGCCGCAAGGTCGCGGGAGAGGTCGACGGTCTCGGCCGCGGTGAGCTCCGGGAGCAGGCCGCTGTGCTGGAGCACGGCGTCGACACGTTCGCGCAGCTCGGGCGGTTGGCCGTAGGGGTCGGTGCCGAAGACTCGGACGGTTCCGGAGGAGGGCCGGCGGAAACCCTCCAGGGTCTCGATGGTGGTGGTTTTACCCGCGCCGTTGGTCCCCAGCAGCGCGAACAGCTCGCCGCGCCGGACCTCGAACGAGATCCCCTTGACGGCTTCGAACGTGCCGTAGCTCTGCCGCAGGCCGCGGACACTGATCGCGGTGTCGGCGGGGGTGCCGCCGGCGGGGCTGTCGCCGGATCCGGGCCGGACTGCTGTGCTCATGGCACCGATTCTTCCGGCCCGGCCCCTCCCGCCCCAGATCCCGATGTCACCGGCTGGGCGTGCGGATCGCGCAGTGCGCACCTGACACCTGTCATGGGTGGCGGCCGACCCGGGCGGGCACGTGTGTCCGTTATGCCGGGTTCCCGGAGATGATCATGCTGGCATGCCCGTCTCAGCTTTGATTTTTGGACACTTCTGCAGGGTCGGTGTGCCGGGCAGTCTGGATCGATCAGGGCTTATCAGACAGGGCTTAGCTGTCGAAACCCATCCCCAGGGCGTCGAGGGTGCGCAGCCACAGGTTGCGGTGGCCGCGGTTGCGGTCGGCGTGGGCCAGGGAGAGTTTGGTGAGCTCGATGCCTGCATAGCGCAGCGGCTCGGGCGGGAACGGGACAGGTTTGCCGCGGACCATTTCCAGCCGGGTGCGTTCGGTGTCGGCGCCGTCGAGGCGGTCCAGCATCACCTCGGCGCCGAACCGGGTCGCGCCCACGCCCAGGCCGGTGTAGCCCGCTGCGTAGGCCAGCCGGCCGCCGAATGCGGTGCCGAAGAACGCGCAGAACCGGCTGCAGGTGTCGATCACTCCGCCCCACCGGTGGCTGAAGGAGACGTCCTCCAGTTGCGGGAAGGTCGTGAAGAAATTGCGGGCGAGCCGGTCGAAGGTGTCGGGGCGCTGGTCGTAGCCGGGACGCACGCGGCCGCCGTAGTGGTAGATGACGTCGTAGCCGCCCCACAGGATGCGGTTGTCCGCGGTGAGCCGGTAGTAGTGGAACCGGTTTCCGGAGTCGCTGAGGCCCTGGCGGCCCTGCCAGCCGATCGAGGCGAGCTGCTCGGTGCTGAGCGGTTCGGTGGCCAGGGCGTAGTCGTAGACGGGCGCGACGAAGTTGCGGATGCGGCGCAGGGGGCCGGGGAACGCGCCACTGCCCCAGGCGACCCGCTCGGCCAGCACCGATCCGTCCCGGCTCTGCAGGAGCAGGCCGCCGCGCTCGGCGCGGATGCGGCGGATGGGGGTGTTCTCGTAGATGCGCACGCCCAGCCGCAGGCACGCCTCGCGCAGCCCCCACACCAGCTTGGCGGGATGCACCATGGCCGTCCCGTCGGAGTCGAACAGGCCGCCCAGGTAGGTGGGCGAGTCGACCTCGGCGCGGGCCGCGGCGCCGGTGAGTGTGCGCACGTTCTGGCCCAGTGCGCGCAGCGCGGCCGCCTCGTCGGTCAGTTCGTCGACCTGCCAGGGTTCGGTGGCCACCACCATCTCGCCGGTGCGTTCGAACTCGCAGTCGATGCCGTGGCGGGCAACGGAGTCCTGGATGGCGTCCAGGTTGGCGTGGCCGAGCCGTTCCAGTTCGGCGATCTCCGCGGGCCAGCGCTCGGCGCCGTTGGCGTGGCCGTGGGTCAGGCTGGCCGAGCAGAACCCGCCGTTGCGGCCGGACGCGGCCCAGCCCGATGTGCGGGCCTCCACCAGGACGACGTCGCGTCCGGGGTCGCGCTCCTTGGCGATGAGGGCGCTCCACAGCCCGCTGAAACCGCCGCCGACGACGGCGAGGTCGGCCCGCTCGACACCCGAAAGCGGCGGGGCGGCCTCGGGCGGGGCTTGGCCCGGCACGCCGGGGTCCAGCCAGACGGCGCCGGGCCGGGCGGCGGCCAGGGCTCTGGACGCCAGGGCCGCCTGGGACGGTGCCGGTGCGGGCGCGGACATGGGGATCAGCTCCGTTCTCGGTTGCGGCGCTTGTGCGTTGTGGCGCCGGTGCGGCAGGTGGGGCACCGGCGCGGGTGCGCCGCGGCGGGCCGGCGGCCGCTGCTGCCGCCGGCCCGCCGGCGGGCTAGCGGCTGCGGCGGCGCGCCAGCACCAGGTTGCCGATGGCAAGTGCCACCCCGATCGCGAAGATCAGCGTGCCCATCACGTTGACCTGCGGCGGGATACCGACGCGCGTGGCACCCCAGATCCACACCGGGAACGTCTGGGTGCTGCCGGAGACGAACGAGGTGATGATGTAGTCGTCGACCGACAGCGCGAAGGCGATCAGCCCGCCGGAGGCGATCGCCGGCACCAGCAGCGGCAGCGTCACCAGGCGCAGCGTGGTCAGCGGGGTGGCGCCGAGGTCGCGTGCGGCCTCCTCGATGCCGGGGTCCATGGTCAGTACCCGCGCCCGCACCGTGATGGCCACGAACGACACCGAGAACATCACGTGGGCGATCAGGATCGTCACGTAGCCGGCGGCGATGTTCATGGTCAGAAACATCGACAGCAGCGACGCGCCCAGCACCACCTCCGGCGCCGAGATCGCCGAGAACATCACCAGGTTGGTGGCCGAGCGCCCGGCGAAGCGGTAGCGCCCCAGGGCCAGACCCAGCAGCGTGCCGAGGAACCCGGCGATCAGCATGGTCAGCAGCGCGATCGTGACCGTGTTCAGCAGCGCGGTGTTGAGGTCGGGGTAGTCGAAGGCGTCGGCGTACCACCGGAAGGTGAACCCCTGCCAGGTGACGTTGTGCCGCCCCTGTACATCGTTGAAGCTGAACAGGACCATGAACACGATCGGCGCGAACAGCCACGCCAGCACACCCCAGGTGAAGTACTTTCCCCAGTCGGGGCGCCGGCGCACGCGCGCGCGCCGCCGGGACCGCCGGGTGTCCGGAGCGCCGTCGGCGGGGCCGGCGGGGCCGGTCCGGGTCGCGGTGGTCATCCCGCCTGCACCTCCATCACCTGTTCGGTACCGAGTGCCCTGGCGTAGCTGAAGATGCCGGCGAGCAGCACCGCCATGAGGATGAAGGTGATCGCCGCGGCCAGGGGGTAGGCGTTGTTCACCAGGTACTGCGTCTGGATCACCTTGCCGATCATGGTGTTGCCGGTGCCGCCGAGGACGGTTGCGGTGACGTAGTCGGCGCTGGTCGGGATGAACACCATGATCACGCCGGCGAACACCCCCGGCAGCGACATGGGCAGCACCACGCGGACGAAGGCCTGGATACGGCCGGCGTAGAGGTCGTGGGCGGCCTCGACCACGCCGTGGTCCATGCGCTCCAGCACCGCGTAGATCGGCAGCACCATGAACGGCAGGAAGTTGTACGCCAGGCCGAACACCACCGCCGGTGCGGAGTTGAGGACCGACGCCTCGACCGGCAGCGCTCCGAGATCCTTGAGCGTGCCGAGGACGATCCCGTTGTCGGAGAGCAGGAACCCCCACGAGATCGTCCGCAGCACGAACGATACGAAGAACGGCAGCAGCACCAGCAGCAGGTAGGTCGACTTGTAGGCGCCGCCCTTGAACGCGATCCAGTAGGCCACCGGGTAGCCGAGAGCGATGGACAGCATCGTGGCCGAGGCTCCGTAAGCCAGCGACCGCAGGATCTGTTCCCAGTAAAGGGCGATCGCGTTCACGTAGTTGTCCACGGCGAAGGTGAACGCGAAGCCCGTGCTGAGGCTGCCGGTCATCAGCGACATCGACGCCACACTGGCGATGGGTGCCACGAAGAACAGCGCCAGCCACAGCCACCCGGGCAGGACCAATGCGTAGGGCGCGAGCCTGGCTGCGCGGCCGCGCGTGCGTGCTTGTGTTGCCGCCATGGTCAGGACTGGGTAATGGCCAGGAACAACGGGGAGAATTCGTCCTCGTTGCTGGTGGTGACCGGGACGTAGTTGTGCAGCTTGGCGTTGTCGGACTCGCTGGGGAAGACCAGGGGGCTGTCGGCGACGCTTTCCAGCGCTTCCTTTGCGTCACCGGAGGCGTTCTCGGCTTTGTCCCGCAGGATGTCGCGCGCGGCTGGCACGGGGGTGATGTAGTTGATGTACTCCGTTAGGCCGGCGGCGATCTCCGGGTCGTAGAAGAAGTCCATCAGCATCAGCGCGTCCACCGGGTTTTCCGCGGTGATCGGGATCATCATGTTGTCGCTCCACAGCGTGGCGCCTTCGTCGGGGACGACGAACTTCAGGTTGGTGCCCTCTTCGACGTTCTGCTGGAAGATGTCACCGGACCAGGCCATGGAAAGCCAGATGTCGCCCTTGCTCAGCGGCTGGATGTAGTCCTGGGCGTAGTAGCGGCGCACCAGGCCCTTCTTGCGCTGTTCCTCCAGGGCGTCGGCCGCCTCGATCCAGTCGCGCTCGTTGGAGTCGGCCGGCTTGACCCCGTTGTAGAGGAGCCCGAAGTTGGCCAGTTCCTGCGGGTCGGAGAACATGCCGACCTTGCCCTCGAACGCGGAGTCCCACAGGTCTTTCATGCTGGTGATCTCGCGGTCCACGTACTCGGGGTTGTAGGCGATGCCGGTGATGCCCGAGGCGTAGGGGACCGTGTAGCGGTTGCCGGGGTCGTAGCTGTTGTCCTTGTAGATCTGCGCCGCGTTCTCGGCGAAGTTGGGCAGTTTGGAGTGGTCCAGCGGCGCGAGGTAGTTCAGTTCCATCAGCTTGTTCAGCTCGATGCCGTTGGTGAGCACCATCATGTCGTAGCCGATGGACTCGCCCTGGGCGAGCGCCGGTTGGATCTTGCCGAAGAAGGACGGGGTGTCCTGGACCGCCTCGTCGTAGTTGACCTTGATGCCCGTCTCTTCGGTGAACGCCTTGAGTTCGGGCTTGTCGGGGTCCATGTACAGCGGCCAGTTGGCGAAGTCCAGTTTCCCGTTGCTCTTTTTACCGTCCCAGAATTCGCCGGTGGCCGCCTGCTCGTTGCCCTGGCCCTGCACTCCGCATGCGGAGAGTGCGAGCCCGGTGGCGGCCGTTCCGGTGAGGCCGAGCATGGAGCGGCGGGTGAATCTGCGCTGGGTGAGCCCGCGTGCCAGAGCAGCTTGCACGGGGTTGAGTCGTCGGGTCACAGCGGTCTGCTCTTTCCTGCGTTCGGGGGGTGGGGAGGGTAAAGGTGTTGCGTGGCAGAGCGGATACTGCAGGTGCTGTGTGCTGCGTTACCGGGTTATTGCGTGTGTACTGCCGTGTTGCGTGTACTGCTGTGCCGGCCCGGCTCTCCGGGCCGGTGCCGGTACCGGTGCCGCGGGCGGCAGGGGATAGGCGCCGCGGCCCGGGCCTGCTCGGCCGGGGCCCTAGCCCGGAAGGGCGTGGGCGTGTTCCGGCCGCCACGAAACGCCGACGGTGTCGCCGCGCTCGGCGGCGCCCGCGGCGTCCGAGGAGTTCTGCTGGAAGACGACGATCTCGGTTCCGTTGCCCAGCCGGACGGTGTAGTGGGTGGCCGAGCCCAGGTACACCAGCTCGGTCACCACGCCGGGCAGGTGGACCGCGGTGGCTGCGGACGGGGCCCCGGCGGTGTTTCCGGCCGGGTCGCCGGGTCCGCCGGAGCCCGGCCCACCGGAGGCGGCGCCGGTGTGCAGGGCCACCTTCTCGGGGCGCACGGTCACGTCGATCGCTGCGCCGTCCGGGGCGTCGCAGACCGCCGCGATGCTCCCGGCCGCGCCGAGGTCGACGGTCGCGTAGCCGCCGCTGCGCCCGGTGACCGTGCCGCTGAGCAGGTTGGACGTGCCGATGAATCCGGCGGTGAACCGGGTGGCGGGCCGCTCGTAGATCTCGGCGGGGGTGCCCAGTTGCTCGACCCGGCCGCCGTTCATCACCGCGATGCGGTCCGACATGGTCAGCGCTTCGCTCTGGTCGTGGGTGACGTAGACGAACGTGATGCCGACCTCGCGCTGGATGCGCTTGAGCTCGATCTGCATCGCCTGGCGCAGCTTGAGGTCGAGGGCGCCCAGAGGTTCGTCGAGCAGCAGCGCACTGGGCCGGTTGACCAGCGCCCGCGCCAGCGCGACCCGCTGCTGCTGGCCGCCGGAGAGCTTGCCCGGCTTGGTGCGTTCGCGCCCGCCCAGCTCGACCAGCTCCAGCGCCTCGCCGACCCGGCGTCTGGTCTCGCCGCCGGCCATGCCCTTGCGCCGGAGTCCGAAGGCGACGTTGTCGAAGACCGTCATGTGCGGAAAGAGCGCGTAGCTCTGGAAGACCATGTTGACGTCGCGCCGGTTGGGCGGCACGCCGGTGACATCGTCGCCGTGCAGCAGGACGGTCCCCGTGGTCGGGTCCTCGAAGCCGGCGACCACGCGCATGGTTGTGGTCTTGCCGCAGCCCGAGGGTCCCAGCAGCGAGAAGAACTCGCCCTGCTCGATGCGCAGGTCGACGCCGCGCACGGCCTGCACATTCTCGCCGCCGGAACGGTAGGTCTTGGTGATCTGCTGCAGGCTGATGGCGGGTGCACCCGCCGGGGTCGTGGCGCCGCTGCGGCGAGAACGCGGCTCCTCGGTGGCGGTGGCCATCGGTCGGCTCCTCACGGGTGCTCTAATCACGGCCGATATAGCTCATGACGTGCTTGATCCGGGTGTAGTCCTCCATGCTGTAAAGCGAGAGGTCCTTACCGTAACCGGAGTGCTTGAACCCGCCGTGCGGCATCTCGGCGATGAGCGGAATGTGGGTATTGATCCACACGCAGCCGAAATCCAGCCGCCGCGACACGCGAAGTGCGCGGGCGTGGTCTCGGGTCCACACGCTTGAGGCAAGACCATAGCGGACGGAATTGGCCCATTCGACCGCTGTGTCCTCATCACTGAATCGCTGCACCGTGATGACCGGTCCAAAGACCTCGTCGGTGACCATCTCGTCGCCCTGACGCAATCCGGTAACAACGGTGGGCGCGTAGAAATAGCCGGTGCCGCCGACACGCCGCCCGCCCGACAGCACCGCGGCGTGATCGGGTACGCGGTCGACGAATCCGGCGACGCGCTCCAATTGGGCCGCGTTGTTCAGCGGGCCGTAGGCGGCGTCGGCCTGGTCGGGGCCTGCCGTCTTGGTCCGGCCGGCCTGCTCGGCCAATGCCGCGGCAAGGTCGTCGTGCACACCGGGCGCCGCGATGACGCGGGTGGCCGCCGTGCAGTCCTGGCCGGCGTTGAAGTAGCCGGCTTCAGCGATACCGGCGGCGGCCTTGTCGATATCGGCGTCATCGAAGACGATGACCGGCGCCTTGCCGCCCAGCTCCAGGTGCAGCCGTTTCAGGTCGGCCGAGCCCTGCCGGGCGACCTCCAGGCCGGCGCGGGTGGACCCGGTCAGCGAGATCAGCCGCGGGACGGGGTGCTCGACCAGCGCGCGGCCGGTGTCGCGGTCGCCGGTGACGACGTTGAACACGCCGGGCGGCAGGAACTCGGCGGCGATCTCGGCGAGCAGCAGGGTGGACACCGGCGTGGTGTCGGAGGGCTTGAGCACCACCGTGTTGCCCGCCGCCAGCGCCGGGCCGATCTTCCAGGAGGCCATGGCCATGGGGTAGTTCCACGGCGTGATCTGGCCGACCGGTCCGAGGGGTTCGCGGCGCACCCAGGAGGTGTGGTCGGCGAGGTATTCGCCGGCGGCCTTGCCTTCGAGGTTGCGGGCCGCACCGGCGAAGAAGCGCAGCGCGTCGGTGACCTGCCAGAGCTCTTCGTCCCTGGTGAGTTGGACGGGTTTGCCGCAGTTCTCGACCTCGGCGGCGACCAGTTCGTCACCGCGTGCCTCGACCGCGTCGGCAAAGCGGTTGAGGGCGATCTGGCGCTCGGCCGGGGTGCTGTCGCGCCACCCGTTGTCGAAGGCGGCCGATGCGGCGCTGAAGGCGGCGTCGAGATCGGCCGGGCCGGAGAGCGCCGCCTGCGCGAAAACCTCGCCGGTGACCGGGTCGCGGAGGTCGCTGGTGCGCCCGTCCGCTGCGTCGGCGTACTCGCCGTTGATGAAGTTGCGCAACCGCCGGGGTCGGCTCGACTGCTCAGTCACGGGGGGTTCCTCCGAATGGCTGGGGACGCGTCTCGGCCTCTCCCGTACCATGTCAGACGCCATTTCGGCGGACAAGTGATTCCGTTGTAAAGATCGAATTTCGCAGTGGATACTTGACAGAGTTGGGATTGCTGCGACTATTTCACTGGGTTGACCAGGATGGTCCCCGCGATCCCCGCGATTCACGAGACCCGTTCAGGGGGAGCCAAGTGACAGCCCGGCACTACGACACGTCCGGTGCCCTCCAGCAGGCGGCCAAGAACCACCTCTGGATGCACTTCACCGAGATGGCGTCCTATACCGACTCCGAGATCCCCGTCATGGCCCGCGGCGAGGGCGCCTACGTCTACGACGACCGGGGCCGGCGCCGGCTGGACGGGCTCTCGGGACTTTTCGTGTCCCAGGTGGGCCACGGCCGCGAAGAGATCGCCGAAGCCATCGCCGCCCAGGCGCGCGAACTGGCCTACTTCCCGATCTGGACCTACGCCCACCCCACCGCGGTGCGCCTGGCCGACCGGCTGGCCCACCTCGCGCCCGGCGACCTGAACCGGGTCTTCTTCACCACCAGCGGCTCCGAGGCCGTCGAGAGCGCCTGGAAGCTCGCGCGGCAGTACTTCAAGGCCATCGGGCAGCCCACCCGGCACAAGGTCATCAGCCGCGAGACCGCCTACCACGGCACCAGCCTCGGCGCGCTGTCGATCACCGGCGTGCAGGACCTCAAGACCCCGTTCGAGCCGCTGGTGCCCAGCACCGTGCAGGTGCCCAACACCAACATCTACCGGGCGCCGGCGCACGGCGACGACCCCGAGGCGTTCGGCACCTGGGCCGCCGACCAGATCGAGCGGGCCATCGTGCAGAACGGCCCCGATACCGTCGCCGCCGTCTACATCGAGCCG
Source organism: Streptomonospora sediminis (assembly GCF_054778995.1). NCBI lineage: Bacteria > Bacillati > Actinomycetota > Actinomycetes > Streptosporangiales > Nocardiopsidaceae > Streptomonospora > Streptomonospora sediminis. The sequence goes on from NZ_BAAGYZ010000005.1 coordinate 114,078, forward strand.
GTGCAGAACTCCGGCGGCTGCTTCCCGCCGCCACCGGGGTACCTGCAGCGGGTGCGCGAGATCTGCGACCGCCACGGCGTGCTGATGGTCTCCGACGAGGTCATCTGCGCCTTCGGCCGGATCGGCGAGTACTTCGGCGCCACGCGGTTCGGCTACCTGCCCGACATGATCACCTTCGCCAAGGGGGTGACCTCGGGGTATGTGCCCATGGGCGGTGTGATCGCACGCGACCACCTGGCCGAGCCGTTCCAGGAGCCGGGCGGCATGTTCGCCCACGGCATCACGTTCGGCGGCCACCCGGTCGCCGCCGCGGCGGCGCTGGCCAACCTCGACATCTTCGAGGACGACAAGCTGCTGGAGAACGTGCGCCGCAACGCACCGGTATTCCGCTCGACCCTGGAGCGCCTGCACGATCTGCCCATCGTCGGCGACGTCCGCGGCGACGGCTACTTCTACGGGATCGAACTGGTCAAGGACAAGTACACCCGGGAAACCTTCTCCACCGAAGAGACCGACCGCCTGCTCAAGGGCTACCTATCGCCCGCCCTGTACGAGGCCGGGCTGATCTGCCGCGCCGACGACCGCGGCGACCCGGTCGTCCAGCTCGCCCCGCCGCTGATCTGCGGGCCGGAGCACTTCGATGAGATCGAGGCCATCCTGCGCGAGGTGCTCACCGCCGCCTGGCAGCGGATCTGAACACCGGTCGGCAGGTGGAGCACCGGAGCAGCCCGGGCGGGTGCGGCCGCCGCCGCACTCCCCCGCGCGCGGCGGCCCCGACATGTGCGGGGCCGCCGGGGCCGCTGCCCGATGCGGTCCGCGGCCACCGCAGCGGACCCGGCCGCAGCCGCGGCCGGGTCCGGGTCCGGCCGCGGGCGCCGGCCGTTACTCGCCTTTCCACTGCGGCGCGCGCTTCTCGGCGAAGGCCGCCGCACCCTCCATCGCGTCGTGGCTGGTGAAGACCTGTCCGGTGACTGCCTCCTGGCGCCGCCACTGCTCATCGCTCCCCCAGTCCGCGGACTCGGCGATGACCTCTTTGGAGACCGCGACCGCCAACGGGGCGTTGGCCGCGATGCGCGCCGCGAGCGCGCGGGCGCCCTCCAGCGCACCACCGGGAGAGGTGAGGCTGTTCACCAGACCCAGCTCGGCCATGCGCGGCGCGTCGACGGAGTCGCCGGTCAGGGCGAACTCCATGGCGATGTTGCGCGGGATGCGCTGCTGCAGGCGCAGCAGCCCGCCGCCGCCGGCCACCAGACCGCGTTTGACCTCGGGAATGCCGAACTTGGCGTCCTCGGCTGCCACCACGAGGTCGCAGGCCAGCACCACCTCGAACCCGCCGGCCAGCGCGTAGCCCTCAACGGCCGCGATCAGCGGCTTGCGCGGCGGCCGCTGCACGATCCCGGCAAAGCCGCGGCTCTCCACCATGGGCGCCTCGCCCTGCATGAACGCCTTGAGGTCCATGCCCGAGCAGAAGGTCTGCCCGGCACCGGTGAGGATGCCCGCCACCAGGTCCTTGCGGGAGTCCAGGGCGTCCAGCGCCTCGGCGATGCCCTGGGCCGCGGCGGCGTTGACGGCGTTCCTGGCCTGCGGGCGGTTGATCGTGATGACGGCGACGCCGTCTTCGGCGGTCCAGCTCACCTCGTCGCTCATCGCACTCCTTACTGGTTCCGCCCGCTGCGGGCGATCGGATCGGCGGGCCGGGCGCCCCGGCCGGGCCGACCGGGGCGTGCTGCGGGGAAGGTGCTACTTCGGGGGCATACGCAGGCCGCCGTCGAGCCGGACGACCTCGGCGTTGATGTAGCTGATCTCCAGCAGCGAGCGCACCAGCCGTGCGAACTCCGCTCCGGTGCCCAGCCGCTTGGGGAACGGGACGGGGGCGGCGAGGCGCTCCTTGAACTCGGCGGCCTCGGGGCCCTGGCCGTAGATGGGGGTGTCGAGGATGCCCGGTGCCACGGTGTTCACCCGGATCCCGGCCGCTGCCAGGTCGCGGGCCGCCGGCACGGTCATGCCGATGATGCCGCCCTTGGACGACGAGTAGGCGATCTGCCCGATCTGGCCCTCGATCCCGGCCAGTGACGCGGTGTTGACGATGGCGCCGCGCTCTCCGTCGTCGTTGGCCGGCTCGGCGGCCGACATCGCCGCCGCGGCGAGCCGCACCGTGTTGAACGTGCCGATGAGGTTGACCTCGATGACCTTCTTGTAGCCGGCCAAGTCGTGGGGTACACCCTCCTTGTTGACCGTCCGGGTGGCCCAGCCGATGCCCGCGCACGAGACCGCCGCCCGCAGCGGCAGCCCGGTGTCCACGGCGGCCTGCACGGCGGCCTGCACCTGGTCCTCGTCGGCGACATCGGTGGCGGCGAACACGCCGCCGACCTCCTTGGCCAGCGCCTCGCCCCGCTCGGCGTTCAGGTCGGCGACGACGACCCGCGCCCCCGCAGCTGCGAGTTCTTTGACGGTGGCTTCACCCAGCCCGCTTGCGCCGCCGGTGACGAGGGCGGCAACTCCGTTCAGCTCCATGAGCGGCACTCTACAGACACGCGGGCGCCCAGACTAGAACGAGGTTCGGTTGCGCGGAAAGCCGTACCGCACCGCCCGCCGGCGCCGCTCCCATCCGGTGCCGGCGGTCACCGCAGGCGGCCCGGACCGCCGCCGCGGCCGAAGGTGCCGATGCGGCGCTGGCGGCGGCCCTGCCGCCAGCGCGGCAGCGCATCGCGGGCGAGATCGGCCGCACCGATCAACCCGGCCTCGTTGCCCAGTTCGGCCGCGACGATGGACGGTTCGGGCCGGTACCCGCGGCCGGTCAGCGTGCGCCGGAACGCGCGCCGCGCCGGGCCGAGCAGCAGTTCGCCGCATTCGGAAACCCCGCCGCCGATGATGAACAGCTCGGGATCGAACGCCGCGGCAAGGTTGGCCAGCCCCAGCCCCAGCCAGCCGCCCGCCTCCTCCAGCAGCTCCACGCACGCCATGTCGCCGGCCCGGGCCAGCTCGCTCACCAGCGGCCCGGTGATCAGCGAGGGCGTGCCCGCAACGGCGTTGATCAGCCCGCGGGCCACCGGCGAGTCGGCCGCCGCCAGCTCGCGCGCCTCGCGGGTGACCGCGTTGCCGCTGGCGTACTGCTCCCAGCAGCCGCGGTTGCCGCACTCGCAGCGGTGTCCCCCCGGCACCACGGTCATGTGCCCGAACTCGCCGGCGATGCCGTGGCGGCCGCGGTACAGCCCGCCGCCGATGATGACGGCACCGCCGATCCCGGTTCCCAGGTTGACCACCACGGTGTCGGCGGCCCCGCGTCCGGCGCCCACCCTGGTCTCGGCCCACGCCGAGGCGTTGGCGTCGTTCTCCACAACCACCGGCAGGTGCAGCCGCGAACGCAGCGCCTCGCGCAGCGGCTCGCTGCGCCAGGACAGGTGCGGCGCGAACAGCACGGCCGCGCGCTGCTCGTCGACGAACCCGGCCGCGCCCACGCCGACCGCGCGCACCGGGAAATCGCGCCGCAATGCGGTGACCACCTCGGTGATGGTGTCCTCGACCACCTTGGGGCTCTTGCTGCGGTCGGGGGTTTCGGCACGCTCGCGCGCCAGGATGCGGCCGCCGGGGGTCACCACACCGGCGGCGACCTTGCTGCCGCCGATGTCGACCCCGATCACCAGCCCGCGGTGGTTGATCCGGGCACTGCCGCGCGTAGAAGCCATCTTGAGGACTCTAGCCAGCGGCGCGCCCGGCTACACCGCCCGGGGTCAGCACGCCCGGCTCGGCCGGTGCCGGATCGGGCGGGGCATCCAGGTCGTGGCGGCCGGCGATGAGCTCCTGAACGCGGATCTTGGCCTTGATCAGCGGTCGCCGGATCCGCGTGTCGCGGCGGACGGCCTGGGCCAGCTTTACCGAGCCGGCCGGGTAGCGCCAGCGCGCCCACGGCGACCCCGGTACGGCCAGCCGGACGGCCGCCACCACCGAGATCGCGGGCACGAACACCCCGACCAGCCCGGTCCAGATCTTGCCCTTGAGCAGGCTGATCACCGAGCCCGCCAAGTTGACCAGGGTCAGCACCAGCAGCCCCGACTGGATCGTGGTCTGCCAGCCGCCCGGCCCCACGGCCTGGAACTGGTCCCAGCCGAACGGGCGGATGCCGGTCAGCAGCAGACCGGTCAGCGCCACGGCCACGAACACCGCATCGACCGAGGCGCGCCCCTGCTCGGTCCAGTAGACGTCGCGCAAGTGCAGAATCAGCGCGAACTCGTCGAGCACCAGCGCCGAACCCAGCCCGAACAGCGCCGCGGCCACCGCAATGGGCACGCCCGCGCGGTCGGTGATCAGCAGTGCCGAAACGCCGCCGACCATCATCAGCCCGACCCCGAACACGACGTGGTGGATGTGCAGCCCGCCGGGCCGCAGGTTGCCCGGCCACCAGCGGACACCCGCGCGGATCATCCGCACGCTCATCCGGATCAGCAGGAAGCCGGCCACGAAGGCGACGAAGAAGCAGAAGAGCGGCAGCCGGCCTGTCGCCACGACGGTGCTGCCGAACAACTCGGCCATCGGACTCCTAGGAGGGGGTGCGATACCGGCCCGCGGGGTGCGGGAGATGGGCCGTCCCCCACAGTACGTCGTCGGGTTTCCGGCGATGATCATGCTGGAATGCCCATCTCAGCTTTGATATTCGAGCATCTCCGCAGGGTCGGCCGCCCGCCCCGGCCCCCTTTCATGAGGGAAGTGGTCGGCTCCCAGCGCGGGTTGGAGGTCGGACAGCCAGGCCGCTTTCTCGTCGTAGCGGGCGAAGAACGGCCGGCCCACCAGTTCGGGGTCGCGGGCCTGGATGAAGTGGCAGACGAACACCTTCTCGCCGGCGATCTCGGCGACGCCGTCGATGCACACCTTGCCCGGTGTCGCCGACATGGACGGCCCGCGCACGGTGCGCGCGAGCCCGGAGACGCGCGTGTAGGCGCCCCGGAAGATCTCGTAGGCCGCGGCCAACGGGACGGCGAAGTAGTCCTGGGGACCGGTGTCGCGCTCGACGAACATGTAGTAGGGCACCATGCCGTACCGCACGTGGGTGCGCCACATGGTCTCCCAGGTGGCCGAGTCGTCGTTGATCGTGCGGATCAGCGGCGCCTGGGTGCGGATGACCGCACCGGTGCCGCGGAGGCGCTCCACCGCCCGGCGGACCAGATCGGGCCCCATCTCGTTGGGATGGGAGAAGTGCGCCATGAACGCCAGGTTCTTCCCGGAGGCGACCACGCGCTCGAACAGGCGCAGCGTGTCGTCGGCGTCGGGGTCGGTGGTGAAGCGCTGCGGCCAGTAGGCCAGCGACTTGGTGCCGATGCGGATGGACTCCAGCGTCTCCACACCCAGCAGCGGCTCGATGTAGCGCGCAAGCACGCCCTCACCCATGATCATCGGGTCGCCGCCGGTGAACAGCACACTGGTGACCTCGGGGTGGCGGTGCAGGTACGCCACCAGATGGTCGATCTCACCGGAGGCGAACTTCAGGTCGGGCTCGCCGACGAACTGCGCCCAGCGAAAGCAGTAGGTGCAGTAGGCGTGGCAGGTCTGGCCCTGCTTGGGGAAGAACAGCACCGTCTCGTGGTACTTGTGCTGCACGCCTTCCAACGGGTCCTCGCCGCCGGAGCCCGACGAGGGGACGTTGAGGTCCATCTGCCCGGCCGGATGCGGGTTGAGCTGCGCGCGGACCTCGTTGGCCGCCCGGTTTAGCTCCTTTTTGGGCGCGTCGGCGCGCAGCAGGTCGGCGATGCGGGCGACATCGGCGGCGGGGAGCATGTCGGCTTGGGGGAACACCAGGCGGTAGATCGGGTCATCGGGCGCGGCCGCCCAGTCGATCAGCTCGTCGACGACGTAGCTGTTGACCCGGAACGGCAGCACCGTGGCGACCGCCCGGACCGCGAGGCGCTCGGCATCTCCCAGCCCGGCCCGAGCCGTGAGTTCGTCCAGGTGCTTGGTCGTGTAGGCCCGGAACCGGCGTCCAGCCGGCGCGGACGGGGGTGAGGGCGAGGGCGGGGACGACAGTGCCGCGTCGTGCGTCAAGCTCACGTGTCCTTACCTTTCATGTGGGAGGTCGGTCCTGACCGTCCGTAGGGTCGAAAGACCCCGAAAGCGCCAGGTATGGCTGCAATGTGTCTGCCGCAGGTGAGGCTGAAGGGGATTGGCCGCCTGGCGCTCCACGACTACTCGGCCCAGGCAGGCGGTGCCCCGGAAAGCCCGCCGTGGCGCGCTTCCCGCAGCATGGACGGATGCGGTTGTGCGGCCGGCAGGGATAATCAGCCCGAACCGTCCGAATAGAGGGCATACAACCCAGTACTGTCCTACCCAAAATCCGGGCGCCGACTGCCGGACCGGCGCTCACCGGCGCCGAACGGTCCGCCGCGGATGCCCAACGGCGGGCGCGGCGCCGAGCGCGGCGGCGGGGGCCGGGCGCCGCAGCGCGGCATAGCCTGAGCGCGTACGGTCGGAAGTGCCCGCGGACAGCAGCGCCGCCGCTGATCGCGGCGCCCCCTGCGGCGCCGGCTGGTGACGGGCGGTGCGGACCCCGGCCCGCGTTGTTGCCGGCGATGAGTGAGGGGGGCGGGTGAGCACACCTCAGGTGAGTGCGCGCGCGGCGCGGGGCGGCCCGGTCATCGCGCTGGACGCCATGGGCGGCGACCACGGCCCGCAAGAGGCAGTCCGGGGCGCCGTGCAGGCGGTGCGCGAACGCGGACTGCGCGTGGTCCTGGTGGGCAGGCGCAGCGAGATCGCCCGGCTGCTCGCCGAAGAGGACGCCGTGGGCGCCATGCCGGTCATGCACGCCGAGGACTCTCTGGCGATGCACGAGGGGGCGCTGGCGAGCTGGCGCCGGCCCCGCTCCAGTGTCGCGGTGGCCTGCAAGCTGATCCGCCAGGGCGAGGCGAGCGCGCTGGTGTCGGCCGGTTCGACCGGCGGTGTGGTGGCCACCTCTACCGTGCGGCTGCGCACCCAGCCGGGTGTGCTGCGCTCGGCGCTGGCCGTGGCGCTGCCCACCCGCCCGCGGCCCACCATCCTGCTCGACGCCGGCGCCAACGCCGACGCCAAGCCCGAAATGCTGGTGCAGTTCGCGCATCTGGGCGCCGCCTATGCCCGCAGCGCCTTCGGAGTGGAGCACCCGCGCGTGGGGATGCTCACCATCGGCTCCGAACCGGGCAAGGGCAACCGGCTGGCCCGCAAGACCGCCGAACTGCTCGCGGCCGCCGCCGCCCAGACCGCGCCGCAGGGCCCGCGGCTGGACTTCCGCGGCAATGTCGAGGGCCACGACCTGCTGGCGGGCGAGGTCGATGTCGTGGTCACCGACGGTTTCACCGGCAACGTGGCGCTGAAGTCGGTCGAGGGGGCGGTGCGCTTCACGCTGGAGGCGGTCACCGAGGCGATGACCGCAAGCACCCTGGCCAAGGCCGGTGCGCTGCTGCAGCGCCGGTCGCTGCGCGACCTGCGCAGCCGCCTCGACAGCGACACCTACGGCGGGGCCGTGCTGCTCGGCCTCAACGGCAGCGTGGTCATCGCCCACGGTGCCAGCCGCGCGCCGGCGTTGGAGCGCGCCTGCCAGCTGGCCCACGACCTGGCGGTCGGCGGGATCGGCGAAGAGGTGCGCAGCCGGGTGCAGCCCGCCGCGCGTTCGGCACCCTGGTTCCCGCGGCTGGGCCAGGGCGAGGAGCCGCAGTAGCGGTTCCCGCCGGCGCTGCACGGCATACCCGCGGCACGGGCCGGCCCGGCTCCGGCGCCGGGCTTGCGGGCGGGCGGTCTTTGCACGCGCGCGGGGGCTGTGCATACGCGCACCGGGGGCCAAGCGGTGTCGGTAGGCTTGCACCATGGCCGACCCGCAGGAAATCCTCGCAGCTCGGGTCCAGTCCGCACTCGGCGCCGCGCTCGGCGCCGAATTCGCCGCGACCGACCCTGTCATCCGTCCCTCCCAGTTCGCCGATTACCAGGCCAACGCCGCGCTGGCGCTGGCCAAGCGGCTCGGCCGATCCCCGCGCGACGTTGCCACCGACATCGTCGCGCACCTGGAGGTCGACGATCTCTGCCGCGAGGTCGAGATCAGCGGTCCCGGCTTCGTGAACCTGCGCTTGCGCGACGACTGGATCGCCGCCCGGATCGGCGACCTCCTGGGCGATGACCGCCTGGGCATTCCGCACCAGCAGCCGCAGACCATCCCGCTCGACTACTCCGCGCCCAACGTGGCCAAGGAAATGCACGTCGGCCACCTGCGCACCACCGTGGTGGGCGACGCCCTGGCGCGGACCCTCGGCGCCCTGGGCCACAACGTGGTCCGGCAGAACCACGTCGGCGACTGGGGCACGCCGTTCGGCATGCTCATCGAGCACCTGGTCGACTCCGGCGAACACTCCGCTGAGGCCGACCTGCTCAAGACCGACCCCAACGCCTTCTACCAGGCCGCGCGCGTCCAGTTCGACAACTCCGCCGAGTTCGCCGCCCGCGCCCGCAAGCGCGTCGTCGACCTGCAGAGCGGCGACCCCGAAACCCTGCGCCTGTGGCAGTACCTGGTCGACCTCTCCAAGGTCTACTTCAACAAGGTCTACAACCGCCTCGACGTCACGCTCACCGATTCCGACCTCGCCGGCGAAAGCACCTACAACGCCATGCTTCCGGCGGTCTGCGACGAGCTTGAGCGCCGCGGCATCGCCGAACTCAGCGAGGGCGCGCTGTGCGTGTTCCTCGACGGCTTCACCGGGCGCGAGGACAAGCCGATCCCGCTGATCGTCCGCAAGAGCGACGGCGGCTACGGCTACGCCACCACCGACCTCGCCACGGTCAAGTACCGGGTCGACGAACTCGGCGCCGACCGCATCATCTACGTCGTGGGCGCGCCGCAGGCCATGCACTTCCAGATGGTGTGGCAGACCTGCCGGGTGGCGGGCTGGCTGCCCGACCGCGTCGAAACCGTCCACGTGCAGATCGGCAACGTGCTGGGCACCGACGGCAAACTGCTGCGCACCCGCAGCGGGCAGCCCATCCGGCTGATGGAACTGCTGGACGAGGCTGTTGAGCGCGCGGCCAAGGTGGTCGCCGACAACCGCCCCGACCTCGACGAAACCACCCGCGCCGGCATCGCCCGCGAGGTCGGCATCGGTGCCGTGAAGTACGCCGACCTCTCGGTCTCCCACGACACCGAGTACGTCTTCGACTTCGACCGGATGCTGGCGCTGAACGGCAACACCGGCCCCTACCTGCAGTACGCGGCGGCGCGGATCCGGTCCATCTTCCGCAAGGGCGGCGTCGATCCCGATTCCGCCGCGGGCCCCGTTGCCATTACCGAACCCGCCGAACGCCACTTGGCGCTGACCCTGCTGGGCTTCGGCCCGGCGGTGGCCCAGGTGGGCGACACCCTGCAGCCGCACCGGCTGTGCGCCTACCTCTTCGAGCTCGCCCAGGCGTTCACCGGGTTCTTCGAGCACTGCCCGGTGCTGCAGGCCGAAGACCCCGCTGTGCGCCAGTCCCGCTTCGCGCTGATCGCGGCCACCCTGCGCACGCTGGTCACGGGCCTCGATCTGCTGGGTGTGCGCGCCCCCGACCAGATGTAGCGCCGTTCCGGCGGCCCGCACCGGGCCGCCGGATCCGCCGCCGCTGGCAGCGGTGGCGGACCGGAGCCGGCACGCACCTTCCGCGCGCATGCCGGCGGCGCGGTGCGCGCCCGCGCACCGCGCTCGGGCAGGGTGTCAGCGACCGCTGTAATCAGGGCAGTCGGGATAATCGGGGTATCCGGGGTGGTGCGGATACTCGTTCCAGTCGTCCTCGCAGTCGTCGCCGGGCTCGCCGCCCGGACCACTGCCGCCTTCCGTCGGTGGCGGGGTTGTCGCCTCAGGGGGTTCGGGCGGATCGTCGCCGGAGGGGGAGTCGCCGTCCGAGCCGTTCTCGCCGTTCTGGCCTCCGCCGCCGTTCCAGCCCCCGTTCCAACCGCCGTGGCCGCCGTTCCCGCCGCCCTGGTCCTGGCCGTTGTTCCCGCCGTTGCCGCCGTTGCCGCCGGAGGACCCCGAGTCCGCGGAACCCTCCGCCTGGTCGGAACCACCCGATCCCGTGGCGCCGGCCGCGCCGTTGCCGGCGGGGGGCGGCTCGGCTTCGTGCTGGGTTGCGGGCTCGGGGGTCTCTTTGGTGCCGTCGGACTCCCCGCCGTCACCGCCGGTCGCGGAGGCCGACGACGGGCTCGCGTTGACGCTGCCGGGCGGCGGGGGCGGGTCGTCCACGCCCATCTCGGTGCCCTCTTGGCCCAGTGTCAGGCCGGCGATCACCATGCCGCCGAGGGCCAGGCCCGCGGTTGCAGTGCCGAACACGAGCAGGCGGCGCCGGCGGCGCCGCTCCTGTCTGCGCCGAGCCGTCCGGGAGAGGACGGGCTCGGTATCTGGGGTGTCGCTGCTCATGCGCATCGCTGACTACTCGGGGATTGGCCCGCCGGCGCCGGCTCGGCTCGTTGCAAGGGCCCCTCGGCGCACAGGCACCCCAAGGGTACAACGCAGACATTTCACAGCTAAGCGTGATAACGCCTGTCAAATTCGGACAAGCGCCGGGTGTTGGGGGTGCGCCGTATCCGCGCAGTACAGCCGCACGGTATGTGAGGTGCGCGACAGCGGCGGGGGTGAAAGTCGACCGAAAGCGGTCGTTCACCAAGAGCCGATACCCCTTGATCGTCCCGAACCAAGCGCTGTGCAACCGTCCGTAGGCAAGAGGACAAGGGAGCCGGGAACAGCGCGCGGTACGGAGCGGTGCGGAGCAGCATTGAATCGGGATATTAGCCTGAGAGAGATTCAAACGAGGGGATAGCAGACATGAACCCACTCCCGCCGCAAGGCTACGACTTCGGTCCGGGGCCGGGCCACTGGCATCTGGACCCCATCCACTCCTGCCTGATCTTCGTCGCCCGGTACCTGCGCTTCGGACGCGTGCAGGGCACCTTCAGCGACGCCAAGGGCGCGGTGATGGTGGCCGAGGATCCCAAGGAGTCCAAGGTCGACGTCAGCATCAGGTCCGCCTCGGTCAACACCGGTGTGCAAGCACGCGACGACCACCTGCGCTCGTCGGACTTCCTGGATGTCGAGAACCACCCGGAAATCCGGTTCGCCAGCACCCGGATTGAGGAGCGCTCCGCGCAGAAGCGCAGCTTCTATCTGCACGGCGACCTGACCATCCACGGCACCACGCGGCTGATCACGCTGGAGTGCCAGTGGGCGGGCGAGGCGCCCGACTATGCCGATCCCGATGGCACCTACGGGCACTTCTTCGCCGGCAACACCCAGATCCGCCTCTCCGATTTCGGAGTCGGCGACGGCGGCCCGGTCCCCTGGGGAGGCCGCATGGTCGGAGACGCAGTCGACATCGTCCTGGAGCTCCGCGTGCAGGACACCGACCCGATCCACTTCCTCCGCCAGATCGGCCACGTCTCCTGATGGCAATGGCCTGCCGCAACACGAACGGCCGCCCCGCGGGCACCGGCGCCCCGACCGGGACCCGGCCGTTGCCGCCCGGCGCGCAGGCTCCCGGAGACCGCCACCGCGGGCGTTTGTCCGCGGCCGGGCCGCAGCCGAGCCGGCCCGGCGCCAACGACTCCCGCGCCATCCGCCGGACCGCTGCCGCCGCCCTGCGCCGGTAACGCCCGGTTCAGCGGTGCGCGCGGCTCACCCTTGAGCCAGCAGCGACTCGATCTCGGCGCGCTCCGGCATGGAGGGTGCCGCTCCATGGCGCTGCACCGACAGGGACGCCGCTGCCGCGGCAAAGGCGAGCGCGCGCTCGGCAGGTACCCGGCCCTGGGCCCGGGCGGCGGCGAACGCGCCGCAGAAGGTGTCGCCGGCGGCAGTGGTATCGACGGCGGCCACCGGCCGGGCGGGCACCTGGACGGGCTCGGTTCCGCGCGCGCCGTGCAGTGCGCCTTCTTCACCAAGGGTCACGATCGCCTCGGGCACCGTGCGCAGCAGCGCCGACAGGGCCGCGCGCGGATCGGTTTCACCGGTGATGGCCGCGGCCTCGTGCTGGTTCGGAACCAGCAGGTCGACCTGCTCCAGGAGTTCAGCCGGCAGCTCGCGGGCCGGTGCGGGAGTCAGGACCGTGGGCACGCCCGCCGCCCGGCCGGCGCGCGCGGCGGCGATGACGCCCTCCATCGGCAGCTCCAACTGCAGCAGCAGGGCGGCGCTGCCCGCGATCAGTTCCGTGTCGCCCTCGCGCAGCCCGCGGACCTCGCCGTTTGCGCCGGGAATGACGATGATGGAGTTGGCCCCGTTGGACTCGACGACGATGTGGGCGACACCGGATGCGCCGCCGACGGTGCGCAGACCGGAGACCTCGACACCGCATTCGACCAGGTTGCTGCGCAGCTGGGTACCGAACGCGTCGTCGCCGACCGCGCCGAGGAACGCCACGTCGGCGCCCGCACGGACGGCGGCGACCGCCTGGTTGGCGCCCTTGCCGCCGGGCACCTGGCGGAAACCCGTGCCCGTCACGGTCTGCCCGCTGCCGGGCGCGGAGCCGACATAGGCGACGAGGTCCATGTTGACGCTGCCGAAGACCGCGATGCGCGGGGGCGCTGCCGATGTGCTTGGCGAACTCACCCCCCGAGCCTATCGGCCGGCCCGCCGCCCGCCGAGTCGCCCGGCCGCGTCAGGCCCCGGTGGCTCCCGCCGCATCGGCCGCCGCCGATTCCCCGGCCGCATCGCCGTCCAGGTCGACCAGGACCGGCGCGTGGTCGGAGGCCCCCTTGCCCTTGCGCTCCTCGCGGTCGATGACCGCACCGGAGACGCGCGAGGCCAGCGCGGGCGAAGCCAGCACGAAGTCGATCCGCATGCCCTTGCGCTTGGGGAAGGACAGCTGCTTGTAGTCCCAGTAGGTGTAGACGCCGGGGCCCGGCGCGAACGGCCGCACGACCTCGGCGAAACCGGCCTCGACGACACTGGTGAACGCGTCGCGCTCGGGTTTGGTCACGTGGGTCTTGCCCTCGAACTCGGCCATGTCCCACACGTCGTCGTCCTGGGGGGCGACGTTGAAGTCGCCGCACAGCGCGAGCTGAGCGCCGGGTTCGGCGGCCAGGCAATCGGCACCGTAGGCGCGCAGCGCCTCAAGCCAGCGCAGTTTGTAGGAGTAGTGCGGATCGTCGACCTCGCGGCCGTTGGGCACGTACAGGCTCCACACGCGCACGCCGCCGCAGGTGGCACCCAGCGCACGGGCCTCGGGAGCCGCGGGGTCGCCCCACCCGGGCTGGTCCGGGAAACCCACCTGCACGTCGGCCAATCCGACCCGGGAAAGGATCGCCACGCCGTTCCACTGCGACAGCCCGTGGTGGGCGACCTCGTAGCCGAGATCGGTAAAGAGCTCGGTCGGGAACTGGTCGTCGCGGCACTTGGTCTCCTGCACAGCGGCGACATCGACCCCGCTGCGCTCCAACCACCCCGCGATCCGCTCGCCGCGCGCCCGGACACTGTTGACGTTCCACGTTGCGATACGCACGGGCCCAGGCTAGCGCGCGGGTACGACAATGCGGTGGCCCGCGGCGGAGTGAGGGTGTCCGAGTGGCGGGTAGGACTCGGTAACGGGAGAGGTCTCGGTGCGGCCGTCCTCCGCACCGAGACCTCTTACCGCGCAGCACTGCGCGGAACACCGCGGTTTCCGTCGGCGCCCGGTCCTGCTAACAAGTGGGACGGCTCCGGCGCGTGTTCGGTTCGCGCCGTATCGGTAAAGGATCACCGAACGCCGCCTGTGCGGTCCGTGGCCCGCAGGGCACAGGGCGGCGGCGCCGAGCGTGGCGGGCCGCGCCCGGTCCGCACCGCCATCGGCGGCCGTCCGCGGCGGTTCGACAGTCCGCGCCGATCTGCGCCGATCACCTAAAAACCCTGAATATCAGCGTTTTCCCAGCCGCTGCACTGCCGTGTCCCAGCCCACTCGGGCATGCTGGCGCCGGGCCGCGCGGCGGTCGGCCTCGGAACCGGCCGCTGAGCGCATCCTGCCAGGCGGCTCCGGCCGCCTTGCGGTGTCGGCAGCTGATGCTGCGGCCCGTTGTCCGGCGTCCGCAGGTCAGGCCGCACGGACGCGGGCAGCGGCGGGGACGGCGGTCATGGCGCGCACCGGCGTCCCCGCCGCGCCGCATCGCCGGCGTCCCGGCCGCGGCGGCGTCTCCCGGGCCAAGGCGCGGCCGCCCGGCTTCACCTCGGCACGAGCGGCCGGTGCGCGGCCCCGCCGGCCTCATCGGCCCTGTTGTGTGTGCCCGAGTCTCTCCGGGCTGCGGCATCATGGAAGACCTGGCCCGGAGGCCGCTCCGGAACCGCTCAGAGGTGGAATGCATGCGCGAGACCGCGACACGCTCGCACGTACTGGTAATCGACGACGAGCCGAACATCCGCGACCTGGTACAGGCCGCGCTGCGTTTCCACGGATTCAGTGTCACCACCGCGGAAACCGGCGACGAGGGCCTGGCCCGGGCGCACGAGGAGCGCCCCGACCTCATCGTGCTCGACGTGCTGCTGCCCGATGTCAGCGGTTTCGAGGTGTGCCGCAAGCTGCGCGACTCCGGCAACCAGGTCCCGGTCATCTACCTCACCGCCCGCGACACCCCCTCCGACACCGTCACCGGGCTGTCCCTGGGCGGCGACGACTACGTCACCAAGCCGTTCTCGGTCGAGGCGCTGGTCGCCCGCGTGCACGCGCTGCTGCGGCGCACCCGCCGCGACGAAAACGGCACCGAGTCCGAGCGCAACGAGCAGGGAATGCTGCGCGTCGACGACCTCGAACTCAACGAGCGCACCTGGACCGTGCGGCGGGCGGGCGTGCCCATCGAGCTGTCCCCCACCGAGTTCCGCCTGCTCGCCTACCTGATGAGCAACGCCGGGCAGGTGCTGACCCGGGCGCAGTTGCTGGAGAACGTGTGGGGCTGGGACTACGCCGGGCAGTCCCAGATCGTCGAGACCTATGTCAGCTACCTGCGCCGCAAGCTCGACCCGCTGGGGCCGGCGCTGATCCACACCCAGCGCGGCGTGGGTTATGCGCTGCGCACGCGGGACCACTCTTAGATGAGGCAGCGCAGAGGACTGCGCAGGCGCCTGCTCCTCGGGTTGCTCGCGGTCACCGGAACCGGCCTGCTGGTCACCTGCGTGGTCGGGTTCCTCACTCTGCGCAGCTTCATAACGGAGCGGATCGACGCCCAGCTCCAGCTCACGGCCGAACGGGCGATGATGCGGCTGGACAACGACACCCCGCCGGCGGGCGTGGACGCGCCCAGCCCTTCGCCGTACTTCGTCGTGCTGCTGGACGACGACACCGGCGAGATCGACCAGGTCTTCGGCGACAGCTACCGCGAGGACGTCGTCCTCGACCGCATCCGCGCCATCGACATGGAGCGCTGGCCCGAGTACGGCGCCTCCGGGCGGATCTTCGAGCTCGACGGCGTCGACCCGGCCGTCTCCCCCTACCGCGCGACGGTCCGGCTGCGGCCCGACGCCATCATGGTCGCCGGCGTGCCCACCGGCGACCGCGAGCAGTACCCGTGGCAGCTCGTGCTGACCCAGCTGGTCACCGCCGGGCTGCTGCTGGGCGGGCTGACTCTGGCGGGGCGGTGGCTGATCGGGCGCCTGCTGGAGCCGCTGGACGAGATGGCCACCACCGCCAACCGGATCAGCATCGGCACGGACATGTCGGTGCGGATGCCCGGCGCGGGGCCGCACAGCGAGGTCGGCAGGCTCGCGTCGGCGATCAACACCATGCTGCGCCGCATCGAGGACGCCTTCGCCGCCCAGCGCGCCTCTGAGGAGCGGGTGCGGGCCTTTGCCGCCGACGCCTCCCACGAGTTGCGCACGCCCTTGACCACCATCCGCGGCTACGCCGAGCTGTACCGGCAGGGCGCCATCCCCGAGGAGGAGCTGCCCGGGGCGCTGAACCGCATCGAGAACGAGGCGCACCGGATGAGCCACCTGGTCGCCGAGCTGCTGGAGCTGGCGCGGCTGGACCGCACGGGAGCGCTGGAGCGGGGGCCGACCAACCTGGCCGTGATCGTCGGCGAGGCGGTCAGCGACGCCCGGGTGCTGGAGCCGGCGCGGGAGGTCTCGCTGGATGCCCCCGAAGAGCTGTGGTGCGACGCCGACGAGGCGCGGCTGCGCCAGATCCTGGCCAATCTGCTCGCCAACGTGCGCGAGCACGCCTCGGCGGCCACACCGGTCTCGGTCGTACTGCGCGCTGAGGAGGGCAGCGCGGTACTGGAGGTCACCGACCAGGGGCCGGGCATGACGCAGGAGGACCTGCGGCGCGCCTTCGACCGCTTCTACCGCAGCAACCGCGCGCCGGGCAGCGGAAGCGGGCTGGGGCTGGCCATCGTGCAGGCGATCGCCGACGCCCACGGCGGCACCGTCGAGCTGGACTCGGCTCCGGGCGAGGGCACCACCGCCACCGTGCGGATCCCGCTGCACCAGCAGGAGGACTGAGCACTACGGCCGCACCGGGTATCCGGCCATGCTTCACCGCCGCTACTCGCGGGTAGGAACGTGACATAGGCCATATATACCGTTGGCTGCCGTCGTGTCTGTTGAGGTGACCGAGTTATGACAGCGGTGAACCGCGGGCCCGCCCCTGAACACGTCGACGAGCGCCAGGCCCGAGCCGTGGCCGAGGCCGCCCGCGAGACCGAGTGGCAAAAGCCCAGCTTCGGCAAGGAGCTCTACCTCGGCCGGCTGCGGTTGGACCTGGTCCACCCCTACCCCCGGCCCGCCGCCGAGACCGTCGCGGAGGGCGAGGAGTTCCTTACGCGGCTGCGCGGCTTCTGCGCCACGATCGACGCCCAGCGGATCGAGCGCGAGGCCCGCATCCCCGACGAGGTCATCCGCGGCCTCAAGGAGCTGGGCGCGCTCGGCATGAAGATCCCGCGCGCCTACGGGGGATTGGGGCTGAGCCAGCTCTACTACAACCGGGCGCTCACCCTTGCCGGCTCCGTCTGCCCCGCGATCGGGGCGCTGCTGTCGGCGCACCAGTCCATCGGGGTCCCGCAGCCGCTGAAGATGTTCGGCACCGAGGAGCAGAAGCGCGCGTTCCTGCCGCGCTGCGCCACCAGCGACATCAGCGCGTTCCTGCTGACCGAGCCCGACGTCGGCAGCGACCCGGCGCGCCTGCACAGCACCGCGACCCCGACCGAGGACGGCTCGGCCTACCTGCTCGACGGCGTGAAGCTGTGGACCACCAACGGAGTCGTCGCCGACCTGCTCGTCGTCATGGCGCGGGTGCCCGAGAGCGAAGGCCACCGCGGCGGCATCACGGCCTTCGTCGTCGAGGGCGACTCCGCAGGCATCACCGTGGAGAACCGCAACAGCTTCATGGGCCTGCGCGGCCTGGAGAACGGCGTCACCCGCTTCCACCGGGTCCGCGTACCGGCCGCGAACCGCATCGGCGGCGAAGGTAAGGGCCTCAAGATCGCGCTGTCCACGCTGAACACCGGGCGGCTGTCGCTGCCGGCGATGTGCGTGGGTGCCGGCAAGTGGTGCACGAAGGCCGCCCGCGAGTGGTCGCGCGAACGCGTGCAGTGGGGGCGGCCGATCGGCAAGCACGAGGAGGTCGCCAAGAAGGTCTCCTTCATCGCCGCCACCACCTACGCCATGGCCGCCATGCTGGACCTGTCCAGCCAGTTCGCCGACGACGAGCGCAACGACATCCGCATCGAGGCGGCCATCGCCAAACTGTGGTGCTCGGAGATGGCCTCCCAAGTCGCCGACGAACTCGTGCAGCTGCGCGGCGGCCGCGGCTACGAGACCGCCGAGTCGCTGGCGGCCCGCGGCGAGCGCGGGGTGCCGGCCGAGCAGATGCTGCGCGACCTGCGAATAAATCGAATATTCGAGGGGTCCACGGAGATCATGCATCTGCTGATCGCCCGCGAAGCCGTCGACGCACACCTGTCGGTCGCCGGCGACATCATCGACCCCGATGCCGGCAACGCGGCAAAGGCGCGGGCCGTGGCCAAAGCGAGCGGGTTCTACGCCACCTGGCTGCCCACCCTGGTGGTCGGCGAGGGGCAGCGGCCCGGTTCCTTCGGCGGGTTCGGCCCGTTGGCCGGGCACCTGCGCTATGTCGAACGCTCGGCCCGCAAGCTGGCGCGGTCCACCTTCTACGCGATGTCGCGCTGGCAGGGCCGGCTGGAGACCAAGCAGGGGTTCCTCAGCCGGGTCGTCGACATCGGCGCCGAACTGTTCGCGATGAGCGCCGTTGTCGTGCGGGCGCACAGCGACCGCGAGGACTCCCCCGAACACGGCCAGAGCGCCTACGAACTCGCCGACGCGTTCTGCCGCCAGGCCCGGCTGCGCGTCGACGCGCTGTTCACCGCGCTGTGGGCCAACACCGACGACACCGACGGCAAGCTCAGCCGCCGCGTGCTGGACGACCGCTACACCTGGTTGGAGGAGGGCATCGTCGACCCCTCGACACCCGGCCCGCTGATCGCCCGGCCCGAGCCAGGCCCTTCGGCCAAGGAGGACGTCCACCGGAAGATGGGGTGAGCCACTGCGGTAGCGGGGCGGCGGGCGGTGCTGCCGGCCGTCCCGGCGCCCGGATGGCCAAGTGCCGGGCGCTGGGCTAGCCTCAGTACACATGTACGAGTCAGCGCCCCCGCATCCCCGCCGCGACTCCGCCCTCTCCGCCGCCCAGGCTCGCCGGATCGCGCTGGCGGCGCAGGGCTTCGCAGACCCCGCGCCCTCCGGCACGCCCACCGCGCGGCACCTGCAGCGGGTGATCAACCGGGTCGGCGCCATCCAGATCGACAGCGTCAACGTCCTCTCGCGCAGCCAGTACCTGCCGGTGTTCGCCCGCTTGGGCGCCTACGACCCCGGTCTACTGGACCGGGCCGCCACCCGCCGCGGCGGCCGGCTGGTGGAGTACTGGGCGCACGAGGCCAGCCTGATCCCGCCCGGCACCCACCGGATGCTGCGCTGGCGCATGGAACGTGCCCGCAGCGAGGCGTGGGGGGCGATGCGGGATATGGCCACCGACCACCCCGGCCTGGTCAAAGCGGTCCGGGCCGAGGTCGAGCGCATCGGGCCCGCCACCTCCCGGCAGATCGAGACCGCGCTGGAACACGCCGCCGACCGCCCGCGCGACCACTGGGGGTGGAACTGGTCGCTGGTCAAACGCGCGCTGGAGTTCCTGTTCTGGTCCGGCGAGGTCACCGCCCACGGCCGCACACAGCAGTTCGAACGCCGCTACGACCTGCCCGAACGGGTGCTGCCGCCCGAGGTGCACAACGCCCCCGACCCCGATCCCGCCGACGCCCGGCGCGAGCTGATGGCGATCGCGGCGCGCGCCCACGGTGTCGGCACCGAGGTCTGCCTGCGCGACTACTTCCGGCTCGGCGCCGCCGAAGCCCGGACCGCGCTGAACGCTCTGGTCGAGTCGGGAGACCTGGTCCCGGTCAGCGTCGCCGGCTGGCAGCGGCCCGCCTACCTGCACCGCGACGCCCGCGTCCCCCGCTCGCTGCACGCCAGTGCGCTGCTGAGCCCGTTCGACTCGCTGGTGTGGGAGCGGTCGCGCACCGAGGCACTGTTCGGTTTCCGCTACCGGCTGGAGATCTACGTCCCCGCCGCAAAGCGCGTCCACGGCTACTACGTGCTGCCGTTCCTGCTGGGCGACCGCCTGGTGGCCCGTGTCGACCTGAAAGCCGACCGCCGCGCCGGCCTGCTGCTCGTGCGGCGCACCACCCTGGAGGACTCCGCGCCGCCGGAGACCACCGACGAGCTGCACGCCCGGCTGCAGAGCATGGCCCAATGGCTGGGGCTGGCCGAGGGCGTGCGCTACGCCGGTTGACGCACCGGCGGGCCCGCGGCCGGCCCTGCGGCGGGCCCGCCCGGGGATTTCACTCGCCGATGGGCTTGGCCAGCTCGTCGAAGACCAGGTCGTCGCGCTTGGGCAGGCCGAACCGCTCGTCGCCGTAGGGGAACGGGGCCGTGTTGCCGGTGCGCCGGTAGCCGCGCCGCTCGTACCAGGCGATGAGGTCGGTGCGCTGCCGCAGCACTGTCATGCGGATGCTGGTGCAGCCCAGCGCGCCGGCCGCCGTGCGCTCCGCCTCGGCCAGCATGTGCCGCCCCAGCCCGCTGCCCTGGGCATCCGGCCGTACCGAGAACATGCCGAAGTAGGCGGTGCCGGGCCCGCCGGCGGCGAGTTCGCAGCAGGCCAGCAGGCGGCCGTCCCGTTCGGCGACGACAACCCGGGTGCCGGGGCGGTCCAGCAGCTCCGCGATGCCGTCGGCGTCGACGCGCTGGCCGCCCAGCAGGTCGGCTTCGGTGGTCCAGCCCTGCCGGGAGCTGTCGCCGCGGTAGGCGGAGTTCACCAGTTCGACAAGCTGGGGGATGTCGGCGGTAACGGCGTCGCGCAAGGCCGGTTCGCCGCCATCCGACGGGCGGCCGGCACGCACCGGGTTTTCGGCGGGCACGCTGCGCTCCCCTTCCAATCGGTTCCTGGGAACAGGTGCCCCGCGGCTGCGGGCGGACCCGCCGGGGCCCGCCCGCAGCCGCGGGCTGCTGCAGTCGGCTGCGAGGTTACACCCGCTCGACGATGGTGACGTTGGCCTGGCCGCCGCCCTCGCACATGGTCTGCAGGCCGTAGCGGCCGCCCGTGCGCTGCAGTTCGTGGACGAGCTTGGTCATCAGCACGGCACCGGTGGCGCCCAGCGGGTGGCCCAGGGCGATGGCGCCGCCGTTGGGGTTGGTCCGGGCCGGGTCGGCGCCGAGCTCGTGCATCCAGGCGAGCGGGACCGGGGCGAACGCCTCGTTGATCTCGGTGGCGTCGATGTCGTCGATGTCCAGCCCGGCCTTGTCCAGCGCGGCACGGGTGGCCGGGATGGGCGCGGTGAGCATGAACACGGGGTCGTCGCCCATCAGGCCGAGTTGGACGATCCGGGCCAGCGGGGTGAGGCCGTGGCGGTTGACGGCGCGCTCCGAGGCGATGAGCAGGGCGCCGGCGCCGATGGAGACCTGGCTGGCCACCGCCGCGGTCAGCGCCCAGCCCTCGCGCAGCGGGGCCAAGTCGGCCATCTTCTCCAGTGTGGTGTCGGGGCGCACGCCTTCGTCGCGGGTGACTCCGGCCAGCGGGGCGATCTGCTTCTCGAAGAGGCCGGCGTCGCGGGCGGCCGCCGCGCGGCGGTGGCTTTCCAGCGCGTAGCGCTCCAGGTCCTCACGGGTGTAGCCCCACTTCTCGGCCATGAGCTGGGCGCCGCGGAACTGGGAGATCTCCTGGTCGCCGTAGCGGTTGCCCCAGCCCTCGCCGAACAGGGGCAGGCCGGTGTCGAGGGCGTACTGGGCGTTGGCGCCCATGGGGACCATGCCCATGTTCTCCACGCCGGAGGCCACCACCAGGTCCTGGGTGCCCGACATGACCCCCTGGGCGGCGAAGTGCACGGCCTGCTGGGAG
Organism: Streptomonospora sediminis; assembly: GCF_054778995.1. NCBI lineage: Bacteria > Bacillati > Actinomycetota > Actinomycetes > Streptosporangiales > Nocardiopsidaceae > Streptomonospora > Streptomonospora sediminis. The sequence goes on from NZ_BAAGYZ010000005.1 coordinate 135,456, forward strand.
GAACCGCACTGGCGGTCGATGGTGACGCCCGGCGTGGTCTCGGGCAGCCCGGCCGACAGCCAGGCGGTGCGGGCGAGGTCGAGGGCTTGGGGACCCACCTGGCTCACGCAGCCCATCACGACGTCCTCGACCGCAGCGGGGTCGGCCCCGGTGCGGTCCATCAGCTCCTTGAGGACGTGCGCACCCATATCGGCCGGGTGCACGGCCGCGAGGGCGCCCTTCCTGGTGCCTACGGGGGTCCGGACGGCCCCGACGATGTATGCCTCAGCCACGGTTTTCCTCCTGGATCCTGGGGAGTCTGCGATGTCCGCTGCGCCTGTGCTTGCCTGCCCTTGACCGAACCATATTCGGTCTCAGCGCGGAGGCAAGAGCCGCGGTCAACCGCACCGGGCGGCGGCACCGGGCAGCGGGAGCCGGAGCCCGCGGCGCCCGGCCGTGCGGGCTCCGGTCCCCGCCGCCCGCAGGACTCACCGCCCCCTGGGACGCGGGCCTTCGGCGGCCAGCACCGCGTCGTCCTCGTCGCCCAGGCTGCCGCCTGCGACGCCGCGCAGCACGGCGACCAATTCCGGGTACTCTTGCGGCGGCAGGTCGGCCAGCGCCTCGCTGACGGCGCGCTCCTGGGCCCCGAACAGCCGCCGGGCGACCTCCCGCCCCTCCTCGCTCAGCCGCCAGGTGTCGTCCGCGGTGTCGGCGAGCAGCCCCGCGCGGTGCAGCTCCTCGTGTACCGGCACCAGCCCCGCCGGCGGCCGGTGGCACATCCGCGCCAGCTCCGCGCCGGTGATGGATCCGGTCGCCGCCATGTGCGTGATGGTCCAGCAGGCCGCGGGCGAAAGATCGACCCCGGCCGCGGCTGCGAGCCGCTGGTACATCCGCCGCGGCCCCCGGCCGCCGACCGCGCGGTAGGCGGCGTCCTCGACCCGGGTCAGCGGTTCGCGCGCCGCCACCACCGGCGGGAACGCCTCGTCGGGTTCGGGCCGCCCGATGGCGGTGCGCAGCGGGACCTCTTTCAGCAGGGTGGCGACCGCGAACCCCGCGACCGCGACGGGCACCGCCCACAGGAACACGGTGTCGATCGAGTCGGCGTAGGCCTGCAGGAACCCGGCCTGGGCCTGCGGCGGCAGCGCGTCCAGCGCCTGCGGGTTCGTCTCCAGTTCGCCGATCGAGGCGCCCGGGGGCATCTCGACCCCTCCGGCGCGCTCGCGCAGGTTGGCGGCGAGCTGCCCCGCGAACACCGCCCCGAAGACCGCGGTGCCCAGCGACCCGCCGATGGAGCGGAAGAAGGTGCCGGCCGCGGTCGCCGCGCCCAGGTCGCGGTAGTCCACCGAGTTCTGCACGGTGGTGAGCACCACCTGCATGACCATGCCCAGCCCGCAGCCCAGCAGCAGGAAGTACAGACTCATCAGCGCCATCGGGGTCTGCGGCCCCAGGGTGGACAGCAGGGCCAGCGCGGCCGCCACCACCGCCATGCCAACCACGGGGAAGAGCTTGTAGCGGCCGGTGCGCGAGACCAGCTGCCCGCTGCCGATCGAGGTCACCAGCATCCCCGCGACCATGGGCAGCAGGTGCAGCCCCGATGCCGTCGGGGAGTAGCTGTGCACGACCTGCATGAACAGCGGCAGGTAGGCCATCGCGCCCATCATTGCGAACCCGACGCAGGCCAGCACGGCCACGCCCGCGACCACGTTGCGGTGGGTGAACAGCTCCAGCGGGAGCACCGGCTCCGCGGCCCGGCGCGCGCTCAGCCACCACAGCACGCCCAGCACCGCGGTGGCGCCGATCAGCGAGAGCACCACCGGCGAGGTCCACGCGTACAGGCTGCCGCCCCAGGCGGCGACCAGGGTCAGGCACACGGCGGCGGCCGCCACCAGCGCGATCCCGGCGTAGTCGATGCGGTGGCGCGTGCGCAGCCCGGTGGGCGGCAGCGCCAGCAGCACGGCGGCAAAGGCGACCACGCCCAGCGGGAGGTTGATGTAGAACACCCAGCGCCAGGTCAGATGGTCCACGAACAGCCCGCCCAGCAGCGGCCCGGCGACACTGGCCACGCCGAAGGAGGCGCCGAAGAGCCCCTGGTAGCGGCCCCGCTCGCGCGGCGGGACCACGTCGCCCACGATCGCCATCGCCAGGGTCATCAGCCCGCCGCCGCCGATGCCCTGCACCGCGCGGAAACCGATCAGCTGCGGCATCGACTGCGCGGTGCCGCACAGCGCCGAGCCGGCGAGGAACAGCAGGATGCAGGCCAGGAAGATCCTCTTGCGCCCGTACTGGTCGCCGATCTTGCCCCACAGCGGGGTGCTCGCGGTGACGGCGAGCAGGTAGGCGGTGACCACCCAGGAGAGGTGGTTCAGGCCGCCGAGGTCGCTGACGATGGTGGGCAGCGTCGTGGCGACGATGGTCTGGTCCAGCGCGGCCAGCAGCACGGTCAGCAGCAGGGCGGCCATCACCACGACGACACCGGCCTGGCCCTGCTGTTCCCTGCGCGGGCGGTGGTGGGATGCGTGCTTCGCCATCGGCCAGGCCCCCTGATCGGTGCCGCAGCGGTACGGACGCGGGCAGTGCGTGCGGGCTGTATGTGCGGGCTGTATGTGCGCAAGGTGAATGCGGTACGAGCGTGCGGGCGGTGTGGCCAGAGCCTAAGCAGGCGGGCGCACGGCAACTGAGCGGGCGCGCGCCGGATTCCCCCGACTTTGCGGAACTTTCATCCGCTCCGGATCCGCGCGGGGCCGGACCCGGCCCCAATGGCACGCATCCGAATCCGAATACCGTTCGGTTACGGTGGTGCTGCGCGCGGCGGCGCGGGCGCGCGGACGGTCACGCCACAGCACAAGGGAGCCGGAAATGCGCAGGGAGCTCTTCGACACCGAGCACGATCTCTTCCGCGAGTCGGTCGCCGAATTCCTCAAGCGGGAGGTGTCCCCCCACCACGACCAGTGGGAGCAGGACGGCATCGTCCCCCGCGATGTGTGGACCAAGGCCGGCGCGGTCGGCCTGCTCGGGCTGGGCGTGTCCGAAGCCTACGGCGGCTCCGGGACGACCGACTTCCGCTTCAACGCCGTGGTCTCCGAGGAGATCTGCCGCGCGGGCGCCAGCGGGCTGGGGTTCAGCCTGCAGAACGACGTCATCGCGCCCTATCTGGTACAGCTGGCCACCGAGGAGCAGCGGCGCCGCTGGCTGCCCGGCTTCTGCTCCGGCGAACTGATCACCGCCATCGCCATGACCGAACCGGACGCCGGCAGCGACCTGCAGGCCATCAGCACCACCGCCGTGCGCGACGGCGGCGACTACGTCCTCAACGGGCAGAAGACCTTCATCACCAACGGGATCAACGCCGATCTGGTCATCGTGGTAGCCCGCACCGATCCCGACGCCGGCGCGCACGGGCTCTCGCTGCTGGCCGTCGAGCGCGGCACGCCCGGTTTCGAGCGCGGCCGCAACCTGGACAAGATCGGGTTGAAGGCGCAGGACACCGCCGAACTGTCGTTCACCGACGCGCGGGTGCCGGCGGCGAACCTGATCGGGCAGGAGAACCGCGGATTCGTGCACCTGATGGAGAACCTGCCCCAGGAGCGGCTGTCGATCGCGGTAGCGGCCACCGCAGGCGCCGAGACGGTCCTCGCCGAGACCATCCGGTACTGCAAGGACCGCACTGCTTTCGGACGTCCGATCGGCAAGTTCCAGAACACCCGATTCGTGCTGGCCGAACTCGCCACCGAGACCGACCTCGCCCGCACCTACGTCGACCGGGCGATCACCCTGCTCAACCGCAGCGAACTGACCGCCGAGGACGCCGCCAAGGCCAAGTGGTGGACCACCGAGTTGGCCAACCGGCTCATCGACCGGTGCCTGCAGCTGCACGGCGGGTATGGGTACATGATGGAATACCCCGTGGCGAAGGCATGGCAGAACGCCAGGATCCAATCGATCTACGGTGGCACGACCGAGATCATGAAAGAGATCGTGGGACGCTCGCTGGGCCTGTAGCCACACCCCCGACGGGTCACGGCGAAAGGTCACCAGCCAATGAGCGGTGCATGGGACGGGCTGATCGTTCTCGGTCTGCTGATCATCCTGCTGGTAATCGGCGTCCGCAAGCTGCGGCCGCGTGTGCACATCCCCTGGACCACCGGCGGCATCGTGGTCGCCTTCATCTTCGTTGTACTGCTGCTGTGGGCGTGGTCGAACCGCTAGCGCCGCACCGGTGATCATGCAGAAATGCCGAGAGTTCAATGCTCAGACGGGCATTTCTGCAGGGTCATCGCCGAACACCACGGCCGCCCGGCCGGGTACAGCGGCCTACTCCGCCTTCAGCGGGACCTCGAACCAGACCGCCTTGCCGTCGGGGGTCGGCCGCGAACCCCAGCGCGTGGCCAGTTGGTCGACGAGGTAGAGGCCGCGGCCGCCCTCGTCGTCGGCGCCCGCGCTGCGGATGCGCGGCAGCCGCAGGTCGCGGTCGAAGACCTCGACCCACACCGAGCCCGCGCCGCGGCGCAGCCGGAGCAGGAACTCGCTGGTCTGCGGGGTGTCGGTGTCCTCGGAGATCTCGTCGAGCAGGTCGGACCAGTCCTCGTCGAAGTCGTCGGCGCCATCGCCGCCGAGTATGTCGGGGTCCAGCGCAGTCCCGGAGTCGCGCACGCCGTCGGAGGTGAACTCGCGGCGGACCGGGTGGGGTGTGGCGTGTATGACGACGTTGGTGACGATCTCGGAAACCAGCAGGCAGGCCAGCTCGGCCTGGTCGCGGTCCATACCCCAGTTCTTGAACGTGCTGGAGGCCAGATGGCGGGCGTCGCCGACGGTGGGCGCCTCGGCGATGAACCAGCCCTCCTCCATGGCCAGTTCGCCGGAGTGGGTGCGCACCACCAGCAGCGCGGTGTCGTCGTCGATCTCGCCGGGCACGGCGGTGATGGCGGCCTGGGCGATCTTCTCGACGTCCGAGCCGGCCACTTCCTGCACGCGCTGGTGCAGGTGCGAAAGCGAGCGCGCGATGTCGACGGTCCCGCCGATCGGGCGGCGGTCGACCAGGCCGTCGGTGTAGAGGAGCAGGGTGGCGCCGGGGGGAAGCTCCAGGTCGGCCTGGTGGTAGACGGCGTCGTCGAACGGGGCGCCGCGGAGTTTGACCCCGAGCAGGGTGTCGGAGACCTCCAGCGCCAGTTCCTCGACGGTGCCGTCGCCGTCGATGAGCAGCGGCGCCTGGTGGCCGGCATTGGCGTAGAACAACTGGCGCGACCAGGCGTCGTAGACCATGTACAGGCAGCTCACGCTGGGCACCCAGGTGCCGCCGGCGCCGTCGGGGCGGCCCAGTTGGCGCACCCATTCGTCGAGTTCGCGCAGGATGTCGGCTGGTTCGCGGTCGGCCTGGGCAAAGGCGCGCAGCGCCGCGCGGAGCTGGCCCATGACGGCGGCGGCGTGCGGACCGCGGCCCTCGACGTCGCCGATGACGATGCCCACGCGGCCGGCCGATAGCGGGATGACGTCGTAGAAGTCGCCGCCGACCTGGGTCTGGACGCCGTGGCCGTGGGCTTCGAGCGGTTTGGCCGGCACGTAGCGGTGCCCGATGGACAGGCCGTCGAAGTCGGGGAAGGTGCGGGGCAGCAGGCTGTGCTGGAACGCCAGGGCGGTGCTGCGTTCCTCCTCGAACAGCCGCGCGTTGTCGATGGCCAGGGCCACCCGCGAGGCCAGGGCGCCGACAAGGTCGCGGTCGAAGCCGCCGTAGCGGGTCTTTTCGCGGGGGGAGAGCCGGGACAGCGCGAGGGTGAGCACGCCCAGGAGTTCGCCGCGCGCGCGCAGCGGGGCCGCGATCTCGGAGGTGACACCCACCTGCTCGGCCACGCGGGCCGCGCGTTTGTCCTCGGTCTCGGCCACGTGGGCGTAGTCGCCGACCAGCACGGTCTCCATGCGGCGCATGGCGGTGCGGACGAAGTGGTGCTCGGGGTAGCGGACCTCTTCGCCGACGTCGAACCAGGTTCCGGGCGGCGGGGTCCAACCCTCGGCGTGCACGGCGATGCGCCGGACGAGGCGGTCGTGGTCGAAGAGGTCGATGAAGCAGTGGTCGGCGAACTGCGGCACCAGGATCTCGGCGACGGCCTTGATCGTGGAGTCGAACTCCAGGGAGGCCGCCAGGCGGCTGCCGACCCGTTCGAGCAGGCCGTAGAGATCCTCGACGCGGCCGCTGCGCAGCGCCTCGCTCGCGAAGATCGTGAACCCCTCGATCACTCCGGCGGGGTCCTTCATCGGCACGGCGTTGACGCGCACGTGCAGCCAGGAGGAGTCGGGGCTCATGACGGCGAAGGTGCCGTCCCAGGTGCCGCCCTGGAGCGCGCGCCGGGCCAACTGGTTTACGCGTTCGAGGTCGGATTCCTGGATGCCGAGGTCGACCAGCGAGATGCCCCGCGGGTCGCTGTCTTCGGGGAGCTGGAACAGTTCGCGCGCAAAGGGGTTGATGTAGCGCAGGCGGCTGGCGCGGTCGGCAACCAGGACGGCGATCTGCGCCTGCTCGAAGACCGCGTCCCCGGTGAGGGCATCGTCGTCGTAGAAGGCTTCCCCCCGTCGGTTCATTCAGCCGCCACCTTGACCTCACCGGCCGCGGTCATGATGCCGAGCCGCACGGTCCGCACTGCCCTCGCGCGCCGGCTCCGGTGGCACCGGAGACCGCGCGCCATGGCCAGAGCATAGCCCCAGTGCGCAGGTATCTGCAGAGCATCGCGACATTTCGCCCCCGGGCGACCCGCGCGCGGGGGCGGCACGCGCCGGTTTCAGGGCTTGGTGACGAAAATGTGGCTGGCGATCTGCCGGGACAGTTCGCTGGGCTCGCCATCCTTGCCGCTACCACCAATCACCTTTACGCCTCTGTCGCTCGCCACGAGCGCCACTTCCTGCTCGGGTTGTACCCCGGCACGCTTGAGATCCAGCATCACTTCGGGATCGCTCTGCAGCTGCTCGCTGATGCGCCGCACCTTTACCGTGGTCTCGGCCCCGTTGGCGACATCGAGCATCGGCACGATGGACTCGCCGGAGAACGGTTCGGCCGCGTAGTCGGCCAGCCCCAGCTCCTCCAATCCCGGAATGGGGTTGCCGTGGGGACACACCGACGGCGCGTTCAGCAGCCGCACGAGGCGTTCCTCGACGGCCTCGGAAATGACGTGCTCCCAGCGGCAGGCCTCGACGTGGACGTCCTCCCACGGCAGGCCGATGACATCGACCAGCAGGCGCTCGGCCAGGCGGTGCTTGCGCATGACATGGGTGGCCAGCCGGTTGCCCTCCTCGGTCATGGCGAGGTGGCGGTCGTTCTCGACCCGCAGGAGGCCGTCGCGTTCCATGCGGGCGACGGTCTGGCTCACCGTCGGGCCGCTCTGCGCCAGGCGTTCGGCGATGCGCGCCCGCAGGGGCACGATGCCTTCTTCCTCCAGCTCGAAGATCGTGCGGAGGTACATCTCCGTGGTGTCGATAAGCCCGTGTGCGGTCAAGGCTCCCCCTCCCCTCATGGGCCGTCGAGAGTCGACGACGGCAGACTCTCAACGCAGGCCGGCCGCACGGCAATTTCCGGTTGCGCCGCCGGATGAGTGTCCGGGCGGGAACCGACCGCTGCGCCCTGGCCGCGGGAGCGGCCACCGATCCTCCTCATCATACCGCGGCAACGGACAACCCACTTCGCCGCAATGTGCCGAGCACCACAATCCGGCAACAGCACCGCAACAATGTGCCCCACCCGGACCTCCGGGGGACGCACGGCGCCCGGCCGCCGCCCGGTTCGAGTGGCTTCGGCGGTGTGCGGCCGCGTCCGGTGGTTCGGGCGGGTTCAGGCGGGTTCGGGACTGGTTCGTTCTTGCTTGGGGCGGCTGGGATCGGTCGTGCTCCGGACCGGTCCGCCCGGATCCGGCACCGGGGCCGCTACGGCGCCAACCGGTCCAGTTCCCAGGTGCCGTCGGCCGCGCCGCCCGCCGCCAGGGTGTAGCAGAACCTGTCGTGCATCCGGTCGGCGCGGCCCTGCCAGAACTCCACCTCCACGGGCACGATCCGGTAGCCGCCCCAGTAAGCGGGGCGGGGGATCTCCGCATCGGGCGCCCACACATCGGCGAACTCCGCGTAAAGGGCATCCAGCTCGGCGCGGTCGGCGATCCGGCTCGACTGCCGCTCACTGGCCCATGCGCCGATTTGTGAACCCCGCGGGCGGGAATGGAAGTACGCGTCGTTCTCGGTGTCGCTGAGACGTTGGACACGGCCCGAAACGAGCACCTGGCGACGGACCTCGTGCCAGGGGAACACCGCCGAGACGCGCGGCTCATCTGCCAGCGCCCGGCCTTTCCGCGACCCGTAGTTGGTGAAAAACCGCAGGCCAGAGCGGTCGTACCCTTTAAGTAGGACGGTTCGCACCCGAGGCGCGCCACTGGGCTCGACCGTGGCCACGACCATGGCGTTGGGTTCGGCCAACCCCGACGTGTGTGCCTGTGTGAACCACGTGTGAAACTGCTCCAGTGGATGGGCTGCCAGCTCGGAACGCCGCAGCGGCGGACCGCCGTAGGGCTGCCGCAGTTCCGCCGGATCGCAGTCGTTCACAGTGGGGAATCCTCACATGACCTGTGGGGTAAGCGCCAGCGCACAACCTCAACACCGCGGACGCAACGACCGCGGCCGACCGTGTCGCCCCGCTGCCGCCGGGACCAGCCCGCACGGCACCGGGGCCGGCCCGCACCGCTGATACAGGCCCGCGTGCCACCGAGAATCAAGACCGCACGTGTCCATTGGATGCACCCCTTTCCACTGGACCGAGACACTACGGAGGAAGCCGGTATGTCGGACTTCAAACCCGGGCTCGAAGGAGTCGTGGCGTTCGAGACCGAGATCGCTGAACCGGACAAAGAGGGCGGCGCCCTCCGCTACCGCGGCGTGGACATCGAAAACCTCGTGGGCCACACCGCCTTCGGTCGCGTCTGGGGGCTGCTGGTCGACGACAGCTTCTATCCCGGCCTTCCCTTCGCGGAACCGGTCGCCCAAGCGGTGCGCAGCGGCGACATCCGCGTCGACGTGCAGAGCGCCCTTGCCGCGCTCGCCCCGCTGTGGGGATTCCAGCCGCTGCTGGACATCGACGACGACACCGCCCGCGAGAACGTCGCCCGAGCGGCCTCGGCGGCCCTGTCGGTAACCGCCCAGGCGGCGCGCGGCGACCTGCCCGAGGTGCCCCGCGACCTCATCGAGGAGGGTGAGTCGGTCGTCGAGCGGTTCATGATCCAGCTGCGCGGCGAACCCGACCCGCGCCACGTCAAGGCAGTCGACGCCTACTGGAGCTCCGCCGCCGAACACGGCATGAACGCCTCCACCTTCACCGCGCGCGTCATCGCCTCCACCGGGGCCGACGTCTCCGCCGCACTCTCGGGCGCGGTGGGGGCCATGTCGGGCCCGCTGCACGGCGGCGCGCCTGCGCGCGTGCTGCACATGCTCGGCGAGACCGAACGCATCGGCGACGCGCGCACCTACGTGTCCCGCGCGCTCGATCAGGGCGAGCGCCTGATGGGCTTCGGCCACCGCGTCTACCGCGCCGAGGACCCGCGTGCGCGCGTACTGCGCCGCGCGGCCAAGGAACTGGACGCGCCGCGCTTCGAGGTCGCCCAGGCCCTGGAGAACGCCGCCCTGGAGGAGCTGCACGCCCGCAAGCCCGACCGGGTGCTGGCCACCAACGTCGAGTACTGGGCCGCGGTGGTGCTGGACTTCGCGGAGATCCCGACCGAGATGTTCACGGCCATGTTCACCTGCGCCCGCACGGCAGGCTGGTCGGCACACATCCTCGAACAGAAACGCACCGGCCGCCTGGTCCGCCCCAGCGCCCACTACACCGGCCCGGCCGCCCGCGACATCAACGACGTCCCGGGGGCGCAGGATGCCCTGGCCCAGGGAGTCTGAAGCCGGCGGACAGCCAAAGGCCCTGCGGCGGCCACCGAAACCATGGTGGAGGTGGAGCCGCGGGGCCTGTGTTTTTTTCCGGTTCGCCCCATAGGTTCCGATGGTCAACTAATGGCGAATAACAAAAATAGTCCGACGACAGCCACATTAAAGTCATCCGCAAACCATAAATGGGGACCAGTGCACTCGTACTGAGTTGCGCAAGCCGCGCCGGGTTTGGTTAATGTCTGCGCCATGCCCGGAACAAATCACGAGACCCAGGTCCTCCTGATGCAGGACCGGCCGGATACCTCGGCCGTCATTCTGCGCGACACCTTCGGCCTGGAACTCCCCGCCTACAAAAACGCCCACACCGGCGGCAGCGATCTAACGACATTCGCCCCGCCGGAGCACAAAGCGGACCAAGTCACCGTGCTCCGCGACGAGGACGACAACGAGGTGATGGCGATCATCACCGAGATCCAACTACGCAAAGACGACGACAAGCACTACACCTGGCCGCTCTACGCCGCCACCCTCCGCGAGCGGATGCGCTGCCCGGTCCACATGCTGGTCATCTGCCCCGACAGCACGACCTCCGAGTGGGCGCGCACTCCGATCGGCGCAAAGCTGGAAAGCCTGCAACTGCACGTATCCGCGCTCGGCCCCGACAACGCTCCCGTCATCGACAACATCGAAGAGGCGCGCCGGATGCCCAGCCTGTCGGTGCTGTCGGCTGCCATGCACCACGGGAACCACCGCGTTCTGGACGCCGCACAAGCAGCCCTGGACACCGTTCCGGAAGAACGGATGAGGCACTACCATAAATTCATCGAGGCACACCTCGACCAAGCGGCGTCGCAGTACTGGAGGAAACAGATGCAGACCGAGCAGTACGAGTGGCAGAGCGAGATCGCACGCGGGTTCATCGCCGAAGGCGAGGCGAGGGGTGAGGCCCGAGGTGAAGCCCGAGGTGAAGCCCGAGGTGAAGCCCGAGGTGAAGCCCGAGGTGAAGCCCGAGGTGAAGCCAAGTCCATCTTGATGCTCCTCGACTTCCACGGTGTCGAACTCACCGAGGATCAGCGCAACACCATCCGAAACTGCACCGACATCGACCAACTCAACACATGGCTGAAACGCGCAGCCAAAGCCACCAACGCCCGCGACATCTTCACACCCTGACCACCGCCCCACACGAACATGCGACTGGAACCCATGGCAGACGAGCCACCAAGCGAGATCGCCCGGCCATTCTTCGAGCAGGGGTACGAGATCGGACTACGAAAAGGCGTAACCAAGTCCATCTTCGAGCACCTCGACCGCTGCGGCGTCGACCTCACCGAGGAGCAGCGCGACACCATCCGCGCCTGCACCGACCTCGACCGGCTGGAGGCGCTGATGGACCACACGTGTCACTTGGCCGCCGCCCACCGCGCCTTCACCAGAGAACTGGACACCTGGGTGGCCGAGCAGTCCGCTGCAGTCTGAGCCCTTGCCCTTCGGCGACCGCCGGTCCGGCCGGGCGGCGGATCCCCCCGCATGCCGCTCCGCGCTGGGCAAACGCCGCTAACCCGCCCCCTCACCTGCGGCGCGGCGGCGTCAGCCACTACCCTTGCGCAGGTGACCGACATTCAGATTCCCGCGAACCTGCTGCCCAGCGACGGCCGCTTCGGCTGCGGCCCGTCGAAGGTCCGACCCGAGCAACTTTCCTCCCTCGCGTCGTCCGGCTCCGGCTATATGGGGACTTCGCACCGGCAGAAGCCCGTCAAGTCCTTGGTCGGGCGGGTGCGAACCGGTCTGTCGCAGCTCTTCTCCCTGCCCGAGGGCTACGAGGTGGTGCTCGGCAACGGCGGCACGACCGCGTTCTGGGACACCGCCGCGCACGGGCTGCTGCGCGAGAAGTCCCAGCACCTGTCCTTCGGCGAGTTCTCGTCGAAGTTCGCCAAGGTGGCCAAGGGCGCGCCGTGGCTCGCCGACCCCTCCGTCATCAGCACCGACCCCGGCACGCACGGCGTCCCGGTGGCCGAGGACGGCGTCGACGCCTACGCGCTCACCCACAACGAGACCTCCACCGGCGTGGCCATGCCCATCCGCCGGGTCGCCGGCGCAGCCGAGGACGCGCTGGTGATGGTCGACGCCACCAGCGGTGCCGGCGGTCTGCCCGTGGACATCTCCGAGACCGACGTCTACTACTTCGCGCCGCAGAAGTGCTTTGCGGCCGACGGCGGCCTGTGGGTGGCCATCATGTCGCCCAAGGCGCTGGCGCGCGTCACCGAGATCGCCGAGAGCGGGCGCTACATCCCCGAGTTCTTCTCGCTGACGACCGCCGTCGACAACTCCCGCAAGGACCAGACCTACAACACGCCCGCCGTTGCCACCCTCATGCTGTTCGCCGAGCAGATCGAGTGGATGAACGAGCGGGGCGGCCTGGACTGGACCGTGGGGCGCACCGCGGAGTCCTCGTCGGTGCTGTACTCGTGGGCCGAGAAGACCGACTACGCCGGTCCGTTCGTGACCGACCCCGCCCAGCGCTCCCAGGTCGTGGGCACGATCGACTTCGCCGACAGCATCGACGCCGCCGCCGTGGCCGCCACCCTGCGGGCCAACGGGATCGTCGACACCGAGCCTTACCGCAAGCTGGGCCGCAATCAGCTGCGCGTCGGCATGTTCCCGGCGATCGAGCCCGACGACGTGCGTGCCCTCACCGAGTGCATCGAGCACGTGGTGGGCAAACTCGGCTGAACCGCCCCCGGCCCCGGTCCGCCGGCCCCGGTCGGCCATGCCGCGGGCAGGGTTCGATTCGCTTGATCGGGCTCGCAGCGATACACCTGATGGCCTGCCCGGACACCGCGTCCGGTCAGGCCATCACTTGCGAGCGGGTGCCCGCCCGGCGCGGGCACCGAGGACGGATGCGACTGTGCGCAGAAACAAGCAGGAGCCGGAGCTCAAGATCATCTCGCACCGGGGCGCGTCCGGTCAGCGCCCCGAGCACACGCTGGGCTCCTACGAGCTCGGGGCCCGGGTCGGCGGCGACTTCATGGAGATCGATCTGGTCGCCACCGCCGACGGCGTGCTGGTGGCCCGGCACGAACCCGAGATCGGCGGCACGACCGATGTCGCCGACCATCCGGAGTTCGCCGACCGCCGCACCACGCGGACCATCGACGGGCGCGAGTACACCGGCTGGTTCGCCCACGACTTCACCCTGGACGAGCTCAAGACGCTGCGGGCCACCGAGCGGATCCCCGACGTCCGCCCCGGCAATGCCGCCCACGACGGCACCTACGAGATCCCCACCTTCCAGGAGATCGTCGACCTGGCCAAGCGGATGACCGCCGAGCTGGGCCGGCGCATCGGCGTCTACCCCGAGACCAAGCACCCGGCCTACCACGCCGAACAGGGCCTGGACCTGGAACCTCCGCTGCTGGCCGCGCTGCTCGACAGCGGGCTGTCGGGCCCGGAGCCGGAGCTTCCGGTGTTCCTGCAGTCGTTCGAGAGCGCGAGCCTGGCCAAGCTCGCCGACGCGGGCCTGCCGCGCGTGTTCCTGCTGGGTACCGAGGAGCACTGGCGCCCGTTCCTCACCCCCGAGGGCCTGGCCGGGGTGGCGGACTTCGCCGAGGCGGTCGGCCCGGCAAAGGACCTGGTGATCCCGCGCGACGGCGAAGGTGCACTGGGCGAGCCCACCTCGCTGGTCGCCGATGCCCATGCGGCCGGGCTGCTGGTGCACCCGTGGACGTTCCGCAGCGAGAACCGCTTCCTGCCGGCCGACCTGCGCAGCGGAGGCGGGCAGAGCGACTACGGCGGCTTCGCGGCCGAGTACGAGGCGTTCTTCGCCACCGGTGTCGACGGGGTGTTCACCGACCATTCCCGGCATGCCTTCCTCGCGCGCGAGATCTACCTGGAGGAAGGATGAGCGAGGCCGGCGGCAGCGGCCGCACCGGCGCGCCGCCTCCGCAGCTGCCCAAGGGCGTCGCGCGCAGCGTCAAGGCGCTTGCGGGCGGCTCGGAGTGGCTGGACGCGCTGCCGGGGATCCTCGAAGACTTCCGCGACGGTTGGGAGCTGGAGCTGGGCAGCCCGTTCGAGGGCGGTAGCTGCTCGTGGGCGGGTCCGGTGCGGACCGCCGACGGCGCCCCCGCGGTGCTGAAAGTGTCCTTCCCGCACCGCGAGGCCAGCGGCGAGGCCGAGGCGCTGCGCGCCTGGGACGGCCTCGGCGCGGTCAGGCTGCTGCGCTCGACCGGCGACGGCTTCGGGCTGCTGCTGGAGCCCTGCGATCCGGGCGAGAAGCTGCGCGACGCCGCCGGGGAACCCGAGGACCTGCTGACCGCCGGGTTGTCGGTGCTGGCCCGCCTGTGGAACACGGAACCGGCGGCGGAGGTGCGGCTGGAGCGCCTGGAGACGGTCGCGGCCGACTGGGCGGGCCTGGTCGCCGAGCGCTGGCCCCGGTTGCGCCCCGATGCCGACCCGCACCTGGTGCGCACCGCGGTGGACCTGCTGCATTCGCTGCCGCGCACGGCCGAGCGCAGCGTCGTCCTGCACGGCGATATCAACCCGGGCAACATCCTGGCCGCCGCCCGCGCGCCCTGGCTCGCCATCGACCCCAAGCCGATGGTGGGCGACCCCGGCTACGACCTGTGGCCGCTGATCATGCAGACCGACCCGCCGCTGCGGCTGATCGACCCGCGTCCGACACTGCGCCGGCGCTTCGACCTGTCCGCCGAGCTGCTCGGCGAGCCCGCCGACCGGTTGATGGCCTGGTCGATGGCGCGGGCGGTGGAGTCGGCCTTCGACCGCTTCAATATCGGCGCTTTCCCGGAGGGCGACGCCGAACTGGCCCAGGCGGCGGTGCTGGCCGACATCGCGGGTCTGTAGGCCGGCGGTTAAGCCCTGTTTAGGAAGTGTGTGTTAGCGGCACCGAGGGCGGCGGTCGGCCCGGGTGGGTGGGCGGCTCCTCCTGGCGATGATCATGCAGAAATGCCGGTCTCAGCTTTGATATTTGGGCACATCTGCAGGGTCGGTGCGTCGCCCGCCCCCGCCGCCTGCGGCCGGGGCGGTGACCGCCCGCCCCGGCCGCCTGCGGCCGTTGGTGCTGCTTTTCAGCCCCAGATCACCCGTCACCCGGCCGCGAACAAGGCCGCCGAGCGGACCCGTGTCCGCCCCGGTCCCGAACACACCGGCCGCCATGGCACGCCACGACCAGTGCCCCGGTGCGGGACGGCTTCTCCAGGGTTGATCGGTCCACCGGAGGCCCTGCTGCTGCGCAGGCACCGGCATGCGGGCAGTCCCGATCGATCAGGGCCGATTCAACAGGACTTGGGCCGTTGTGCGGTCCGCTCCGCGGGGCGGGCCGGTCCCGGATCCGCGGTCCCGGTCCGTTCGGGTGGCAGGCCCGCAACCGGCCGCGCGCCGCCCGCTGCACGGCCGCCGCGGACGCTCCGCAGCCCGTTCCCGGATGCTCCGCGAGCGGGGCCGGTCGGGCCGCGGCCGCTTGTGGGCGGAGCGCCGCGCAGCGGCCCCGCTGCGGCTCGCCGGAGCGACTCTGCACAACTCCGGCATAGCCCCTACGGTGCACAAACAGTGACCTATACCGAGTTGTCCACAGGATTCGCCGCACCCTGTGGACAACGGGTGCCGGCCTGTGGAAAACCTTGGGTTCAGCCGCGGCGGGCGAGCAGGACGATGGCGGCGATCACGACCACGGCCAGGCCCGCGCCGGTCCAGATCAGGGCCGCGGCGCCGGTGCCGGCATCCTCGCCGGCCGAGCCGCCGGCAGCCTCGCCGCCGGCCCCCGCGGACGGGCCGCCGTCGCCGCCGTCCTTGCCGCCCGCGCCGGACCCGCCGCCGGCGGCGGTCTCCAGCGGCACGCGCCACACCGGGCTGCCCGGCCCTTCGGTCCCCGCGAGCAGGGAGCGGCCGTCGTGGGCGAAAGCCAGCGACTCACCCTGGTCGGACTCCGGCAGCGGCACACGTTCGACGATGCGGCCGCGCACGCCCTGCTCGGCGTCGTAGACGGTCGCTGCCCAGTAGGTCCGCACCGCGTAGTAGGCGCCATCGCGGGAGAACGCGGCGTCGGTGGCGTACAGCGGAGCGGAGTCGACCCGCTTGAGGGTGTTGGTGCCGCCGGGGTCGAGCTGCTCGGGTGCCGCGTAGACCCCGCCCGCGACCTCCTTGCTCAGGACGTAGAGGCGGTTGTCGCGCGGGTCGACCATCATCGCTTCGGCGTCGCGGCCGCCGTCCTCGTAGACGAGGGTGAAGGCGGTGGCCCCGATGGTCTGGTCGGTGAGGTCGCCGGGTTCGGGCAGGCGGTAGACGCGGATGCTGGGCCAGCCGCCCTGGAAGTTGTCGCCGATGTCGCCGACGTAGACGGCCGGGTCGCCATCGGGTCCGGCGCCGACGGCGATCGCCTCCCAGTCGCGCGCCTCGACCCCCTCGCCGGCGAGGGTGACGGTGGCCAGGGTGTCGCCCTGTTCGTCCACGGCGTAGATTTCGGGGCCGTAGGAGCCGCTGTCGTTGTGCGTCCAGTAGACGCCGTCGTGGCGGCGGGAGGCGGCCAGCCCGCTCGACTCTTCGATGCGGTCGTCGGTGATCCGGAATTCGGGGTCGGGCCCGGCCGGTGCGGTGGGGTCGGAGGCGGTGGGGTCGGAGGAGGGCGGGGCTGCCGCCGCCGGTGCCGCGGGGAGCACCGCGAGCGCGAGCGAAACCGCGAGCGCGGCGCATCTCCTCATATCCGCAATCCTGCCATCATCGGCGTGGCGGCGTGGCTTGCGACCCGCACCTTGTGGGCATGCTCCGCTTACACGCGCTTCAGCGGAAGGATGGCCAGATGCGGATCGTCGCCTGCCTCAACGGGGACCGTCGCCCCGGGGCGCATCCCGCCCTGCCCGTATGGCCCGAGCAGATCGCCCGCGACGCCCGGGCGGCCGTCAACGCGGGCGCCGACGGCGTACACGTGCATCCGCGCGACCACACGGGCGCGGAGTCGCTGGAGCCGCAGGTGGTCACCCCGCTGCTGGAACTGCTGCGGGCCGAGATCCCCGACGTCTCCGTCAGCGTCACCACCGCGCTTTCTGCCGAGCCCGATCCCGTCCGCCGCTATGACCTGGTGCAGCGTTGGAGCGCGCTGCCCTTCTCCGCATCGGTGAACCTGCACGAGCCCGGGTCGGTCGAGGTCGCACGGCTGCTCATCGACCGCCGGGTCGAGGTCGAGGCGGGGGTGTGGACCGCCGATGCCGCCCGCATCCTGGTCGCCTCCGGCCTTGCGGGCGCCTTCACCCGCGTGCTGGTGGAGCCGATGCAGACCGCGACCGCTGACGCGCTTGCCACCGCCTCGGCCATCGACGGCGTCCTCGACCGGGCGCAGCTGGACCTGCCGCGGCTGCTGCACGGCCGCGACGGCACCGCCTGGCCGATCCTCGACACCGCGCTGGCCGCGGGCCGCGAGGTACGCATCGGCCTGGCCGACACCCTGCGCGACCCCGACGGCGGCGAGGCCGAGGGCAACGCCGCTCTGGTGGCGCTGGCCACCGCGCGCATGTCGGCGGCGGCGTAGGCCGCGTAGGCACCTACCTCCTACCGCGCCGCGCCGCGGCGGCCTCAGCTGACCACCGCGCCGATGACGACGAGCAGCACGATGGCGGCGAGCACCGTGGGCAGCAGCCAGCGCTGCTTCCGGTTGTTGGTGAGCATGCTCATGGGCGTCGGGCCTTACTCGCGTGCTGCGGGCGCGCTGGTGCCGCGTCCGGCTCGGGGTGCCGGCGCGCGGCGTGCCGCGGGCTTGCGGGCCCGGGCAGGGGCTGGTGCGCGCAGGGCGCTTTCAGCTTAATGGCCAGGTTGCGACGGTCTCGTACCGGGGCCGCGCCGGGTGGCGGCTGCGGACCAGGTGGATCTCGTCGACGGTCCAGAACGGTGTGGCCAGCTTGCCCAGCGCCGAACGCAGCGCCGTCATGTCGGTGGGCGGCCTGCTGCGGGCCAGGGTCAGGTGCGGCACGAACGCGCGCCGGTCCAGGCGGATGCCGCACTTGCGCGCGCCCTTGCGCAGTCCGGCGGCCAGCGCCGCCACCGTGTCGACGTCGCCTTCCAGCCCGGCCCACAGTACGGACGCCTGCGCCGTGTCGCCGGGGAAGGTCCCGCCGCCGCGGACCGCCACCGCGGGCCGCTCGTGCCGGGCGGCCTCGGCGGCGAGCCGTTTCTCCAGCGCCGGCCGCCCGGAGTCGGCAACATCGCCGAGGAACAGCAGCGTGATGTGCCAGTCCTCGCGGTCGCCCCAGTTCAGACCGCGCCCCAGGCGCACGTGCTCGCGCGGTTCGACGGTCCGTCCGGCCGTGTCCAGCACCCCGCCTGCGACGCTGAGCCGGTCCGCGGCGCTGAGCGCGTCGGCCGTGCGGGCGACCTCGTCCAAGACCTCTTCGGGCGGGTGGACCGCGACGAACAGCCTCATACGCGACCCCGCATCGTCGTCCTCCGCAGTTGTTGATCTGTGTGCCCTGCAGCATGCCATCCGCCGTACCCGGACGGTAGGGAAATGCGGTGTTCTGTGCGACCGATTCCACACCGGCCTGCATGCCGGCCCTCACCCCGGTCTCCGTGCCGACCGGTTCAGTCGGCGGGCGCGGCACCGTTCTCGCAAGGCTGCCGGGCCGAGACCCGCACGAACGGGCGCCGGGCGGACAGCCGTATCCGCACCCGCTGGCTGCGGGCCAGCAGCAGGGTCACGGCGGCGACCACGACCACGCTGACCGCGCCGCCCGCACCGAGGCTGGCGCGGGGGCCGAAGGTGTCGGCGAGGAACCCGACGATCGGGGCGCCGATCGGGGCGACGCCGAGGAAGACGAGCATGTAGATGCTCATCACCCGCCCGCGCATCTGCGGATCAACACTGAGTTGGAACGTGGAGTTCAGCGAGGTGGTGAAGGTCATGAACGCGACGCCCATGGGCACCAGCACCAGCATGAAGGCGAGGTAGCTCGGCGCCACCGCCGACACCGCCTGCAGCACGCCGAACGCCAGGGCCCCGCTGAGGACGATGCGCAGCCGCGGCCGCTCGCGGCGTGCGGCGACCAGTGCGCCGGCGAGCGCGCCCGCCGCCAGCGCGGCGGCAGCGGTGCCGAATGCGGCCGCGCCGGTTTGGAAGACGTTGTTGGCCATCAGCGCGATCTGGTTCTGCACGTTCGCGCCGAACAGCTGCACGAACACGGTCATCACCAGCAGCAGTACCAGGTCGGGGCGGGCCAGCACGTAGCGCACGCCCTCCAGGGTCTGGCCCTTGGCGCGCGGCGCGGGCTCGGTGACCTGGAGTTCGGCGGGCCGCATCAGCCACAGGCCGCTGAGCACCGCCAGGAAGGAGGCGGCGTTGATCAGGAAGACCGGGCCGCTGCCGATCGCCGCGATCAGCAGTCCGGCGACCGCGGGCCCGGCGACCCGGCCGAACTGGAAGCTCGCACTGTTCAGCGCGACCGCGTTGGGCAGGTCGCGGTCGCCGACCATCTCGACGACGAAGGTCTGCCGCGCCGGGTTGTCGACCACGGTGACCAGGCCCAGCGCAAAGGCGAAGATGTAGACGTGCCACACCTGGGCGGCGCCGGAGAGCGCCAGTACGCCCAGTCCGGCGGCGAGGACGCCCATGGCCGCCTGGGTGACGATCAGCAGGCGTCGCTTGCCCAGCCGGTCGACGAGGGTGCCGCCCCACAGCCCGAACAGCAGCATGGGCAGGAACTGCAGTGCGGTGGTGAGGCCGAGGGCGATGCCGCTGCCGCCGCTGAGCTGGAGGACCAGCCAGTCCTGGGCGACGCGCTGCATCCAGGTGCCGGTGTTGGAGACGACCTGGCCGGCGGCGAAGAGGCGGTAGTTGCGGATGGCCAGGGACCGGAACATGCCGTGGCGCGGTTCCGGCGCGCCGGCGGCCGGGCCCGGCGGCGGGGAACCGGGCGGGCCGGGCGGTTCGGGGTCGTCTTCGGCGGGTCCGTCCGGGGCGAGGCCGCCTAAGAGCGGGCCAGCCGGTCCAGGATCTCGGCCGCGCGCCGCAGCGTGTCCTTCTCCTCGGGGGTCATCTCCTTGAGGCGCCGGGTCAGCCACGCCTCGCGGCGCCGCTGGTCGGCCCGCACCAGTTCCCGGCCCTCCTCGGTGAGGTCGACCAGTTGCCTGCGCTGGTCCTCGGGGTGCTTGGTGCGCTTGAGCAGCCGCCGCTCCTCCAGCCCCGCCACGATGCGGGTCATCGAGGGCGGCTGCACTTTCTCGTGGTCGGCGAGTTCGCCCGGGGTCATCTCGCCGTGCCGGGCCAGCGTGAACAGTGCCGAGCTCTGCCCCAGCGACAGTGACGCGTCCGGCGCCTGCGCCCGCAGCCTCCGGGCCAACCTGCCCACGGTCACCCGCAGCACCGCCGCCAGCCCGGCGTCGGTCCTGGTCTGTTGGGACAGCGGAGACTTCTTCATTAGCAGAACTCATTACTTTTGCTAACAATACAGCGCGATGCCATGATTCCCGGGCTTACCGGGAAGCCACAGCACCCTGACTGCGGAGCCGGTGAAACGTGCCGCGCCGGCGCGCGGCGGCACTGCCCCGCACCCTAGCCGCGCACCGGAGACCGCACCCCCGTCACAGCCCCAGCAGCCGCTCGATGGGCCCCAGCGCGAAGTGCACGGTGAACACCACCGCCACCACCCACAGCAGCGGGTGGATCTCGCGGATCCGGCCCTGGGCGACCCGGATGACGGCGTAGCTGATGAACCCGACGCCGATGCCGTTGGCGATCGAGTAGCTGAACGGCATGACCACAATCGTCAGGAACGCGGGGATACCGATCGAGTAGTCGCCGAACGGGATCTTGGTGATCTGGGAGACCATCATGAATCCGACGATGATCAGTACCGGCGTGGCCGCCTCGAACGGCACCAGCTCGACCAGCGGCGAGAACAGCGTGGCCACCAGGAACAGCACACCGGTGACAATGGCGGCGATGCCGGTGCGCGCGCCTTCGCCCAGCCCCGCCGCCGACTCGGCGAAGACGGTGTTGACCGAGGACGGCGCCGCGCCGCCGGCGATGGTGCCCAGCGAATCCACGATGAGGACCTCGCGGGCGCGCGGCACGTTGCCGTCGGCGTCGAGCAGTCCCGCCTGCCCGGCCACGCCCACCATGGTGCCCATCGTGTCGAAGAAGTCGGCGAGCAGCAGGGTGAACACCAGCAGGATGACGGTGACCGTCCCGGCGTTGGCGAAACTGCCGAAGAGGTTGAACTGCCCGACCAGGCTGAAGTCGGGCGGGGAGACCACATCGCCGATCGACGCGGGCAGCGCCGGGACGGTCAGCGACCAGCCGTCGGGGTTGGTCCCGTCGCCGGTGGCCATCGGCCCGACCTGCGCGATCGCCTCGATGGCGATGCCCGTGACCGTGGCCACCGCGATCCCGATCAGCATGGCGCCGCGCACCTTGTTCACGATCAGCGCGATGGTCAGCACCAGGCCGAGCACGAACACCAGGATGGGCCAGCCCGACAGCGACCCGCTGCCCAACTGCACCGGGACCGTGGAACCGGCGGCGTCGGGCACCCGGCGGATGAACCCGGCGTTGACGAACCCGACCAGCGTGAGGAACATGCCCACGCCCACCGCGATCGCGGTCTTGAGCTCCGGCGGGATGGCCCGGAACACCGCGGTGCGGAATCCGGTCAGCACCAGCAGCAGCAGCACGATGCCTTCGAGGATGATCAACCCCATTGCATCGGCCCAGGTCATCTGAGGTGCGATCGAGTAGGCCACGATGACGTTCATGCCCATGCCCGCCGCCACCGCGAACGGGTAGCGGCTGACGATGCCCATCAGGATGGTGATCACGCCGGCGACCAGCGCCGTGGTTGCGGCCACCCGCGCAAGCCCCAGCGTGTCGCCGTTCATGTCCTCGGCGCTGCCGATGATCTGCGCGTTGAGGACGACGATGTAGGCCATGGCGAAGAACGTCGCCAGACCGCCGCGGATCTCGCGGGAGAACGTCGACCCGCGTTCGCGGACGTGGAAGTAGCGGTCGAGTCGACTTGCGAGGCCGCTGGAACGCGGCGCGGGAGTCTCATCGGGCTGCGGCGTCTGTTTCACTCACTCGACCTTGGCACGTGCGGATTAAGGTACGAGGTCAGACTAGTTGCAGCTATGCACAAAACCGCACAGCACCGCATCCGCGCCATTAGGCGGATCGTCCGAACGCCGCGGCCGGCGGGGCAGTGCCGGAGCGTCCCAGGGCCCTTTCCGGCGGCCCTGCGCCGGGCATCCGCCGGCTCGCTGCCCGCCGTCCGGCCATCCTCGCGTCCAAGCCCCGGAGCGCGGCGCGGCCATCGACTAACCTGAAAGCGTGCGCCAGCCCCGCAAACCCGATCCCGAGGTCCTGGAGAGCGACTACCGCGTTCCCACGGCCCTGGGCACGGCGGCCTGGATCGCAGCGCTGATCGCGCTGCTGGCTCTGGGCGACCGCCTGCCCGAAGAGGACCGCTGGTGGCGCTGGGTCTGTGTGACCGGAATCGCGTTCGGCGTGTTCGCGTTCTGCTACATCCCCCGCCACCTGCGCCGTACCGGCGAGGGGCAGGGCGCCGACCCGGGTGCCGCGCCCGCCGAGCCCGCCCCGGCTACCGGCACCGCCGACACCGCCCCGCCCGCCGGGCGGCTCCCCGACACGGACTCCCCGAACTCCGCCCCCGGCTCCGATCCCGGCGAGCAGGAGGCCGAATCCGCTGCGGAGCACCGCCCGAAACCCGCCGACTCCCCCGGCCCCGCACACAAGCCCGACTCTGCCGCCCCGGACCAGCGCACCGGGCCCCCGCCCGCCGGCGCATCCGGCGCGGCTGCGCCCGCACCCGGCCGCACCGACGGGCGCGAAACCCGGTAGGCGGCGAACGCACACGTGTGGGGCCGCACGTCCCTGATAATGGGCGCGTGTCTGAATCGTTTCGCCCGTTTCCGCACGCACTCGCCGACCGACTGCGCAAGACCCTGATCGACGCCGACTACACGGTCTCCGGCGTGCGCGACCGGCTCGGCGACATGGCTTCGCGGGCGCTGGCCCGCGAGCGGCTCACGCCCGCGCTGCGCGCCACCGGCGGCGAAGAACGCCTGGGGGTGCTGCTGCGCCTGTGGTGGCTGCAGGAGCCGGTCGCCGCGGACGCCGTGCGCGCCGTACTGCCGGTCGACGACCTCGGCGACGCCGGGCTGGTCACCGTTGACGAGGGCCGCGTGCGCGCCCGGGTGCACCTCGCCCCCTGGGAGATGGACGAAGGCCGCCCGGGTTTCGTCGTCTCCGACCCCACCGTGCGCCCCGGCCAGGGCAGCCCCCGCCCCGACCACGTCGTCGGCGCGGGCGGCGCCTCGGCGAGCCTGTCCCGGCTGCTGGTCGACGGCCCGTTCGAGCGTGCGCTGGACCTCGGTACGGGCTGCGGCGTGCAGGGGCTGCACCTCGCATCGCGGGCCGCCGATGTGGTGGCCACCGACGTCAACCCGCGGGCGCTGCACCTGGCCGGGATCACCTGGGCGCTGTCGGACGTGCCGCACGTGCGCCCGCGCACCGGCTCGCTGTACGACCCGGTCGAGGGGGAACGCTTCGACCTGATCGCCTGCAACCCCCCGTTCGTGGTCACCCCCGAGACCCGCTACACCTACCGCGAGTCCGGCTACGCCGCCGACGCCGTCTGCGCCGAACTGGTCCGCCGCGCACCGCAGTACCTCACCGACGGCGGCTGGTGCCAGATCCTGGCCAACTGGCTGCACGTCGAGGGCGAGGACTGGCGCGACCGCGTCGGCGAGTGGATGGCCAACACCGGGTGCTCGGGGTGGGTGGTCCAGCGCGAGGTGCAGGATCCCGCCGAGTACGTCGAGCTGTGGCTGCGCGACTCCTGCGAGGAGGGCGGCCCCGAGTACACCCGGCGCTACGACGCCTGGCTGGACTACTTCGAGCGCGAGGCCGTGCAGGGCATCGGGTTCGGCTGGATCAGCCTGCGCAACGACGTCGCCCAGGATGCGGCGGTGCGCCTGGAGGAGTTCCGCCACGAGATCGAACAGCCCGTGGGCCGCTACCTGCCCGAGGTCGTCAACGGGGCCATGACCGCCAACCGGCTCACCGACGCGGCCCTGCTGTCGGCGCACGTGGCGCTGGCGCCCGAAGTGGTCGAGGAACGCATCGCGGTGCCCGGCGCGCCCGATCCCGAACGCATCCTGCTGCGCCAGCGCAACGGCCTGCGGCGGGTCGCCCAGGTCGGCACGGTCGAGGCGGCGCTGGCGAGTGTGTGCGACGGGACCATGCCGGTGGGCCCGCTGCTGGATGCGATCGCCGAGCTCACCGACCGCGACTCCGCCGAGGTGCGCGCCGAGGCCCCCGATGTGCTGCGCTCCCTGATAGCCGAGGGCTTCTTCCGCGTCGCCCGCTGATCCCGGCACGTTGCGGCCGGCGGGCGGCATACCGACAGCGGCCGCGCGCCTGCGTCCCCCAGAGGTCCAGCGACAGGTCGCCGCCAGGTGCAGGGCGATGACACGGCGGGCCCTGGGCGGCGAACAACGCGGGTATGCGAGCGGGTGCGACCGCACGGCCCGCGGCTGGAGGGCTGCCGGATGGTCTGTGAGGATGGTGCCGTTGCCGAGGGCGGGAGGAAGCCATGCTGGTACCCGGGGACGGCTGGCACCGGAGCCGCCACTCCTCGTCGGCGGTCGCGACGTGTGTGGAGGCGGTGTTCACCGGCGCCGCGGTCGGCGTGCGCGACTCGACCCGGCCCGAGGGCACCCGGCTGCGGTTCGGCCGCCGGGAGTGGCTGGCGCTGGTGCGCTGGGCGGCCGCGGACAACGCGGGCCGCGTGCCGGGCTGAGCAACGTGGCGGCCCCGGCGCGGTCAGGCCGACGGGCCGCGCGGTCGCTCCCGGTCCATCAGCTCGGCGACCTCGCCGATTGCGGGATGTTCCGCACCCAGCGCGTCCTCAAGCCGGCTTAGTGCCGCGGCGAACGCGGTCTCGGCCTCCCGCTCCTCGCCCCGGCCCATGCGGCTGACGGCGAGGTACACGCGGGCGAGCGTGGCGGCGAGGTGCTCGGGGCCTTCCGGCGCACCGGCGCGGTCGACCACCTCCCCGAACCGCCGGTCGGCGTCGTCCCACCGGTGCTTGCGCATGGCGACGAAGCCGCCGTTCAACCGTGCGTACAACGTGGTCGCGTCGTCCTGATCGTCGCGGAGGGCGGTGAGGATCTCGGTGAACTCGGTCTCCGCGGTGTCCAAGTCCCCCTGCCTGAAGGCGACGACCGCCGCCTGGTGGCGCGTGTCGAAGGTGTCCGCGTGATCGGGACCGAGGACGTCGCTGCGGCGGGCGAGGACGTGGCGGTAGAGGCGCCGCGCCTCGTTCAGGCGGCCGCTGGAGATCAGCGCGTCGCCCTGGCAGTGCTGGGTGTGCAGGGTCACCGGGTGGTCCGGTCCCAGGGCGCGGCGCGCGCGGTCGCTCAGCCGGGCCAGTTCGGTCGCGGCGCCGGCGGCGTCGCCCTCCTGCGACCGGATCCGGGCCCGGTTGGCCGCGGTACGGAGGGTGTCGGGGTGGTCGTCGCCCAGGGCGCGGCTGCGCAGGCGCAGCAGGGCGCGGCCGGCCGTCCGCTCCATCGCGAGGTCCTGGTCGCGCCGGTGGTCCAGCAACCGCTCCACGTCGTCGCCCACTGCGGCGGCGCCGTCCGCCCCGAGACCGTCGCGCGTTGTCTCGGCGATGAGCGGGTGGACGCGCAGAGCCGGCTCGCCGCGCAGGACGGTGATGTCGGCGAGCCCGTGGGTGGCGAGGGCATTGGCGGCCTCGGCCAGGACGGCCTCGTCCAGGGTGCCGGGGCCCGTGTCGCAGGTGCCGCCGCGCAGCAGGTGCAGCGGGAGGCGGCGCAGCGGCACCTCCGCGCCGTCGGCGCCGAGGACGGACAGCAGCCGCAGCAGTGGTGCGGCCTGCGGAATGTCGGCCAGCAGCGCCACGGAGACCTCCCAGGTGCCGCCGAGTGATCCGCGTTCGGGGCCGCCGTCTTCGGGTGTGCTAGCGGGGGCGGCCAGGGCGTCGATGCGCAGTACGGACTCGGTGATCTGGTCCTCAAGCGCGCTGAAGTCGGCGAGCATCGCGCGGCGGGTGGCGACGGCCCTGCCGGCGAGGGTGAGGGGGAGCGGGATGCCGCCCAGGCGCTCGGCCAAGGCCGCCGCGTCCGCGGAGTCGGGTGTCAGGGCGTGGTCGCAGAGCACGGCGGCGGCGTCGGCGGTGGCGAGTTCGCCGACGCGCAGCAGCGGGGCGGGCGCCCACACCGCGGGGTCGGCGATGCGCGTGGTGACCACGGCCAGGCCCCGGCTGCTGGGGCGCAGCCAGCCCAAACCCGCGCCGGGCCGGTTGTCGGGATCCAGTTCCTCTGGGCGGTCGGCGTTGTCGATCACCAGGAGCCAGGGCCGCTCGGCGGCGTCGAGGCAGCGCCAGGCCCAGCGGGCCGCGCGGCGCGGGGAGGCGCGCAGCTCGGCCGCCTCGGAGCGGGGACCGCCCGCCTCCACGGCGGCTTCCAAGAGGCCCGGCCCCACGCTTCCGGGCCGGATCCAGAACACGTCGCGCCCGCGGGCAGCGGCGCGCGCGGCAAGCTCGGCGGCCACGGCGGACTTGCCGATGCCGCCGGGTCCGGCAAGGACGGCGGGCTGCCGCTCGCCCGCCGCCATGGCCTCTTCCAGCTCGGCCAACAGGCCTGCGCGGCCGCGCAGGCGGGTCGCCGGCTGCGGCGCGTCCAGGCAGACGTCGGCGGTCGGCGGCGGCTCGGGCGCGGTGTGGACGTGCAGGTCGCCGTGTACGTCGCGAGCCTGCACGAGCATGCCGTGCACGGGGCCGGCGGCCGTGTTGGGTCCCGGCGGCCCGCCGGGCTCAGCAGGCTGGGGCATCAGTTCAGGCTAGCTCCGGTCCAGATCGGCCTCAGCCAGCAGCACCGGCAGGTTCCGCGGGTCGCGCAGCACCGCGGCCACGAGGTGGCGGGCCTGCCAGTTGCCGGCGAGCCAGCACAGGGCGCGGGCCAGCCCATCGGTGGTGGAGGCGTGCGCGGTCTGGCCGTCACAGCGCCACTCGACGACCGTTCCGTCGACGGACAGCTCCTCGTGGTGGATGTAGGTCAGCGCGCTGCCCGGCAGCACCGCCGCGGCCTCATCGGGCACGGGGCGCACCTCGCCCGTGGAATCGACCTCGCCGTCGACCGCCTCGCTGGCCAGGTCCACGTCCAGCACGTCGGCCAGCGCGGCGGCCGAAGGCGCCGGGGCCAGCACCACCGGGCGCCCCGCCAGCAGCGGCAGCAGGTCGGGCCGGTCGACCACCACGGCGTCCTCGGCGTCGGCCAGCACGATCGCGCCGCCCTGCACAGCGCGCACCCGCTCGGGCGGGCTCGCCCGATCGGCGTCGATTCCGGCCAGGGCGGTCCACAGCTCGCGCAGCGCAGCGCGTTCGACGTGGCGCGCGGGGTCGGCGATGCGCTCCATCAGGTCGTCGGGGCCGTCGGGTTCGGCCAGCAGATCAGCCAGGCCCGACCGCACGCCCAGTGCGGCGGCGACCTCGCCGTCGAGGCCGCTCGGCGCGGGGTCGTACAGCCCGGCGAGCACCGGGGCGGAGTCGGCCGCCCGCAGGTCGGTGGGGCGCCGCCCCTCCAGCACCGCGCCGGTGCGCAGCCACCAGGCGGTGTAGGAGGGCACGTCGCGGACGTGCCCGCGCTCGCCCACCACCCGGGTGGGCGCGGTGACCGCGGCGCGCAGCTGGGGGTGGCCCGACAGCAGCTCCAGGGCCTGGGGCCAGCGGTCCTCGCGGACGAACTCCAGGTCGGCGATCCCGGCGAACTCGGTGACGACGGGCGGAAGGTCGGGGTCGCCGAGGCGTTCGGCGACCTCCTCGGCCCATTCGTCCAGGCCGTCGAGCCCTTCCAGCCGGGTACCGCTGCGGGCGTCCTCCAGCGCGGAACCGAGGGTCAGGTCGGTGGTACGCACCAGCGAGAACGAGTCGAGCACGCCGACCGCCGCCAGCGTAGCGGCGCCGTAGCGCTCGACAAGGTCGGTGGCGACCACGCCGAAGGGGGCGTCGGCAACGAATATGCCGCGCAGCGGGCTTTCGGGCAGCAGCAGCTCGCCGGCGACGGAATAGCCGCCCTCGTCGTCGCGCAGTGCCAGCTCGGCCAGCCACGGCGCGTCGGCCGCGGTGGTGTCGGCGAGCGCGACCAGGTCCAGCACCGGCGCGGCGACGGTATCGGGTTCGTCGGCGTCCAGCGAGTTCTCGACGGCGGCGCGGGTCTGCGCATCGCCGAGGATCGACGCGGCGCCCGCCTCGACGGCGCCCAGCCGCTCCAGCAGCGGGTCGGCGGACTCGGGGTGCACGATGCGCAGCCCCAGCGGGGCGAGCGCCTGCGCGGTTTCGGAGCCGCCGAAGGTGTCGGCCGAGGGCAGCAGCAGCCCGCGGGGCCCGCGCACCAGCCGGCCGTCGGCCAGCGGCACCGGCAGCGCACCGAGTTCGCCCAGGTCGGTGCCGCGCTGCCCGGCCGCGCGCAGGGCGGCGTACAGTCCGGCCCACCAGGCGGGGGCGCGGTCGAGGTCGCCGAGCAGGTCGGCCAGTTCGGACAGGCCGACCCGGCGCACCCGCATCTGGGCCAGCGCCGGGTGGTACGGGTTCCAGTCGCCGGGCAGGGCGGTGGGCACGACCTCGGACAGGACCGCGACGACCTCCGGGCCGCCCTCGATGGCGACGGCGTCGCGCGGGCGCACCGGGTCGCCGCCGGCGGTCCGCAGGAACGGGGCGTCCACCAGCGGTTTGGCAGCGGCGGAACGGAAGAGCCCGTCGAACTCGCCGCGGCCCATCGGCGACTGCGGGACCAGGTCCAGCGCGGCGCGGGGGCCGACCTTGCGCAACAGGTCGCAGTAGGTTTCGGCGGCTTCGGCGACCAGGGCTTCGGCTGCCGGTCCGGCGGCGACGCGGCGGCGGTCGGGGCCCAGCGGGAAGGTGCCGATGAGCAGCGCCGGCAGGTCGAGGAGGTCGTCGGTGGGTGTGGGTGCGTGCACGACCCCGGCGACGCCCTCGGGCAGCGGAGCGATTCCGTCCTCGGCCGTGACCGGAACGGCCCAGGTCACGGTCCAGTCGGGCCGGGCCCGTTCCTCGCTGGGCCGGTCGGCCAGCAGGGCGGGGCTGAACCTGCCGGTGCGGGTGGCGGTGCGCCAGCGCACCGTGTGCGCCGCCGCGGCGGGCTCGGGGTCGGGGTCGGCTTGTGCGCCGCTGTCTGCGGTGGGTGCTGCGGCCGGGCCGCGGTGTTCGACGCGGGTGACGATGTCGTCGCCGGGGCCGGGTTCGCGGGTGAGGATGCGTTCGCCGCCGCTGGTGGCGATGCGGATCTCGGCGAGGTCGCCCAGGGCCAGCAGCAGCGCCGGTGTGGTGTCGTCCAGCAGCGCGCGCAGCCGGTCGGCGGCCGCGGTGTCGCGCAGCACCAGGGAGACCTCGGTGTCGTAGCCCGCCGGGGGCTCGGCCGCGGCGGGGAACGGCAGCCGCAGCAGCGGCAGGTGGCCGCCGCGGCGGCCCAGTTCTGCGGCGAGCCCGGGCGCGCGGTCTCCGGCGCCGGTCTCGGCGAGCGCGGTGTCGGCGAGGTCGCGGCTCCAGCGCACCGCGCCCGGCTCGGAGGCGATGGTGATGTCGTCGCTGAACGCGGCGACCGCGGAGAAGCCGACCCCGAAGCGGCCGGTGGACCCGGGGGCGCCTTCGTCGCGCTTGGCCGACGCCCGCAGGGTGGACAGCGACTGCACACCGGCGGAGGTAAGCGGGGCGCCGGTGTTGGCGGCGGTGAACCGGTCGCCGCTCAGCTCCAGGCGCAGGCGGCCGGGCGCGCCGGCGCGGCGCGCGGCATCGGCGGCGTTCTGCGCGAGTTCGACCACGGCGCGGTCGCGGTAGGCACCGAGGGCGTAGTCCTCCTCGGCGTTGGCGTCTTCGCGGAACCTGGCGGGGGCGTCGGCCCAGCCGTCGAGGACACGCCGACGTAGTTCGGCGGTGCCAAACGGGTCGGTGTGGGACTGGGCCATTGGGGACTCCTCTTGCGGGGGTGCTGGATTACCGTACGCGAACCGGGTCTCCATTCTCTGCCGGATTATGCGTGCACGCGCCCCGCACCCACCGGCGGGCCGGAACGGGCCGCCCGAACCGGCCTGCACCGTCCGCGTGTTGCGGGGCCGGCGATGCAGAAATGCCCGTCTCAGCCGTGGAATCCAGGCATTTCTGCATGATCATCGGTGCGCCGGGTGGCCCCCGGCTTAGGACTGGGCCTGTGCGGGCGGGGCGCCTTCGGATGCCTGGACGAGGACGAAACCCTGCCCCTCGAAGGAGAGCTGGAACGCCTCGCCGCTGCCGCGGCCGATCAGGGCGCCGGCCTTTGCGGTCCTGCGGACACCGGTCTTCAGCGAGGTCGCCCAGGCGACGGCGGACTGGGTGTCGACGAAGGTGGGCTGGTCGACCTGGAGCAGCACCGGGGCGCCGTGGCAGGCGATCGCGATGCGGCCGGTGCCGGTGAAAACCGTGTTGAACAGACCTCCGGCGCCCAGGCCCGCGCCCTCGACCCGCTTGATGTCCCATTCCAGGCCCGGTTCGAACGCCAGCACGTTCTCGCCGTTGACGGTGAGCGAGTCGCCTTCGAGGTCGATGACGTGGATGTCCCAGGCGTCGCGGGCGAAGAACACGTCGCCGCGCCCCGACACGGTCATCAGCGGCAGGCCCTCGCCGGTGACGGACTTCTTGAAGAACTTGCCGAGACCGCCGGCGCCCTTGTAGCCGAAGTCGATGTCGCCCTGGTAGGCCACCATCGAGCCCTGGCGGGCGTAGACCTCGCCGTCCAGGCCGACCTTGAGCATCTTCGGATTCTGCAGGGTCATCCCGGGCTGCTGGGACTCCCGGACCTCGTCGAACAGCTCGCTGCGCATACCCCGTCCCTTCTGCCGTCACGTACGCGCCGCGGCCGGGGGGACGCCCGGTTTGCCGCGTCCCGGAACCGGCGCGGCGGGCGGGTTCCCGCCCGTGTGCCCAGTCTGACGCGAAACCGCTGCGCGCGGGTTCCCACCGCCGAAGTTGCCGGAATCGGCATTGCGCCGTCGTGCTCCGGCGTGTACCGCTACGGGGGCGCACGCGCGCGCGTGGAAACGGTCCCAAGCGACCGTCCGGTGACCGCCACCGGCCAGCCCTAGTGACACAACGTGGCCCCCGACTTACCGTCGAAGACGACACTCCAGATCCCGGAGACCACTATGGGCCAAGGCCGCCAGGATGCCGACGCAGCGGGGATGCAGCGGCATGGGGAAGACACCGCTCCCGGTGAACAAGCGGTGAGATCCGTCGATCGAGAACCTTTCATCCCCGCCACCGTCTACGTCTCCAGCGAAACCACCGGTTGGCTTATCCCACTGCGCCGCGACGAGAACCCCGAGGAGTGGCGGGCTCTGGTCGAGTCGGATTCCCCCGTGGTCACCGCCGTCGAATTCGACCCGCGGCTACCCGAACACTTGCGCGACTCCGAGACGGGCCGCGGTCTGGTGCCGACATGTTCCAGCAGCGGTCGGGCGGTCATGGCCCGGATGCTCGATGCGCTCAACCTTGAACCGGGCATGCGGGTGTTGGAGATCGGCACCGGTACCGGCTACAACGCCTCCCTGATCTCCCACATCACAGGCCCCGGCACCGTCACCACGGTGGAGGTCGCCCCCGATCTGGCGGCGCACGCCCGTACTGCGTTGGCAACGGTGGGGTGCGAGGTTGAGGTGGTGACCGGCGACGGCACCCGCGGCCACCCGCCGAGTGCTCCATATGACCGCGTAGTGGCCACGGCGGCAGTGCACACCATGCCGTATGCCTGGGTGGGTCAGACCCGGCCGGGCGGCGTGCTGGTGGTGCCTTGGGCGCCCACCTTCCACCCGGATGGGCCGCTGGCGGTCCTCACCGTGGGCGCCGACGGTACCGCGCAGGGCCGGTTTGTCGGCCCGGCGCACTTCATGCCGCTGGACGGCCAGCGCGTCGACCCTGCGTCGGTCAACCGACTGCACGAGAAGTGGGAGGGCGGCGAGGCACCGGAGTGCACACGCTTCGGGCTGACCGTCACGCCGCACGGTCAGCGCGTGTGGCTGGACGAACCGGGCAACCCGATCAAGGTGGAGGTGTGATGGGAAAACACGAGAAGGAAGTGAACTGTCCCGGCTGCAACGGGCACAAGACCATTGACGAGTGGCGGGACGGGCAACGCGTCAAGGTGCCGTGTCCGCTGTGCAACGGGTCAGGCAAACAACCTGCGTAACGCGTGCCGGCTGTATAGCCGTCACGCCACGCCCAGGCGTCGCCCGACACCGACCGGATCGGCATTGCGCCGTCGTGCTCCCCGGCGTCAGTGCGGGATGCCGTCGATGATCCCCCGCGCCCCCTTGCGCAGCAGGTCCACCGCGACGTAGGCACCCAACTCGCCGGGCCGGTCGAGGCTGTCCCACTCCTGGGAATACGCGAATTTCCCGCCCTCGCGGGTGAACACCATTCCGAGCAGGCTGAGTCGGCCGTCGGCGGTGGTGTGGGCGTGGCCCGCGATCGGCGAGTTGCAGTGCCCCTTCAGCCCGTGCAGCATCGTCCGCTCCGCGGTCACGTGGGTCCGGGTGACCGGGTCATCGATCAACCGCAGCAGCTCGCAGATCGCCGTGTCCGCGGTGCGGCACTGGACCCCGACGACCCCGGATCCGACCGGCGGGCACATGATGCTGGTGGGCAGCACCTCGGTGGCGCGGTGGGCCAGGCCGACGTGGCCGAGGCCGGAGGCGTTGAGGATCAGGGCCTCGAACTCGCCGCGCTGATCGAGCCGGGCGACCCGCGCGTCGGCGTTGCCGCGGATCCGGTCGACGTGCAGATCGGGCCGGTGCTTGAGGAGTTGGGCTTTCCGCCGGACCGCGCTGGTGCCGATACGGGTTCCGGCAGGCAGCTGCTCCAGCGACGCATGGGGCGAGCCCTGGCGGGTGACGAGCACGTCGCGGACGTCGGTGCGCGGCAGGTACGCGGCGAACGCGGTTCCCTCCGGCATCGGAACGTCGCCGGGCACGTCCTTCATGGCGTGGATCGCCACATCGATCTCGTCCATGAGCAAGGCGCGTTCGATCTGCTTCAGGAACGCGCCCTTGCCGCCCAGCTTGGCCAGGTCGCCCATCCACTGGTCACCGGTGGTGCGGATCCCGACGTGCTCGGTGGCGGTGTCGGGGGCGGTTTCGGCGATCCGGTCGGCGGCGGTGCGGGCCATCGACACCGCCATGGGCGAGGTGCGGGACCCGATGCGCAGGGGCGGGCGGTCGGAGAGCATGCGCCCAAAGTACTCCGCCAGCGACCGCCCCTCTGCGCGTATTCGCAGTTCATGACGGGTTTTCGCGATCTCGGTCATGAGGCTCCCACGTGTGGATGGGCGCCGCCCCCGCCGGGGGGGGGACGGCGGGGGCGGCTGGAGCGCGCCGGGCAGCAGGGGGCGCACCGGCGCTCGGAGGCCGGAGGCCGGGGGTCGGGGGTCACTCGCCCGCGACGCCGCCCGTATCCGCGCCGACCAGCAGCGGCACGGCGCCCCTGTGCACGCGATCGCCGCGCAGATCACCCGGGACCTGCCCATCACCCGGTTGGAGGCGTGGAGGTTGGCCTATGGGTGGTCGCGGCCGAGTGTGGTGGACGCGGTGGGGGACGTGTACCGGTCGGACGGGTTGGCGCCGCCGGGGTTGACGACGGCGATGTTGTGCCGATGGGAGCACGGCCAGGCCCGACCCGGGTGGGAGTACGTGGCCGCCCTGGCGCGTGTCTACCGGGTTGATCCGACCCGTCTGGGTGTCCCCCTGCCCGCCCAGCCCGCGGGTTGGTACGGTCACCGGATACCGCAGCCGCGACAGGAGCCCCCGATGCCCGCCGAGCACCCCGAACTCTCCGCCGTCGCCGACAGCATCGCGCTGCACGGACCCGGTTCGGGGACCGGCGACCTGGCCGAACGCGCGCTGGGCTACTACGACCACCATTACAGCGACTACCCGCCCGCGGTGCTCGCGTCCGAAGTTGCCCGGTGCCGGGGCCTGCTCATCACCTACCAAGACCCGGACACCCGCCGAGTGCTGGGGTGGCTCTCCGCCATGCTCGGGAACCTCGCCCACCACTCGGCGGATGCGCCGGGCGCCCTCATCCACCTCGGCACGGCCGCACGCATCGGCGCCCAGGTGGGCGAACCGCATCTGGCCGGGTGGGCGCTCGGCGCTCAATCCATGGTGGCCATGAGCCAGCACCGGTATGCGGAGGCTTTGGAGCTGGCCGACCAAGCGGCACCCTACGCGGACACGGCGTTGCGGCGTGCCCAGGTGGCGGCGTGGTGCCGGCTACGCCCCTTGGCGGCCGTGGGGGATGCGGACAGTGTGGGGAGGGCTGTCGTGTCGGCGCTGCGGCACATGGACCAGTCGGAGGAGCAGCCGGGCCGGTTCGGGTTCGACCGTGCGGAGTTCGAGTTGCATGTGGCTGAGGCGCTGGTGGCGGGAAACCCGGCGGGGGCGGCCCGGCACGCTGAAGCGTCAGCCGGACTGAAGCGCACGGGTTCGCCGGGGTGGGCGGCGGCGACATCGGTTCTCGCGCGGGCGCACGCGGCCCGGCACGGTGTGGACGATGCCTGCGCGCTGGCGGAAGATGTGCTCGATTCGGTGCCGCCGGAGCGGTTGCGGGAGACCACGCGCGCCCGTTTGCGGATGCTGGTGTCTGACCTGAGCGGGCAGGAGACGCCTGGGGTGCGGGGGCTGGAGGAGCGGGTCCGCGCACTCTGAAGGCCCGGCACCACACGGGGTGTCGGGCCTGTTCTGGGTGGTGGCTCGGGGGCCTCTCCAACCCCACTACTCGGGTGGGAGGGTCCGGTCACCCGGCCCCGACCGATCCCCGCAACCACCATCCAGGTGAGCTGGTCAGTCGCCTCGGTCCAGGCGCCGCTGAGCGTCCTCCGCCCGGCGCTGCCGGATGCCTTCGATCACCTCAGCGTGGAGGCGAGGAGGTGTGTATGGCCGCGGCCACGCCCCCTCAGCCGTGGCCGCGGCCGGTCTTCAGGTCTGCGGGCCGTAGTCCATCCGGTCGGGCGGCAGCACCGCCTCGTCGTAGTCGGGATCCCACCGGGTGCCCGAGATCCGGCGCGGCGGCTCGAAATCGGGCTGGTCGCGGTCCTGGTCCTGGTCAACCTCGGGCGGGTCGCCGGCCGGGGCCGGGCGGGCGCAGGGCACCTCGGGCGGGCGGCTGATCGGCCAGGGCCGGGCGGTGGCCACGCGGGTGCACCGGCCGCGGACCTGGTCGACCTCTTCCAGCGCGTCGGCGAGCAGCGCCCGCAGGAACCGCTGGTCGTCGGTCGCCGCGAACGCGGCGGCGTGCAGCTTCCCGGCGACCGTGGCCAGGCGCGCCTCGTCGCGCACGGACAGGCGGGTGGTGTCGCCGGTGGTCTCGCCGGTGGTGGTCATCAGCGCACCCCCGCCAGGTCGCGCCCGCCGCCCTGGTGCTGCCCGGATGCGTCGCGCAGTGCGATCCACGCGCGGACCGTCCCGGCGAGGTCGGCGAGGTCGGCGGAGGGCGAGGGCGGAGGCTCCACGGTGGCGGCGGTTGCGGGCGCGGGCGCGGGCGCGGGCGCGGTACGAGTGCGGACGTACAGCCGGTCGCCAGCGGCCCGGCTGCCGGGCGGGCGGCAGTGCCCGCAGAGCAGATCCGCCTCGTAGGGCTGCTCGCACACCGGGCAGATGTGGACCCACGCCGTGGGCGGGGCGGGCACCGACCGCACGTAGCGCACATAGGGCCGGACGCGCGCGGAGCGGTGGGGTGCGGAGCGGTGGCGCGTGGCGTGCGGGCGCGCGACGCGAGGGCGACGGGGTACGGCGTGCGGGCGGCCGGGTGCGGGCGCGAACAGGGCCAGGCAGGCTCGCACGATTCTGGACAGTGTGGACATAAGAGCCCCCCAAGGGGGTTTGGCCAGGTGGGAAGCCTGGCGGGATGTTGTGGCGCCCCCATCGTCGCGAAGGAACACAGAAAACGCAAGATGCGTTTTTGAAAGCATGGAACAATTTCATGCGTCGGCAGCGAAGTTGATCGAAGGGTGCGTGAAATGTCCAAAAAATCGTCACGGAGCGTAGGATCCGATCAGCGAGCCCGCACCCAGAGGAGCGATCCCGTGGCTGCCAGCCCCACACTCCGACGCCGTCGTCTCGCCCGGCAGCTCTTCCGGCTGCGCGAAGACTCCGGCATGACCGCTAAGCAGGCCGCAGCCAAGGCGAAATCGATCAGCCCGGACCGGCCATGGTTCGAGGCGAAGGTCACCCGGATCGAAACGCGGAAACTGCAGCGGGTCCGTGATGTCGACGTGCAGACGCTGCTGGACGTCTACGAGGTGACCGACCCCGAGCAGCGAGAGGCGTATCGGCGGCTCGCCCGCGACGCCTCGCGCACCGGCTGGTGGGTCGGCTACCGGGATGTGCTCGGCTCCGGCACCTACGTCGACCTCGAAACCGAGGCTTCGCGCATCCGCACGTACCAAACGCTCTACATTCCCGGGCTACTGCAGACCGAGGCGTATGCGCAGGCGTTGATCCATGGCGGCAGCATCACCGACGACCGCGACGTCGAGCACACCGTTGAGGCTCGGATGATGCGGCAGGGGATCCTGCACCGGGCTGAGGCGCCGCGGCTCTGGACGGTCATCGATGAGGCCGCCTTCGACAAGATCCCGTCAGGGGTGGCCGAGACCCAACTCCGGCATCTGATCGATGTGCAGCGTCCGACCCTCCGCGTGCAGGTTCTGCCGCATAATGTGGGCCCGCACGCTGGTATGGACGGCGCGTTCGTGGTGCTGGACTTCGCCAGCGACCCGTCCACCGTCTACGTGGAGCACTCGGCGTCGTCCCTGTTCGTGGAAGACCCGGCCGAGGTCGAGCATTACGAGATGGTGTACGACCATGTACACGCAATGGCGCTCTCGCCCGCCGACTCCCGCGCGTGGATGGAGCGCCGCCTGGAGACAGTAGTGAAGTAGAGGAAACCCATGCCCGATACCACAGCATCCCGCATGCAGTTCCGGAAGTCCTCGTACTCGTCCCCGCGGGGGCAGGATTGTGTGGAGATCGCGGACACACCCCGGTTCGCCGCGGTCCGTGACAGCCAGCACCCCGACCAAGGGCACCTGGAGTTCTCCATCGACGCGTGGTCCGCGTTCCTCACCGAGGTGAAGGCCGGCGGCCTGTAAGCCCCGACTGAACAGACAACAAAGGCCCCGGCGGGCGAACCTGCCGGGGCCTTCATTGTGCTTTTACCACAAAGCATCCCAGACTGAGTGTACCTGCAGTCCGGGCCGACGGCCACGTCCCGGGACCACCGCGGGTTCCGCCTTTCGGCGGTTCAGCCGACCCGGCCGAGGTCAAGCACCATGGAGGAAATCCATGCCCGATTCCACAGCATCCGACCTGCGTTTCCGCAAAAGCAGCTACAGCATGGGTGGCCGTGAGGACTGCGTAGAGGTCGCCGACGCCACCGGTGCCTCTGCCGTCCGCGACAGCCAGCATCCCGAGATCGGCCACATCATGTTTCCCGCATCCGAATGGGACGCGTTTCTGGCCGACGTGAAGGCCGACCGCCTGTAAGCCCCGACTGACCAGACAACAAAGACCCCGGCGGGCGAACCTGCCGGGGCCTTCGTTGTGCCCTTCGGCGGTTCAGCCGTCGGAGGAGACGAGTTCCAGTTCACTGGTGTCGTCAAAAACGATGTGGTCGTAACCCAGTTCGTCGATGACCGGGCGCAGGGGTGCCTCGGTGGGGACCGCGCCCGTGGATGCCTCGGAGTGGGCTCCGCAACCGTGGTCGAGCGAGACGACGCGGCCGTCGTCGGGGGCCAGCTCGTTGGCGCAGGCCCCGAACATCTGGCGGAACTCGCCGGCCAGCGGTGTCATGAACCCGCAGGTGGCGCACTTGGCGGGCGCTGCGGCGGCGATGGCGCTGTGCGGGCCGCCTTCGCCGTTGTACCAGCGTTCGGCGGCGGACTCGCGCCCGAATTCGGAGAGCACCCGCGGACGGCCCAGCCCGAGTTCCCAGACCATCTGCTGGTCGGCGCCCTCTTCGAGTTCGTCGCCGGGAACCTGGGCGTAGCCGGGCTTGAGGCGGTCGTCGTCGTCGGCGCTGGGCAGCAGGTCGCCGACACCGAGGTCGCCGGGGCGCAGGCGCTCCTTCCACGGCACCCATTCCGGCGCCAGCAGCGCCTCGGCTCCGGGTAGGAGGACGGCCTCGTTCACCGTGACCTTCTTGGCGCGGGAGGCGCGGGCGACGGTGATCGCGTAGCGCCACCCCGAGTACGCGGGGTCGAGGCACGCGAAAAGGTGGGTGACGACGCGGTCACCCTCAACGTAGGCGGAGAGGTGTTCGCCAACCCACTCCGGGTATCCGATCTCGACTGCCGCGTCGCGGGCGAGATCCACGGCTTCGATACATGCCTTGTCTGGTGCGGGAGAACGGCGGCTAGGGCTCACCTCTCCATTTTCGCTGATAACGGGCACCGACATGACCACGACACCGATCGATAGTCGACCGTTACGCGCCTGACTGGCCCGGTTTCGAGCATGCGCGGCGCGCGGGTGTGGCGGGAGTCACGCCCCGCAGGACGGGCTCCCGCCTTCCGCCGGAACGGGGGGATCCGGTTTCACGCTTCGAGGTCGTCGGCGACCTTCCGGAGCACCTGGGCGATCTTGGCTGCCTCGCGGTGGTCGGGATGCTTGCCGCGGCGATACATTCCGGACACGCCGTCGAGCAGTTTGATCAGGTCCTCGACAATGACCACCATCTCGTCAGGCTTCTTGCGCTGGCCCTTGCCCACTGACCGGGGCGCGTCCAGCAGCTTGACCTGGAGCGCCTGGGCGCCTTTGCGGCCCTCTACGACGCCGAACTCCACCCGCTGCCCGGACCGCAGCGCCTCGGTTCCCTCGGGCAGCGCCGAAGAGTGCACGAAGACCTCACCGCCGTCGTCGCGGGTGAGAAAGCCGAAACCCTTTTCGCTGTCGTACCACTTGACCTTGCCGGTGGGCACGTGTGACCTCACGTTCTCGCCGTCGAAGTTCGCCAGCGGCCGGGAGCCGCCACCTGGCGTCTCATCTTCCCATAGGGGCGTTTTCAGGCTAGTGCTCTGCGTTCCCGGCGGGCGAGTGAATTACCCCGGGAGGTGCCGGGGCGGCCGTTCCCGGGGGCCGGGGCCCCGGCCCCGCCCGCCAATGGCGCAGGAACGGAGAGAGGGGCCCGGATGCGGATCTCCGGGCCCCTCGATCGGAGGCGCTGCTTTCGGTGCCGCTGGTTGCGGAGTAGTGGGACGGGACCCGGCGCCACCGGAACGCACCACCGATTTCCGACGGCGCGGCGGCCGCGTCGGGCCGGCGCCGTTCGGCGTCCTCGACAGCGGCATGCAGCCGAACTCGGACGCAATACGATGATGACCCGCAGCTCAGGCGGCAACCCGCCGGGCAACGCGGGACAACCGCGATATTCCGCAGACTTGGCCCGGTAGTGACCGAACCCGGGTCGGGGCTTGCCGGGAGTTGGCCGGCGCCCCCGGAAATACGCTCGGGCATGCCCCGGACACGCCTCGCAAAAGGGCGCCGACCTGCGCCGACGCCCGGCAGCAGGGTTGGGAGCACGGCCGGCGGCAGGCTCAGGAGCGGGCCAGCCGCACGATGAGGAACAGGCTCGAGCACACGGCCGCGATCCGCAGGCCGACCACTCCGGTGGCGGCCAGCGACTCCCAGATGATCTCGTCGATGTAGATGTGGGCGGCACCGCTCTCCCACAGCGCCATGCCGACGAGTGTCGCAATGATCGGCACGCCCACCCCGACCGCCTTGTCCAGGCCGGACCACACCCGGCTCAGCACCACGATGGCGGCACCGATGACCCAGACTCCGGCCAGGGCTCCGATGGTGCCCGCCACCAGGTAGAGCCCCGCGGCCAGCACCTCCGGCGGGTTGCGCCGCAGTGCCGCCCCCAGCCCCACCAGGGCGTCGGCGCGCCGGGAGCCCCCGCTCGCGGAGTCCTGGGAGCGGGCGCGGGACCGCCCGCCTTCGGGGCCGCCCCGCCAGGGCGGCGGCTCGCGCACCGGGCGGTTCGCGGGGGCGGCGGCGCCGCCGGGCCGCTCTTCGGCCGCCTCGCCGCTTTCGGGGATGCCGTCCCCGGGGCCGTCGCCGCCGGGCTCGCCGACGGCCGACACAACGGGCGCGACGGTGCTCTCCGGGGTGACGCGCCCCTCGGTTTCGGCGGCGAGTTCCCGGGCGACCAGGTCGGCCGGACGTCCGAATCCCCGCAGGATCCGGCGCACTTCGTCCGGGGATTCCGCGCCGACCGAGGTGCAGGCTCGGTTGACGCGGGTGCGGAGGTCGGCGAGGTAGGCGGCGCGGCGCCGGGCGGGCACGGCCCCGTAAGCGGCGTCGGCGACCCGCGATAGGTACTGCAGCACCAACTGCTGGGCCTGCTCGGTCATGGCACCAATGGTGCCGCAAGATCATCCGGCGCCCCATGGGCCGGAAGTCCGGTGGAATCGGCCCCAACCGCGGCGCGGCACCATTGCGGGCCTACAAGAATTCCCGAATTGGCGACCCAAAGTGTCCACACAGTGACGGAACGGAGTGTATGAATGGAGGCGCCCTGCTCCGCCCCGATGCACGGCGCCGGCGCACCCGCTCCGGGCGCCGGCCGGTCGGCAAGGAGAACTCGCACATGAAAGGCACGGAGCACATGCCCACCCGCACAAGCGCCCTCGCGGGCACCGCCCTGGCGGTACTGGCAGTACTGACAGCAGGCGCCCCGCCCGCCGCCGCTGCCGGCGGCGGCTCCGGCACGCTGGAGACCTACGCCGGCCCCGGCATCGGCTATCGGCAACTGCAGGTGGCCGACGGCTGCCACAACTACGAGCGCCCCCGGACGGTGGGTTTCGCCGACGCCGACCCCATCGCCACCTACTACTTCTACGCCGGCCGCGACTGCACCGGCGCCGCGCTCGGCACCGGGCGCGACGACACCCAGTGGATCCCGCCGCTCAACGGTGTCAACTCGGTGCACATCGACTTCGAGTGACCGCCGCCGGGGCCGGCGCCGCCATCGCATAGCGTTGAAGGCGATGATCGACGACGCGGATGCGGGAAGCGGCGCCGGCGGGCGCCCTCGCACGTTCACCGCATGGCTGCGGAACCGGTCCGACGCGCAACTGGCCGCGCTCTTCGCGCTGCGCCCGGACCTGGTCACCCCCGTCCCCGCCGACATCGGCGCGCTCGCAGCACGCGCCACGGCGCGCCCCGCCGTGCTGCGCGTGCTCGACCGGTCGGACCGGTTCGGGCTGCAGGTGCTGGAGGGCCTGGTGGCGCTGGGCGACGACCGCCTCGGCGGCCCGCCCGGTGTGCAGCGCGGCAGCCTCTTCGCAGCGCTGGCCGCCCCCGCCGAACGGCTCGACGAAACACTTGCGGGAATGCTGGACGCCGCCCTGGTGTGGGAGGACGGCGAGCGCCTGCGGCCGGTCAGCATCCTCGCCGACATCCTGCCCACCCCCGCGGGTCTGGGCCCCCCGCTGCGTGCGCTGCTGCGCGAACGCCCGGCGGAGTCACTGGAGCCCGTCGCCGCGGCCCTGGGCCTGAGCGCCCGCAACACCGCCGACGGCCCCGCCGAACGCATCGCCGCCGCCCTGGAGGAGCCGCGGCGGCTCGACCGCGCGCTGGCCACCGCCGGCGGCGATGCGCGGCCGGTGCTCGACCGGTTGCTGTGGGGGCCGCCGCAGGGCACCGTCTCGGGCGCCGCCGACCGGGGCAGCAGCCTCGCCGCCGCGGCCTCGCCCATCGACCGGCTGCTGGCCCTGGGCCTGCTCGTGCCCGCCGCCGCCGACACCGTCGCCCTGCCCCGCGAAGTCGCCCTGCACCTGCGCGGCGGCGTCCTGTTCCGCGAGGTCGAGCCCGAGCCCCCGGCGCTGACCGGCGACCGGCCCGGCGCGACCACGGTGGTGCGCTCGGCCGCCGGACAGGCTTTCACCGCGATCCGCACGGTCGCAGAGATGCTGGAGCGCTGGGCCGAGGACCCGCCCGGTGTACTGCGCAGCGGCGGGTTGGGCGCGCGCGACCTGCGCCGCAGCGCACGCGAACTCGACACCGACGAGGACGCG
This sequence comes from Streptomonospora sediminis, assembly GCF_054778995.1. NCBI lineage: Bacteria > Bacillati > Actinomycetota > Actinomycetes > Streptosporangiales > Nocardiopsidaceae > Streptomonospora > Streptomonospora sediminis. The sequence continues at coordinate 177,492 of NZ_BAAGYZ010000005.1, forward strand.
GTCGCGCTGTTCGCCGAGACCGCCCGCGCCGCCGGGCTGCTCGCGGCAGGCGGCGACGTCGACGGCGAATGGCTGCCCACCCCCGAGTTCGACCTGTGGCGCGAGGCCCCCGCCGAACGCCGGTGGCTGCGGCTGGCCGACGCCTGGCTGCGTTCCACCCGGGTCGCCTCGCTCAACGGCACCAAGGACTCCCGCGGCCGCGCCCGCACGGCGCTGGGCGAAGGGCTCGACCGGCGCTCGGCGCCCGACGTGCGGCTGGACGTGCTCGGTGCGTTGGCGGCCGCACCCGAGGGTTTGGCGCCCGGCGAGGACCCGGTCGCGGCCCGGCTGGCCTGGCAGCGGCCGCGCCGCCAGGGCCCGGCCTATGCCGCGCTCGTCTCCGCGGCGCTGCACGAGGCGGCGCTGCTGGGCCTGACCGGGCGCGGCGCGCTGGCGCCGCACGCCCGCGCGCTGGTCGAGGAGTTGGACGCCGAGGACACCCCGCTCGCCGAACGCCGCAAGACCGCGGCCGGCGAACTGCTGGCGGCCGAACTCCCCGAACCGCTGGAGACCATCCTGGTGCAGGGCGACCTCACCGCCGTGGCGCCCGGGCCGCTGGTACCCCGCCTCGCCCGCGAACTGGCGCTGGCCGCCGACATCGAGTCGACCGGCGGCGCGACCGTGTACCGGTTCACCGAGGGATCCATCCGCCGCGCCCTCGACGCCGGGCGCGGCGCCGACGACCTCACCGCGCTGCTGGAGCGGCACTCCTCGACCGAGCTGCCGCAGCCGCTGCGGTACCTGATCGGCGACGTCGCCCGGCGGCACGGGAGGCTGCGTATCGGCACCGCCTCCAGCTACCTGCGCTGCGACGAACCCTCGGTCCTGGACCAGCTGGCAGGCGACCGGCGGGCAGGCGACCTGGAACTGTTCCGGCTGGCCCCCACGGTGGTCGCCAGCCGCACCCCCCGGCCGGTGCTGATGGGCCGGTTGGAGGAGCTGGGCTACCACCCGGTGGCCGAGGCCGCCGACGGCACCGTGCAGCTCACCGGAGCCACGGCGCGGCGCGCCGAGCCCGCCTCCGGTACCCCGGCCGGCCGCGAACTGGACGAGCCCGCGGCGCCCGGCGCGGAACTGCGCATGGCGGCGGTGCGGGCGGTGCGCGCAGGCGACGAGGCGGCCACCACCGCCCGCCGCCCCGTCGCCGCACCCGACGGTGCGCCCCCGCGGTCGCCCACCACCGCGGCGCTGACCGCGCTGTCGGAGGCCGCTACCCAGGGCCGGCGCGTGTGGATCGGCTATCTGGATGCCGAGGGCCGCGCCAGCAGCCGCATCGTCGAACCCGCCCGGGTCGAGGGCGGCTTCCTCACCGCTTACGACGCCACCCGCGCCGCCGTCCACCGCTTTGCCGTGCACCGCATCACCGGCGTGGCCGATCTGGACTCCGCCGCGGACCGGGACGCCTGACCGGCAGGGCCGTGCCGGGGCGCGGCTGCCGGTTCTAGGGGCGCTTGCCGGGCGGTAGCGTGCGCTGCATCCGCCACCCGCTGCCCCCTCCCCAGAAAATTGGAGCGCCGATGGCCGCGTCGCAATCCGCGCCCACCTCGCCGGTGCAGGCCCCGCCGGCTCACCGGCCGCTCCGCCACCTGGCGGCCGTGCTGGTGACCGGTGCGCTGTGCCTGGCCGCCGGGCACGCGGTCGGCTCCAGCGGCCTGCCTGTCGGCGACCTGCTGAGCGAGGAGGTGCAGCGGATCTCCTCGACCGAGGACGGTATGCGCTACGACACCGGCACCGCCGGTGCGACGAAGGAGGATCGGCTACCGGTCGAAGCGGTGCTGCTGCGCCACTCCCGCCTGGGCGGCGGGAAATACGAGCTGCGCCTGGGCCACCATCCCAGCATGCTCTACCACGGCGTCGAGGTGCCCACCGGCACGGGCTATGACGGCGGCCGGTTGCGCATCACCGGTGCCGACTGGGGCCCCGAGCGGGTCACCGTGCACCTCAGCAACGGCTACACGCTCGGGGTGGGCAGCGACCGGTTCGCCGGCCTGCGCTGACCCGCTCGGGCGGGAGCGGCCGCACCGGCGGGGGCCGATGGCCTAGATTGCTGCTGGGACGGGCACCTCTTCCGGTGGGCCGGCGGGATGGTCGCCGGAGGCGCAACCGGCCCGCGAACCGAGCGAGAGAGGGATAGGCACCCCCCATGAGCAACCAGTCGCTGCCGCCCGGTGCATCCTCGCCGCGCGAGGACCCGCCGAGCGGCGACCGCGACCGCCGCCCCCGCGAGCGGAGCCGCGAGGACACCGGCGGCGGTTCGGCACGGGAGCCGGACCGCCGCGACCGCGACCGCGGCCGCTACGACGACCGCGACGAGCCTGCGCCGCCGCCCTCCGGCGCCAGCAGCCCGACCATGGCGCTGATCCTGCACGCGCTGACGTGCTTGTTCTGCTTCAACTGGATCTTCGGCATCATCGGGATCGTCTTCGCCATACGCGCCGGCCACAAGCGCGACCAAGGCCGCTACACCGAGGCCGAGACCCTCACCCGCTACTCCTGGTACAGCCTGGGCGCGGCCGCGGTGATGCTCTTCGTGATGCTGGTGCTGAGCCTGTGGCTGTTCACCCAGGCGGGCTCGCTGTTCGAAGGTGTGGTCTCGAACTACTAGCGCATGTTCGGTGGGTCGCCCGCGGTGTCGCACCGGCCCTTCAGCGGGCGCTTGGCCCCCGGGCCGGTGCGCCGACTACGCTGGCACCAGGACCGGGCTTATCCGCGGCCGGGCCGCGGCGGGCCGCTGGGCCCGGCAGGTGCGGCGGTCCTGCTTCGCCAGGGCGAACGCGAAAGGCGGGCGAGACCGATGAGCGACTTCTGGAGTCGGCCCGGCTCCTACTGGGAGTCCGAGCCGGCGGGTTCGACCGGGCTCGGACCGCCGCCGGGCCGCTACACCGCGGGCGGCGCAGCGCCGCAGGACCCGTTCGCCCCGGTACCGCCGGGACAACACGGGCAACAGGGACAGCCGGGCCGACCGCAGCCGGCCGGTTACGGCGCCGCTGCGCAGACCGGGTCCTTCGGCCGCCCCGGTGCCGCCCACCCCGCGCCGCAGCCCGGTGCGGGCGCCGCTCCCGGCGGGCTGCCCGCCCCGATGCCGCGGTTCCCGCCGCCTTCGCAGCCGCCGGCCCGCGTGGGCAGCGCCGTCGCCGCCCTGCTGTGCGCCGTGCTCACCCTGCTGTTCCCGCTGCTGTTCCTCGCACTGGGCTTTCCCGTGCTGACACTGCTGGTGAACGTGCCGGCCATCGCGTTCGGCATCGTGGCGCTCACCCGCACCGGCGACCCCATGGAGGTCGAGCGCTTCATCCGCTACACCTGGGCGTGCACGTTCGTGTATCTGGCGCTGATGGGTGTGATCCTCGCCGCGGCGATCTTGGTCATCATGTCGCTCTAGCCACCGCCCGACCGTCCCGGACCCGCCCCGCCCGCCGGCCCCGAGCGGCCGTTGCCGCGGCCCCTGCCGGGCTGCGGCCGGTGCTGGCGTGCAGGTGAGCGGTCCCGCCCCGGCCGCCGCACGCTGCGCGTAGGGTTGGAGCGTTGCCGCGGCCGCGGGCATATCGCCGACCGTTGCGGCGTTGCACGCCGTGGCGCGCCCCCCGGGGGCGAGCGACCGCCCGCCGAGACCCCTGCTGCGAGGTACGTGTGTCCTGCCTGATCGTCCAGTCCGACAAGACCCTGCTGCTCGAAGTCGACCACGAACTGGCCGACGAGTGCCGCCGCGCGATCGCACCGTTCGCGGAGCTGGAGCGTGCCCCCGAGCACGTGCACACCTACCGCGTGACCCCCTTGGCGCTGTGGAACGCGCGCGCCGCCGGCCATGACGCCGAGCAGGTCGTCGACGCCTTCATCAACTACTCCCGCTTCCCCGTGCCGCACTCGCTGCTGGTCGACATCGCCGAGACCATGGACCGCTACGGCCGGTTGCGCCTGCAGACCGACCCCGACCACGGGCTCGTGCTGCACGCGTTGGACACCGCCGTGCTGGAGGAAGTGGTCCGCGCCAAGAAGGTCAAGGGGATGCTCGCCGACCGGGTCGACGAAAGCACGGTCGCCGTCCACCCCAGCGAACGCGGCAACCTCAAGCAGGCGCTGCTCAAGCTCGGCTGGCCGGCCGAGGACCACGCGGGCTATGTCGACGGCGAGGCGCACGCCATCGACCTCGCCGAGGGCGACTGGGAGCTGCGCGGCTACCAGCGTGCCGCCGCCGACAGCTTCTACGCCGGCGGCTCGGGCGTGGTGGTGCTGCCCTGCGGCGCGGGCAAGACCATCGTTGGAGCGGCCGCGATGTCGCTGGCCAAGTCGACCACGCTGATCCTGGTCACCAACACCGTCTCGGTGCACCAGTGGCGCAGCGAGCTCCTGCGCCGCACCACGCTCACCGAGGACGAGATCGGCGAGTACTCGGGCACCCGCAAGGACATCCGCCCCGTCACCATCGCCACGTACCAGGTCATGGCCGCCCGCAAGAAGGGCGTGCACAGCCACCTGGAGCTGTTCGAGGCGCGCGACTGGGGCCTGGTCATCTACGACGAGGTGCACCTGCTGCCCGCCCCCATCTTCCGGATGACCGCTGATCTGCAGGCCCGGCGCCGCCTGGGGCTGACCGCCACCCTGGTGCGCGAGGACGGCCGCGAAGGCGACGTGTTCTCCCTCATCGGCCCCAAGCGCTACGACGCGCCCTGGAAGGAGATGGAGAACCAGGGCTGGATCGCCCCCGCCGACTGCGTCGAGGTGCGGGTCAACCTCACCGACTCCGAACGGTTCGCCTACGCAACAGCCGAACCCGAGGACCGCTACCGCTTCTGCGCGTCCTCCGGCGCCAAGACCGAGGTGGTGCGCGAGCTGGTGCGCCGGCACACCGACGAGCCCACCCTGATCATCGGCTCCTACATCGACCAGCTCGACGAGCTGGGCGAGGCGCTGGAAGCACCGGTCATCAAGGGCGAGACCCGGGTCAAGGAGCGCGAGCGCCTGTTCGAGGCGTTCCGTTCCGGCGAACTGCACACGCTGGTCGTTTCCAAGGTCGCCAACTTCTCCATCGACCTGCCCGAGGCGGGCGTGGCCATCCAGGTGTCGGGGTCGTTCGGGTCCCGCCAGGAGGAGGCCCAGCGGCTGGGGCGGCTGCTGCGGCCCAAGTCCGACTCGCGCAGCGCCCGCTTCTACGCGGTTACCGCCCGCGACACCATCGACCAGGACTTCGCGGCCCACCGGCAACGTTTCCTGGCCGAACAGGGCTACGCCTACCGCATCGCCGACGCAGGCGACGTGCTGGCCGGCGACGAACTCTGAGCCCGGCCGGCGCCGCGCACCCCGGCAGCGGGGGTGTTGCGCGCCGGGCGCTCGCCCGCCACGCCGTGTGCCGCCGCGTGCAAGCGCCCCTCAGCGCGTGCCCGACTCCGCAAGCGATCCGGCCGGTGTGCAGTCCTCCAGTGCGCGGTGCCACACGCGGGCGCGTTCCCACAGCGCATCGGTCGGCGGGTTCGGCGCGAAGAGCCACATGCGCTGGTGCGGAGCCGCTCCCCGGGCGTCGATGGCGGTGCGCGCCGGGGCGGGCATGTCCCCGTTCATCTGGTGCCAGGTGTAGCCGAGCGGCCCCAGCAGCTCCATCAGGCGCTCCTCGGCGCCGCTGCCCGGCAGGACTTCGCAGAACACCCATGGGCGGGACTCGCGCAGCACCTCGCGTCCCCCGGCCACCACGTCGGGCTCGGTGGACTCGGTGTCGATCTTGATGACGGCCGGCGACGTGCCGGTGTGCTCGCACCAGCGGGAGAGCGTGTCGGTCCGCACCTGGAGCCGGGCGGCTTCCGGGCGGAAACCGGACGCAAGCGAGTTCGACGCGTCCGACACCGACGAGACCGCGAGCACGGCGCTCCCGCCGCGGTCGTTCATCGCCAATTCCACCACGTCGACGGGCAGACCGTTGTGCGCCGCCAGGTCCCGCGCTGCCGCCGCGACGTGCGGCGTGGGTTCGAAGGCGTACACGGCGCGGCGGCAGCGCGCTGCGGCGAGCAGGCCGTACAGCCCCACGTTCGCGCCCACGTCGAGCACCGCACCCGGGCGCGCATGCTCCAACACGGCCAGGAAGCAGGCGAGGGTCTCGGGTTCGAAGCCGGCGAGCCCGGCCTTTTCGAGCTTGCGCGGCACCCAGAGGCCGCGGTGGGCCCGGACCGACAGCGCCGCCGGTTCGGTGCCGGGGGCGTCGGCGGGACGGGGCAGCGCCAGTTCGAAGCCGCGGCTCGGCGGCGGCAGCGGCTTCCGCCCGATCCCGCCCAAGCGCCGCGGGAGCCGGCGGCGGAGCCGCCGTGCCGCCTGGCGCACCAGCGGGTGGCGCCGGGCAAAGCCGCGCATCCGGTTCGCGACCACAGCAACCTCCAGGAGGCTGATATGCGGAGGTGTTCACGGTGGGGGATGCGGCGCCCCGCGGGCGCCTCGCACAGTGTGGCCGGATGTGTACGGGCCGCGGGACCCCGGCGCGCGGGTTTTCCGAGGTGCTCACCGGCCTGTCACCACACGTCCACCTGCGGGCGGGCGGACGGCCTTGGGGCGGGCGGGTTTCAGGGCTACGGGGCTACACGGCTACAGCGGCGGCAGCGCGCCCAGCACCATGGTGAATCCGGCCAGGCACCAGGCGATCAGCGAGTAGCCGAGGGTCTGCGTGCGCAGCGCCGGGTTGCGGCGCACTGCGGGTGTGGCGAACGCGGCCGCCATGAGCACCAGCGCGAGTGTCGCCGGCAGGAGCGAGGCGATCACGAACAGGCCCTCTTGTTCGGCGCAGGACGCGTAGCCGGATGTGCCCGGATCGCCGCAGAACACGTGGCCTCCCGGTTGGCGCGACGCACAGATGAACAGCCCGAGCGCCCGCTGGGGGTCCAAAGCGGATCCCGCCGCCGTTTCCGGCGAACGAGGCGCGGCCGCGGGGCGCACGTCCGACCGTATCGCGGTTGGCAGCGGCCTCGCGCCGCGGGAGCGCCCCATTCCCGCGGCACACACCTTTACACAGCAGCGGCTCGGGTCCAATGATGGTGCGGGACAACACGGAGGTGCCCATGCCCGAACCAGTCGACTGCGCCGCGACCGACTCGCCCCCCGAACACCGCAGCGGCTTCCACTCGCTGCGCGCCCGCGGCCTCAACTGGGACTCCTTCCCCCTGCGGCTGTTCGCAAAAGGAAACGCGAAGTTCTGGAACCCGCGGGACATCGACATGAGCCGCGACGCGGCGGACTGGCGGAACCTGCCCGAGGAGGCGCGGTTCCGGATCAAACGGCTCTGCGCCCTTTTCGTCGCCGGTGAAGAGGCGGTCACCGAGGACATCCAGCCGTTCATCCGCGCCATGGCCGCCGAAGGCCGCCTCGGCGACGAGATGTACCTGACCCAGTTCGCGTTCGAGGAGGCCAAGCACGTCCAGGTGTTCCGGATGTGGCTGGACGCGGTGGGCATCACCGAGGACCTGCACTCCCACGTCGACGGCGACCCCGGCTACCGCGCCCTGTTCTACTCCGAGCTGCCCGCCTCGCTGAACGCGCTGGCCGAGGATCCCAGCCCCCGCAACCAGGTGCGCGCGTCGGTTACCTACAACCACATCATCGAAGGCTCCCTGGCGCTGACCGGCTACCACGCCTGGAACCACACCTGCACCGCCCGCGGCATCTTCCCGGGCATGCGGGAGATCATCAAGCGCATCGGCGACGACGAGCGCAGGCACATGGCCTGGGGAACCTTCACCTGCCGGCGCCACGTGGCAGCCGACCCCGCGAACTGGGACGTGGTCTCCGAGCGGCTGAACGAGCTGCTGCCCTACGTCACCGCGGTGGTCCAGGGCGGCGACGAACCCGAGCCCAGCGAGGAGGAGAAGCAGTACATGCTCTCCGACCAGGAGCTGACGGACTACGCGACCGACCGGGCGCTGCGCCGCCTCGGGGCCATCGAGACCGCGCGCGGCACACCCCTGTCGCGCATCGACGTCGACGCCTCGCCCGAGGAACTGGAGGAACGGTTCGGCGAGGAGGACCGCGCCCACATGGCGCGGGCGAGCGGCCGGCCGGCCCAGGCGTGAACGCGCGGAGCCCGGAAAACCCGGTAGCAACCCGGTCGGCTAGCGCTTGCCTTCCAGCAGCACCAGATCGATGGTGATGCCCGAGGCGACCACCAGGGTTTTCAGCGGTTCCGGCAGGTTCGGGTAGCGCGGCCACAACACGTAGGTGTCGGCGGCGGTGAAGAACTCGCCGACGTCGGGGAACTGCCGGTTGACCCGGGCGACCTCGTGCTCCTGGTGGTCGGCCACCTGGAAGTCGAAGCCGAAGACGTTCCCGCTGATCGTGCCGATGTGCCGCTTCCACGGGTCCAGCAGCCTGAAGCCGGCTTTGAAGAACTTGAAGTCCTGGTCGATGTAGCCGATCGGCCGACCGTCGGGCTGGGCGATCAAGGTGGTCGCGGTGAACATCGCCCACGACTTCTCGATGTAGAGCCGCGGCCGCCGCCACGCGTCGTTCACCATCAGCTTGCGCTGGAACCCCGCGGTGTTGCCGACCGCGAACCGCAGCGCCTGCATGCCGCCGCTCAGGCCGACCTCGTGCACGTGGGCGATGTGGTGGCCGAACCGGTCGTAGCAGTGGTACTCCGACTCGTCGATGAAGAAGCGCTTGGGCTGCTTGACCACGATCGGTGCCGTGTTGAAAAAATCCTGCACGGTGCGGTTGGACGCCGGCGACGGCTGGGCGGTTCCGGCTGATTGCCGGATTTCCCGGCTTCCAGCTTCCCGGCTTGCCGTATGGCCGGCGTCTTCCCCGGATCCGCGGATTGCCGGGGGCCGGTAGCGCCGGGGACCCCGGCCCCCGGAGCCCCCGGCGCTACCGGCCGGCCCCCGGAGCCCCCGGCGCTACCGGCCGGCCGACGGGTTGCCCGCCGCTGCGCTCAAGCCGCGCCCGCGCGGTGGGCGGGCCGGTCCGCACCGGAGCCGTCGGAGCCGCCGGCGCGGGCCAGCAACGCGTCGATACTGAACCGGCCCGGGCCGCACACCACCAGCAGCAGGCCGACCGCGGACAGCACCATGACGTACTCGTAGCCGTTGTTGGCCACCATCAGCCCCGCGGAGCTGTGCACGAAGAACCAGGCGCCGAGCATGTTGAAGGTGAGCACGGCCGCACCGAGCCGTGTCAGCACGCCCAGCAGGACCAGCGCACCGCAGATCGGCTCGCCGTAGGCCAGGTAGGGGGCGACGAGGTCCGGCAGCGGAATCCCCATCTCGCGCAGCCCCGGGGCGATGTGGGCGGCGCGGGCCACATCCATGTTGGCCAGCCTGTCCCAGCCGTGGCCGATGAAGACCACGCCGATACAGATCCGCAGCAGCAGGAACACCGCGTCGTTCAGAACAGGATTCGAGCGCACCAGGTATTTCATCGGGGACTCCATTGCACGGGGTATTACGCCATTTACGGCGGATGGTACTCGATGCGGAAATACCGATTGGCCGGATAACCGCAGCGCATGGCGGGCCCCGACCCGCAGGAATCGAGCCCCTTCCTGCTGCTTCGGACACGCAACCCGATCGCACTTCGCGAACAAAGCCGGTGACATGGCAGATGCCCATCTGCGGCACACAAAATTGTGACCAACAACACGCCTGCACATCCGTTCGGCGGGGCCGGTGCGGCGGGCGACGCGCCGGCCCTGCAGAAATGCCGGGATTTCAAAGCTGAGACAGTCATTTCTGCATGATCATCGCCGTGCAGGGCTTAGAGCATCGCGGGCAGCGCCGGCAGCACGGCGGCGGGGTCGCCGACCGGGGTGCCGCCGCGGTGCACGGTGAGGCGGGCGCCGTCGGCGCGGCCCGAGAGCCACGCGAGGAGTTCGCCCGCCGGGCCCTGGGCGGTCACCGCGGGGCCCGCGGCGGCGCCGATGCGGTACTCGGTGCCGGTCGGTCGCGGTGTCGCGGAGCAGGACGGGCGGCAGTTCTTCGTCGGCGGCGAAGCGCTCGGTCAGTTTCCGGGTCTCAACTTCGACGAATTCGGTGGGCCAGTCGCCGGGGCCGTAGCCCAGGTCCAGGTCGACGTGGTGGTACTCCACCTCGGCCAGCCGCAGCCACGGGACCCGCCCGGCAGGGAAGACCAGCCCGGAGCGGTGCTTGAGTTCGAAGGACCACGCCTGTGCGGGGAAATCCCGGATGACCTCGGCTATCCGATCGGCCGTGTCCTTGAGGTCGGCGGCCTGGTCCTCGGGGCCCCGCGCGGCGCCGTCCTCGATGTCGCGTTCGCGGGCCTCGGCGCTGGGGTACATGCCGGCCTGGCGGTTCTCGCGCGCGCCCTCCATCATCCGGAGCATCGCTTCGGCGCTGCGCGAGACGTGCGCCAGCACGTGGCCGCGCGTCCATCCGGGCAGTAGCGAAGGGTCCCCGATCTGGTCGGGGCGGATGTCGACCGCCGTCTGCAGCAGGCGGCCGGTGGCTGCTTCCACGGCGCCGAGCACTGCCGTGGGGTCGTCGGGGCGGATCCGGGATGCGGTCATGGTGGACTTACTCCTGTGCTGGTCGCCGCGCCTCCGCCGCGGCGCGCGCCGCGGCCGTGCGGACCGTGCCCTGCTCGCTCAGCGCACCGCGGAGGCGGACCTGACGCTACCACCGGCACCCCCGGCGATCGCGGCGCAGGCGCCGGTTCGGCCAGTCGGCGGGTGGACCGTTCGGCAGGCGGGCGGTTCGCACCCCCGCAAACGCCGAATCGGGCGGCCCCCATGGGTGGGGACCGCCCGATCGTCGCAGGCGAAGCGGGTTCGCGTATCGGACTCGCGGACCTCCGGGTGGAGGGTCCTAGAAGTCCATACCGCCCATGCCGCCGGCGTCCGGAGCGGCCGCAGCGGCCTTCTCCGGCTTCTCGGCGATGACGGCCTCGGTGGTGAGGAACAGGCCCGCGATGGAGCCCGCGTTCTGCAGCGCGGAACGGGTGACCTTGGTCGGGTCGATGACGCCGTCCTTGAACAGGTCGGTGTACTCGCCCGTGGCCGCGTTCAGCCCGATGCCGGCTTCGAGGTTCTTCACCTTCTCCGCAACAACGCCGCCCTCAAGGCCGGAGTTGATGGCGATCTGCTTCAGCGGCTCCTCGATCGCGCGGCGCACGATGTCGGCGCCGATCGACTCGTCGCCCTGCAGGTCCAGCTTCTCGAAGGCGGGAACGCCGGCCTGGAGCAGCGCCACGCCACCGCCGGGCAGCATGCCCTCTTCAACGGCGGCCTTGGCGTTGCGGACCGCGTCTTCGATGCGGTGCTTGCGCTCCTTGAGCTCGACCTCGGTGGCGGCACCGGCCTTGATGACCGCGACGCCGCCGGCCAGGCGCGCCAGGCGCTCCTGCAGCTTCTCGCGGTCGTAGTCGGAGTCGGTGCGCTCGATCTCGTTGCGGATCTCGCTGACACGGCCGGAGATGGTGGAGGCGTCGCCGGAACCGTCGACGATGGTGGTCTCGTCCTTGGTGACGACGACCTTGCGGGCGCGGCCGAGCATGTCCAGCTCGGTGTTCTCCAGCTTCAGCCCCACCTCTTCGGTGATGACCTGGCCGCCGGTCAGCACGGCGATGTCCTCAAGCTGGGCCTTGCGGCGGTCGCCGAAGCCCGGGGCCTTCACGGCGACGGACTTGAAGGTGCCGCGCACCTTGTTGACCACCAGGGTCTGCAGAGCGGCGCTCTCGACGTCCTCGGCGATGACCATCAGCGGACGGCCCGCCTGCAGGACCTTCTCGACGATGGGGAGGAAGTCGTTGTTGTTGGAGATCTTCTGGTTGGCGATGAGGATGTAGGGGTCCTCAAGCACCGTCTCCATGCGCTCCAGGTCGGTGGCGAAGTAGGGCGAGATGTAGCCCTTGTCGAAGCGCATACCCTCGGCGAGCTCAAGCTCCAGCCCGAAGGTCTGGCCCTCCTCGACCGTGATGACGCCTTCCTTGCCGACCTTGTCCATGGCCTCGGCGATGGCGTCGCCGATCTGGGAGTCGCCGGCCGAGATCGAGGCGGTGGAGGCGATCTGCTCCTTGGTCTCGACGTCCTTGGAGAGGTTGGCCAGTTCCTCGCTGATGCGGGTGACGGCCGACTCGATGCCGCGCTTCAGGCCGACCGGGTTGGCGCCGGCCGCGACGTTGCGCAGGCCCTCGCGCACCATGGCCTGGGCGAGCACGGTGGCGGTGGTGGTGCCGTCACCGGCGACGTCGTCGGTCTTCTTGGCGACCTCCTTGACGAGCTCGGCCCCGATCTTCTCCCAGGGGTCCTCGAGCTCGATTTCCTTGGCGATGGAGACACCGTCGTTGGTGATGGTGGGGGCGCCCCACTTCTTCTCCAGCACCACGTTGCGGCCCTTCGGGCCAAGCGTGACCTTTACTGCGTCAGCAAGCTGGTTCATGCCGCGCTCGAGGCCGCGGCGGGCCTCCTCGTCGAACGCGATCAGTTTGGCTGCCATAGACTTCCTGTCCTCCCGAGACCGGGCTGATACGCGAAGGTACGAGCCGACGCCCGCGACGGACGACCGCGGTGGACCCGGGCAACCCCTCTGCCGGAGACCGCGGCCTCATCGCCTCGAACCAGTGATTAGCACTCCGGTTCGCAGAGTGCTAACGAACCTATTTTTAGCACTCTCCCCATGCGAGTGCAAACGCCTTCGCCAGAGTTCTCCGCAGGGTTACCCGCAGGTCAACGCCGCCTGCCCGCGCGCCCGCCCGTGTCCGCCGCCGGCCGGCGGCCGGTCCCCTACGCAGCACAAAGCCCGCGCCGTGCCTCCGGGGAGGCGCGGCGCGGGCTGCGGCAGGCGGCGCGGCCGCGCGCAAACCGGGCTCGGCCGGGCCGTACACCGGCGGGGCCGAACCGGGCGCGGACCGCGCGGGCGCGCGCCCCGAGGGCGCGGCGGTTCAGCAGCCCCCGGCCACGGCCGGGATGATGGAGACCTGGGTGCCCGACTCGGTCGGGGTGTCCATGCCCTGGGCGAAGCGGACGTCCTCGTCGCCCACGTAGACGTTGACGAAGCGGCGGATCTTGCCGGCATCGTCGACGATCCGCGCGCGGATGCCGGGGAACCTGGCCTCCAGGTCGGCCAGTACCGCCTGGACGGTCGCGCCTTCGGCGCTGACCTCGGCCGCGTCCGCGGTGTAGGTGCGCAGGATGGTCGGAACTCGGACACTGACACTCATGACTGCGGATTACTCCTTGACTTGCTAGCTTGCCGGCCGGCTCTTCGCGGTGGCCCGAGGGCTCGGACGGGGCAGGGCCCGACCAGGGCCGCAGCGGGGCTACAGCAGCCCGGCGTCCTTGAAGGCGTCCAGGGAAGGCTTGATGGTGGCGGTGACTCCGGCCTCGACCGCGTTGAGGGTCTTCAGGCCGTCACCGGTGTTGAGGACGACGGTCTCGGCCGCGGGGTCGAGCACGCCGTCGTCGAGCAGCTTGCGCAGCACGCCGGTGGTGACCCCGCCGGCGGTCTCGGCGAAGACGCCCTCGGTGCGGGCCAGCAGCGAGATGGAGTCGACCACCGCCGCGTCGTCGACGTGGACGACCGCGCCGCCGGTGCGCCGGCAGACGTCGAGCACGTAGGGGCCGTCGGCGGGGTTGCCGATCGCCAGCGACTTGGCGATGGTGTCGGGCTTGACGGGCTGGATGACGTCGTGGCCCTGCTCATAGGCTTGGGCGACCGGCGAGCAGCCCGTGGCCTGGGCGCCGAAGATCTTGTAGGGGCGGTCCTCGACCAGGCCGAGGTCGATGAGCTCGCGGAAGCCCTTGTCGATCTTGGTGAGCTGGGAGCCCGAGGCGATGGGGACGATGATCTGCTCGGGCAGCCGCCAGCCCAGCTGCTCGGCGATCTCGTAGGCCAGGGTCTTGGAGCCCTCGGCGTAGAAGGGGCGCAGGTTGACGTTGACGAAGCCCCAGTCCTCGCCGGCGGGATCGCCGATCAGCTCCGAGCAGAACCGGTTGACGTCGTCGTAGTTGCCGTCGATGGCCACCACCCGGCCGCCGTAGACGGCCGCCATGACGATCTTGCCCTCTTCGAGGCCGGCCGGGATGAACACGCACGAGCGGAACCCGGCACGCGCCGAGGCCGCACCCACCGCGCCGGCGAGGTTGCCGGTGGAGGAGCAGGACAGGGTGCGGAATCCGAAGGTGCGGGCGGCCTCGACGGCCATGGCCACCACGCGGTCCTTGAAGGAGTGGGTGGGGTTGGCGGAGTCGTCCTTGACGTGCAGGGACTCCATACCCAGCTCGGCGGCGAGCCGGTCGGCGCGCACGAGCGGGGTCAGGCCCGGGTTCATGTTGGGCAGGTCGGCGACGTTGCCGGGGACCGGCAGCAGGCCGGCATAGCGCCAGATGTTGTTCGGCCCGCTCTGGATGGATTCGCGGGTGAGGTCGCCGAACTCGTATGCCACCTCAAGGGGGCCGAAACAGAACTCGCAGGCGAAGCGCGGGGCGAGGTCGTAGCGCTGGCCGCATTCGCGGCAGGAGAGCGCGGCGGCGGGGCCGAATGCGCGGGCGGCGAAGGTGTCCGTTTCGGTGGCGGTTATCGCCATGGCGAGGCGTCTCCCCTCATCTTCCCTGTCTGACCGATCTGGTCACAGGCCGGAGTTGGCACCTGCCTCGGCCGCCCCGCAGGATCGCGAGAAACGCATACCGAGATGGTTGCCGGGGCTTCGCAGGGCCGGTCCCTCCACCCCTCTGGATGAGCAATATGCAGTTGTGGTGGATGCGGGCGAACCCGTGAACTGGGGCGCAACCGAATCCGAGGGCTACTCTAGCCCACGTTTCGCCCGTTTTTCCATGGAGGGTGATCCGGGTAACACGTCTGCGGACGGCTCTGCAGGGGTAGCAGCCACCCACCTGCGGCGCCGCACACACCGGCGCCCGCACGGCCGCCACCGGCCCGCATCCGCGCGATCACCGCGTGTTTGCGGGCTCCTGCGGCGGGCGAGACCTATGACACCTTCGCGCAGCGGGGCCTGTTATGGGCGGCAGCGGTGTAGTGCAATGAAACTTCGGCGCAATTCAAGGTGAGAGGTGGGCGATCAGGTGGATAAGGCACAGATCCTCGTCGCTTCCAACAGGGGACCGGTGTCCTTCTCGATCAGCGAAGACGGCTCCCTCGACTACCGCCGCGGCGGCGGAGGCCTGGTTTCGGGACTCAGCTCCGTGGCGGCCACCTCCGACACGCTGTGGGTGTGCGCCGCCCTCTCCGACGCCGACCGCACGGCCGCGGCGAGCGCCCCCGAGGCACGGCTCGACCAGGCCGGGTTCGACCTTGGCGGCATGCGCGTGCGGATGCTCGACATCCCGCCCGACACCTTCGCCAACGCCTACACGCGCGTGGCCAACTCGACCCTGTGGTTCGTGCACCACATGCTCTACGACACCCCGAACAAGCCGCGCTTCGACGCCGCGTTCCGCGCCGAATGGGAGGACTTCCGCGCCTACAACGCCTCCTTCGCCGATGCGCTGCTGACCGGCTCCGCCGACAATGCGCGCGTGGTCGTGCAGGACTACCACCTGGCGCTGGTGCCGCGGATGCTGCGCGGGCGCCGCCCCGACCTGCGTGTCGCGCACTTCTCGCACACGCCCTGGGCGCCGCCGGAGTACTTCCGGATGCTGCCCGACGACATCGGGCGCGAACTGCTGGAGGGCATGCTCGGCGCCGACCACCTCGGCTTCCTGAGCCGCCGCTGGGCCGACGCGTTCCTGCGCTGCTGCGAGGAACTGCTGCGGGTCGACGTCGACTGGGACTCCCGCACCGTGGAGTTCGGCGGCCGGGTGATCGACGTGGGCGTGCACGCGCTGGGCGCCGACACCGAGTCCCTGCGCTCCCGCGCCGCTGCCGGCGACGTCGAGCAGTGGCGCACCGCCCTGCGCGAGCGGGTGGGCGACCGCAAGCTCATCGTACGGGTCGACCGCACCGAACTGTCGAAGAACATCGTGCGCGGCCTTGAGGCGTTCCGCGAACTGCTGCGCGAGCACCCGCAGTGGCACGAGCGGGTCACCCACCTCGCCTTCGCCTACCCCAGCCGCGGCGACGTCCCGGAATACCGCGACTACACCGAGCACGTGCAGCGGGTGGCCAAGGAGATCAACCAAGAGTTCGGCACGGCCACGTGGACCCCGCTGATCCTGGAGGTCAACGACGACTTCCCGCGCTCACTGGCCGCCTACCGCATGGCCGACGTGCTGCTGATCAACCCGATCCGCGACGGCATGAACCTGGTGGCCAAGGAGGCGCCGGTGCTCTCCGACGACGGGTGCGTGCTGGTGCTCTCGCGCGAGGCCGGTGCCGCCGACGACCTGGGGGCCGACTCGGTGCTGGTCAACCCCTACGACGTCAGCGAGACCGCGCGTGCGCTGCGCACAGCGCTGGAAATGCCCGACGACCAGCGCCGCGCCCGCTGCGAACGGCTGGTGGAGAACGCCGCGGCGCTGCCGCCGCAGCGCTGGTTCCAGCAGCAGTTGCGGGCGCTGGCGTAGGTGTGCCTCGGCGGAGGCCGATCGCGCCGGCTCGGGCCCGCCCGTGCCGGGGCCTCCGCCTCCGGGGCACCAACCGCCGCGGAACGCGTTGCGGGGCGCCGCGCGGCCGCAGTGAGCACGGAGGGCGCGGAAGGCGCGGTAGGCACTGCCGCACCGGGCGGCCTCAGCCGGCGCGGGCGCGGGCGATGATCTCCTCGACCACCGCGGATTTCGCGTCGGCGTAGTCCTGGACGTTCTCCCAAGTGCGCTGCGCCAGCTCGCGTTTGGTGCGCGCGTAAAGCTCGCGGTCGGCCGCATCTGCGCGCAGCCGGTCGCGGAAGAGCAGCAGCCGCTCCGCATCGGCGGCGCCGGGCCCGTAGACGTGCACGTTGGTGCTGATATTGGGGCCGCGCAGCACGCGGTGGCCGTCCAGCTCGGGTTCGCGGTGCACCAGCGCGTAGCCCGCCCGTTCCAGCGGCGGCAGGTAGGCGTCCTCGTCGGCCGGGTCAGGCACGATCAGCAGCACGTCGACACACGGTTTGGCCGCCAGTCCCGGCACCGCTGTGGACCCGACGTGCTGCACCTCCAGCGCGTTCTCACCGAGCGCCTCGCGGATGCGGTCCGCTTGGCTCTGGAACAGGTAGGGCCACTTGGGGTCGGAGTCGACCACCACCACCCGGCCGCCGACGAAGTGCGGCGGGGCCGCCGATGCGGCCGCGGCCGGGTCGGGCTCGCCACCTCCCCGGCGCGAAGGCAGCGGTCCGGGGGCAGCGGGTGATCGATCAGAGACGTCGAAGGGGGACATGCCGCCAGACTTCTACGCCCGGTACCGTCCGTCAAGGCCGCGACCGGCGCAAACACCCAGTTCAGCGGTCACGTTCAGCCTGCGTGCGGTCACCGAACGGCGCGGTACCCGGGCTGCGGTGCACGGCTTGAGCCGTACCGCCCAGTCGGTGCAACGCCGATACGGCGCCGAATTCCATGCCGATCCAGCGCCGGTTCAATGACGGTTCAGCGTCGCCGGCGTCCGCCGCGGCGGCGGCCGTCCGGCCCGCCGCGCGAGCCGCCGGCGCCCGCCGGTTCCGCGCCGCGGTCCTGCGCGGACTCGCCGGATCCCCCGGGGCGGCCGCGCCCTTCCGGCTTGCCCGGCCGGGTCCGGCCCTGCCTTGCCGCCTCTTGGGACCGCCCGGGACTTCCCTGCGCCGCGGTGCCGCGCGCACGTTTCGGTTTGCCCGATGCCCGGGAGTCCAGGCCATAGGGGTTGGCGGTGGCGCGGCGCCACAGCAGCACAAGGGCGGCCACCACCGCCGCCCCCAGCACGGCGCAACCGGTCCAGACCGCCCAGCCCGGCAGTGCCGGGTCCTCATCGGCGGCGGCGGCCAGGTCCTCGTCGATCAGCGGGGCGCCCTCGGTGGCCGCAGCACCCTGTTCCAAGGCCCTCTGCACGTCGAGCACCCCGGCGCCGTATCCCGCGGCCCCCTCGCCGGCCGCGCCGGGCCGGGCACCCGAGGTGAGCGTGTCGGCGACTTCGCCGGGGCGCAGTTGCGGGTGCTCGGCGCGCACCAGCGCGGCGGCACCCGCCACGAACGCGGCCGCGGCGGCGGTTCCGTCGACGGTGGTGTAGCCGCCGCCCGCAGCGGGAGCGCGGATGCCGGCCCCCGGGGCGGTCAGCGCGACCTCCGTAGCCGGGGAGCCGGGCGTGAGCGCGCGGTCCTCGCCGACCGCGCCGACGGCCGTCACCCCGGTGTAGGCGCCCGGGTAAGCGGACCCGCCTGCTCCTGCGGGCGCGACCACCAGGACGCCGTTGCGCCCGGCATGGCCGATCGCGGCCTGCACGCCGTCGTCGGGTTCGGCGCTCGCCGCGCCCTGCGGCAGGGTGATGATCTGGGCGCCCTCTGCGACGGCGTAGCGGATGCCGTCGCTCACCGCGTCCGCCGCGGCCGGCGCACCGCTCTGGCCCGCTCCGGCTGCTGCGCCCGACGCGCCGCCGCCCGTGTCTCCGGGGAGCACGCGCACCGACAGCAGGTCGGCGCCGGGGGCGACCCCGACGATGCCGCCGGTGTACTCGCGGCCGTGCCCGCGCCCGGCGATGATCCCGGCCAGCGGGGTGGCCGACCCGCCGGAACCTGCGCCTTCGGTGAAGTCGTCGCCTGCGGTGGTTCCCTCGCCCAGGTCGGGGTGGGAGGTGTCGACACCGCCGCCGAGGACGGCCACGAGCACGCCGCCGCCACCGTCGCCGCTGCTGCGTTCGGCGGTCTTGGCCGCGCCAATGGCGTCCATGCCCCACTGCTCGGGCCGCAGTTCCCGCCCGTCCGCGGTCTCGGCGGCCGCGGGCGCCGCGGCCGGGAGTGTCAGCGGAACCAGCAGCGCAACCGCGCAGGCGGCCGCCCAGGCGGCGCGCGGGGCGGCCCGGTTACCCCTCATCGTGGAAACTCCCGTGGCCTGTCTCAGTGGGTGCGGTCAAGCGTCATTGTTCCACGTCTGCGCCCTTTGGGCGGTACTGCGGCGAGGGCGGCGGCGGTCGGTGCGGGGCCGGGTGCGCGGCAATGCCGGGCCGGCGGCTCACGGCGGTTCAGGGCGGCGGTGCTGCCGCGGCCCCGCCTCCCGAGCGGGTGAGGACAGAGAACACTAACCCTTGGGACCCAACCTGCCTGTTCGGCTCCTCAGCTTGCGCGCGGAGTCGCTACCATGAGTCGCGCCAATCCGGACGAGGAGGCGCCCAATGTCAGATCCAGGGCTATTTGATCGACAACCGTCCGCCCAGCCCGGCAAGGCGGCGGCTTCCTCTGCTGAGGAATCCGAGCTTGCCGACCGAGAGCAGCGCATCCTGGCCTTCGAACGCCAATGGTGGAAGTTGGAAGGCTCCAAGGAGCAAGCCATCCGCGAGGAGTTCGGGTTCTCGCCCACGCGCTACTACCAGCTCCTCAACGGGCTGGTCGACCGCCCCGAGGCCCTCGCATTCGACCCGATGACCGTCAAGCGGCTCCGGCGGGTGCGTGCCGACCGCCGCCGCCAGCGCACCGCCCGCCAACTGGGTATCGAGCTTTAGCGCCACCCAACCGGCGCCGACTATGCGCCGCACAGCACCAGGGCACACCGACTGAGGGCATATCCACCACGCCCGCAACCACTCGAACGGGAACGAGACGACCGCTCATGCCACTGCCCAAGCCCGGCTCCGAAGCGGGCGCGGCCGCGCTGGACCGCATCGTGCAGCGCCCCGCCGAGGCCGTCCTGTCCTTCGACTTCGACGGCACCCTGGCACCGATCGTCTCCGACCCGCGCGACGCACGCGCCCATCCCGGCGCCACCGCCGAACTCCGCCGACTGGCCCCGCTGGTCGGGCGCCTGGTGATCATCACCGGGCGCCCGGCCGCGGTGGCGGTGGAGTACGGCGGACTGGACGACATCGCGAACATCCTGGTCCTGGGCCACTACGGCTTGGAACGCTGGGAAGACGGCCGCACCACCGCGCCCGACCCGCCGGCAGGGGTCGACCTGGTGCGCGAGGAACTGCCGGAACTGCTCCGGCGCTCCAAGGCCCACGAGGGCACCTGGATCGAGGACAAGGGCCACGCGCTGGCGGTGCACACCCGCCGCGCCGCCGACCCCGACACGGCGCTGGAGGCCGTCCGCATCCCGCTGGCCGCGCTGGCCCAGCGCGCCGGCCTCACGGTCGAGCCCGGCCGCCGCGTCATCGAACTCCGGCCCGCCGGCATGGACAAGGGCTCGGCGCTGGCCGCCGTCATCGCCGACCGCGCCGGCGGGGGCGCGGGCGCGGCGCAAGCGGGATCCGGGGAACAGGCCGCGGCCGGCGCCGGCACGGGCGCAGGCACAGCGGCGGGCACCGGCGCGGACACCGGGAACGGACCCGCTGTACTTTATGCGGGCGACGACCTCGGCGACCTCGCCGCCTTCGACGCGGTGGAGCGCCTGCGCAGCCGCGGCATCCCAGGCCTCACCGTATGCAGCGGCTCCGACGAGGTCACTCGGCTCGCCGAACGCGCCGACCTCGTCGTCGACGGCCCACCCGGGGTCGCCGAACTGCTCACCGCGCTGCGCGAGGCGATCACCGAACCGAAGTAGCGGGCGACCCGGCCGCGCCGGCCCCGCCCGTCCCCGACCTACCCGGGCGGCACCGGCCTGGCCCGACCGCGCCAACGGGTTCAGCCCTGCGGCGGCGGCACCGGCGTCTGCTGGTACAGCGCGAGCCGCCAGGTACCACCGCGGCGGGTGTAGACGCTCGACATCAGCGCGGTAAACGCCGTATCCGCACTGCCGCGGTGAGCACGCGCCCGGTAGACCAGCACGGCGTCGCCGGGCCCGAGGCCGATGATGCGTTCATCGCTGATCTGGTAACCGCTCCACGGCGGCGCGTCCTGCAGCGAGGCCGCAACGGCGGCGCGGTCGAGCACTCGCCCGTGAGCGAGGACCATCACGCCGTCCTCGGCCATGATCTCCCCGTAAAAGTCGGCCCCACTCCCGTCACACAGCGACCGCCAACCCCTGTGCTCCAACTCAAGCAACTCATCGAACACCGCCACACCCGCCTCCTCCCACCGACCGCCCACCGGGACCGCCGGCACACCCATTCGCGCCATCCGGCAATCGATCCAACAGACCGCCGCACCGCTGCCGGCCGCCCGGACAACCGCCGTCACCGAACCGGTACCACAACGAGGTCCGTTCCAACTACGGCTCGGCGCATTCTGCCCGGCTCGCCCCGGCTTCACTCGCCGGCCAGGCCGGACACTATGGAGGTCCGTGCCGCTCGGCGGGCCGGGAGGACGGCGGCGGCTATGCCCGCGGCGGCCGCGCCGGACACGATCAGGGCGATTTGGCCGCAGGGGACCGCGAGGACGATGTCGGCTCGGATCGTCGCGGCCGCCGCCAGGCCGAACGCCGCGCCCAGCGCCACGCCGGCGAGGGCGCCGATGACGGCCAGGACCAGGGCTTCGATGGTGAGCATCAGCCCGAGGTTGCGGCGGCTGAGCCCCAATGCGCGGAGCACGGCGGATTCGCGGGTGCGTTCGACCACCGACAGCGTCATGGTGTTGGCGATGCCGATCACCGAGACCACCACGGCGAACCCCAGGAGCCCGGCCACGATCATGACCAGGTTGGACAGGGTCGACTCCAGTTGTTTGCGGGCGTCCTGCGCCCCGACGACCTCGGCGGTGGGCATCGCGGCGGTGGCGTCGTCGATGATCCGGTCGGCCTCCTCGGTGGAGAGGCCGGGTGCGACGTTGGCGAGGACGGCCTGGTAACCCGATGCCTCGAAGTGGCGGGCGAACCCGGCGGCGGTGACGAAGAACGGCGGGAAGATGCGGGCCCGCACGATGGCGGCCACTTCCAGGGTGGTGGACGGGCGCCCGTCGCGCCGTACGGTCACCGTGTCGCCGACCTCCAAGCCGAACTCTTGGGCGCGCTTCGGCGAAAGGGCGAGCTGGTCGGGGCCCAGCCGGTCGATGGGGGTGCCCTCGACCAGCTCGGGTTCTTCGACGGGGCCTCCGATGCCGATGGTGCCGACCGCGGCGCGGCGACCGCCGATGTGCACCGCCTCCTCGCGCTGGGCGGCGACCCCGGTCACTCCGCTGCTTGCGCGCAGTTGCGCCACCACCGCGGGCGGGATCGCCGGGCCGCTGCCCGCCCCGGGGGCGGTGATCAGGTAGTCCACCGGGATCGCCCGCTCGGCACCGGCACTGACCGAGGCGGCAAAGCTCTCGGTCACCACGGCGACCCCGGTCATCAGGGTCACCCCGATGGTCAGCGCGAGCGTGGTGGTGGCCGCCCGCTTGGGGTTGCGCGCGGCGTTGGCGACCGCGAGGCGCCCGGGCGCGCCGAAGAGCCGCGCCGGCAGGAACCCGACGGTGCGGGCCAGCGGGCCGATGGCGACGGGGCCGATGGCGACGGCACCGGCGAAGAACACCATGCCGCTGACGGCCACCACCGCGAGCGGGTAACGCTGCCCGGGTTCGACCGACACCGCCCACAGCGCCGCGGCCGCCGCGAGTCCGCACAGCACGGCGGCGACCGCGGCCCTGCGGCGCCGGCCCGCCCTGGCGGCTCCCTGCACGGGTGCGGCGCTCAGGGCTGCGACGGGGGCGACGCGCGTGGCCGCGCGGGCGGGCAGCGCAGCCGCGGCAGCGGTCACGAGCACACCCGCGGCGGGGCCGACCGCCAGGGTGGTCCAGGAGACCGTGACCACCTCGTACGGCAGGTCGTTGCCGAAGGCGTTGAGGACGGGGACGGCCCCGTAGCCGGCGGCGATCCCCAGCGCCAGGCCGAGGGCGGCGGCGAGCGCCCCGATGACCGCGGATTCCGCCAGCACGCCGGTGAAGACCTGGCGGCGGGACGCGCCGACGCAGCGGAGCAGCGCCAGCTCCCGCATCCGCTGCGCAACCAGGATACTGAAGGTGTTGTAGATGACGAACCCCGCGACCAGCAGCGTGACCAGCGCGAACATCAGCAGGGCGGTGCTGACCAGCGCCGGGTCGAGCCCGCTGGACGACGCCTGCCGATCAGCCCACTGCCGGCCGGTGAGCACCTCGAAGGCGTCGGTGTCGACGACCCGGGCGACCTGCCGGCGCAGCTGCGGAGCCGGGACATCGGCCGCTGTCACATAGATCGACCGGAACCGCTCCTCCCCTGTGATCTCCGCGGTCCGGGCCGCGGTGAACAGCATGGCGCCGCGCAGCGCGAAGTCGCCCCGGCCGCGGGTGTCCACCAGCCCGGTCAGGCGCAGTTCGTGCCGGTGCCCGCGGTGGTCCAGCACCCCGACCTTGTCACCGATGCGGTAGCCGTTGCTGCGGGCGGTGTCCTGGGCCAGGGCGACCTGGCCGTCGCCGGCGGGGGCGCTGCCGCGGGCGATCTCGGTGCGGATACCGGCCGAGGCGGCGACGGGCTGCCGGTCGGCGGGCCGCCCGTCG
Source organism: Streptomonospora sediminis (assembly GCF_054778995.1). NCBI lineage: Bacteria > Bacillati > Actinomycetota > Actinomycetes > Streptosporangiales > Nocardiopsidaceae > Streptomonospora > Streptomonospora sediminis. Next base: position 200,877 of record NZ_BAAGYZ010000005.1, read on the forward strand.
CGGCCCAGCAGGGTCGCCGGCCCTTCCAGTACGCCTTCAACCCGGTCGACGCCTTCGATGCGGGAGATCTTTCCGGCCGCGGACTCGGGCAGTTTGCGCAGGGCGCTGGATCCGAGGACGGCGACGTCGACCTCTGCGGCGTTCGCGGTCACGGTCCGCTGCATGTCGGCTTGGAGGGTGTCGCCCAGCACCATGCTGCCGGAGATGAAGGCGACGCCGATCACCGTGGCCAGGCCCGCCAGGAACACGCGCAGCCGGTGGGCCCGCAGGCCCGCGAGGGTTGCTTTCCACATGGCGCTCAGGCCTCCAGCCGCTTCATCGTGTCCAGCACGGCTTCGGCGGTGGGGTCCGCAAGCTCGTGCACGAGCAGACCGTCGCGCAGGAAGACGACCTTGTCGGCGTAGGCGGCGGCGCGGGCGTCGTGGGTGACCATCACGATGGTGCGGCCGAGCCGGCGCACCGACATGCGGAGGAATTCGAGGATGTCGGTGCCCGACGCGGAGTCGAGGTTCCCGGTGGGTTCGTCGGCGAAGACGACCCGGGGTTCGCTCACACATGCGCGGGCGATGGCGACCCGCTGCTGCTGGCCGCCGGAGAGTTCTGCGGGGCGGTGTCCCAGCCGGCTGCGCAGGCCGACGATGTCCACGACCTCGTCGAACAGCCGGCGGTTCACCCGCCGCCCCCCGATGTCCAGCGGCAGCAGGATGTTCTGCTCGGCTGTCAGCGTGGGCAGCAGATTGAACGACTGGAAAACGAAGCCGATCCGCTCGCGGCGCAGCCGTGTCAGTTCCCGCTCGCTCATGGCGGTGATCTCGGTTCCGGCCAGGCGTACCGATCCCCGGGTCGGGGTGTCCAGACCTGCCAGGCAGTGCATGAGCGTGGACTTGCCCGAGCCGGACGGCCCCATGATCGCCGTGAAGGTCTGCGCGGCAAAGGAGCTGTCGACGCCGCGGAGCGCCTGGACAGCGGCGGCCCCCGCGCCGAAAACCTTGGTCAGGCCCGTTGCCGCGATGGCCGGCGGGGTGGCCGGCGGCGCCTCTTCTGCTGTCATGCGGGCAACCTAGGCAGGCTGCTGCCGGCGCCGCATCGCCCATGCGGGTGGGGTGTGCGTGTACGGAACGGCACCGAACGGGGTGGTGGCAGAGCGCGGCCGAGCCGGGCGCGCCGCTGCCGCGGCGCCGCCGCTCCGCCTCGCGCTTAGCCGGCGGAGGCCCCGCCCACCCGGTCGGGCGTTCGCCGGTGCGAGCGCGGCGGCGGCAAGGTCACTGCGCGAAGGACGCCCGCACAGCCGCGCGCAGGTCGAACAGGCCGGTGCGGTTGCGCCCGTAGTGGACCGCGTTGGTGAGAACACCGACGTAGCGGCCGGTGGCCGGGTGCAGGAACAGGCTGACGCCGGTGTAGCCGTGGTGGTAGACCAGCCCGCTGTCGGTGATCAGCCAGGCCAGGCCGCGCGAGAGGTGGTCGTCGACCGGCACCTGGTGGTGCCAGCTCTGCCGCACGTAGTCGGTGAGCGGGTCGCCGCCGGAGCCCGCGGTATGCACCCGCAGCAGGTCGCGGGCGAAAGCGCCGAGGTCGATGGCCGTGGTGAACATGCCGGCGTGCCCGGCCACGCCGCCCATCAGCGCGGCGGCTTCGTCGTGCACCACGCCCCACGTGGGTGCGGCACCGGGGATGCGGCGTTCGGTGGGCGCCACCAACGGCGAGCGCGCCAGCGGGCCGTAGGTGGTCGAGGTCATGCCCGCCACCGACCACAGCTCGCCGGCGAGGCGGTCCAGGGGAGCGCCCAGCAGGCGTTCGAGCAGCAGCCCCAGCAGGATGAACCCGCGGTCGATGTAGCGGTGGCCGGCTTCGTCCAGCGGCTCCGACAGGATCGCTTCGCCGAGGTCCTGGTCGGTGCCTGCGTAACGCTCCAGCCACGTGACCGGGTTCAGCCGCGAGGTGTGCGTGAGAACCTGGCGCGCCGTGATCTGCCCGCCGGGATAGGGGCCGCCGGAAAAGTGGTCGCCCAGCGGGGTGTCGAGCCCGAGCCGGCCCTCGGCCACCGCACGGCCCACCAGCGGCCAGGTGGCCATGACCTTGGTCAGGCTGGCGGCGTCGTAGCGCACATCGGGCGCGGCCATGTGGTCGCCGCCGGCCTCGCCGATCCCGCCGACCGCGACGAACTCCCACATGCTGTCGGTGCCGATGACGGCGGTTCCCCCCGGAAGCCACCCTGCATCGACCATGACTTTGAGAACACCGCGGATCTCGGTTCCGGTGTGCGCGAGCCAGTCGCCGTCCAGCACGTGACCTCCCCTGGAGCACTTACCACTCGGCGGATACCCCCAGGAGATCCCATCGTCACGCCGGAGGTCCAGTATCCCCATCCGAATGGCGGCCACCGCACCGACCGAAACCCGACCCCGGCGACCTGCACGGAAGCCGACCGGAAGCGGATGGCGCCCGGGCCGCCGATCCCGTGCCGGGCACCGCCGGTCCGGCCCGGATTGCGGCTGCGGGGCGCGTGTCGCGGTGCCGGCGCCGATACCGGTACCGCTCCGGCGCGCCGCCGTGCTGCACACCGCGGCCTCCACCCCCTGACCGCGCGGCCGGATGCGGCCAATTCCCGGCCGGTCCGGGGCGGGGCGGGGCCGAGTCGCGGCCCGCTCAGTTCCCCGGCCGGTGTGCGTGCCCTGCCTACCGGAACACACCGCCGGGCACCACCGGGCTCACCGCCACCGGCGGCGCAGCAGCCCGGCCGCGCGCAGGGCCGCCTTCACGCGGGCGCGGGCGCGCCGCGGCAGGGGGCCGACGGTTTCCAGATCGCCGTCGCGCCACAGGAAGACCTGCTCGGAACAGGGGTCGGCCGCCGCGCCGTGCAGCGCGGCGACCTCGGCCGCAAACGCGGGCAGGGCCTTCAGCGCGGCACGCGAGTCCAACGGGTACAGCAGCAGGGTGTCGTAACGCGGCACGCCCACCAGCGCACCAGCGGTTCCGGACGCGTTCACCAGCGTTTCCAGCTCGCTGATCAGCACGGTCACATAGGCGCTGCCGGGTTTGGTGATCACCCGCACCTCGCCGCCCGCCGCCAGCGGCCGCGTGTAGTCGACCACGTCGGACAGCTCGCGCTCGCGGGTCTGGCTCAGTGCGTACCCGAGCCGCCTGAGCTGCAGCAGCCCGGCGCGGTGCCGTGTCAGCGGCGCCCCGAAACTGGGGTGCTCCACCACCACCAACGCGTCGAAGTGGTCGCCGACCGGGGTCCACACCAGTTCGCGGCGGCGGTCGTCGGACATCGCCGGCACCAGGCGGATCCGCAGCAGTTCGCGCACGTCGCCCAGTAACTCGATCTCGGCGATCGCCATGGCGGCCCGGTCGGCGGTCTCGCGCAGCCAGGAGTCGACCACTCCCGGCCATTCCGCGCGCTGCGCAGCCGCGCACCGCTCCAGCAGCTGCCACGTCGACGCGCTCAGCTCGGTCCAGCCGAACCCGAACACAACGGTGGAGGTGGCGCGGTCGAAGGAGGCGTCGGGCATCGCGACCGGCAGCAGCCCTTCCAGCAGCGCGTGGACGTCTCCGGCGATCTCAAGCTCGTGCACACCCAGCCCTTCCTTGCGGATTCCGACGCGCGCAGCGGCCCCGCGGATCCGCGCCCCCTTGGCGGCACCACCGCCGCCTGCCCGCGGCAGCGCACACGCGATTACCGTATGGGAGGACCCGACCGCACCGGACAGGCCCGAATAGGATCGTCCCCGTTCCAGGGGAAAGGAGAGCTGGTGACCACCCGCGTAGTCCATCGGCCGGCTCGCACCGTCCATCCGCCGCCGCAACGGGCGCCCTACGACGTTGAGGCCCCGCCGACGCTGCCCGACGGCAACGCGCAGGGCAACCAGCTCATGTCCATCCTGCCGATGGTCGCCATGATGGGTTCGCTGACCATCATGATGGTGCTGCGCAACCCCGCCTTCATGGCGCTGGGCGCGCTGGTGCTGGTGGTGGCGCTGTGCGCCGCGCTGGGCATGCTGCTGTCCCGCCGCGGCCAGGCCGCCCGCCAGCGCCGCAACCAGCGCGAGCTGTACCTGGAGTACCTGGAGGAGCTGCGCGAGGACCTGAGCGGACGCGAGCGCGGCGTCCGCGAACACGCCCAGCTGCTCAACCCGCCTCCGGCCGCGCTGTACGACGTTGCGCGCGACCCCACCCGGCTGTGGGAGCGCCGCCGCAGGGACCGCGACTTCCTGCGGGTGCGGATGGGGACCGGTTCGATGCCGGGCCAGCCGCTGCAGCTCGCCGAACGCGGCTCGGCGCTGACCCCCACCGACCCGTTCATGCTTTCCGAGGCCCAGGCGGCCATCCGCCGGTTCGAGTACGTGCCGGAGATGCCGCTGACGGTTCCGCTGGACATGGTGGGCAACGTCAGTGTCATCGGCGAGCGCGCCGACGTGCTGCGGGTGATGCGCTCGCTCCTGGCGCAGTTCGCCGTGTTCCACGCGCCCGAGGACACCGCGCTGGCCCTGGCCCACCCGCGCGCGGCCGCCCAGGACTGGGAGTGGGTGAAGTGGCTGCCGCAGGCGCTGGACCAGCAGCGCCGCGAGCACGGCGCCAACGCGCGGCTGATCGCCCCCTCCCCCGCCAAGCTCGGCGCGCTGCTCTCCGACGACCTGCGCGCCCGCACCGACTTCGCCGCCGAACTGCGGCGCGGCATGGGCAAACGCGAGGCGTACCAGATGATGCGCCGGCTGCTTGTGGTGCACGACACGCACGGCTCGGTCGCCGAGGAGCTGGCGCGCCCCGACGACGCCATCTCCCCCGCTGCGCTGGGTGTCACGGTCATCCACCTGGTCGCCGCGCAGGTCCACGAACCCGGCGACGTCAGCGTCCGCATCACGGTCGACGGCGACCGGGTGCGGGTCGAGGACCTGCGCACCGACGACCCGGTGGGTGCGGCCGCCACCGGCACCGTCGACGATGTGGGCGCGGGCGCCATCTCGGGTCTGGCGCGGATGCTGGCGCCGCTGCGGCTGTCACGCGAGTCCGTGGAGGAAACCGCGGCCGAGGGCGGCAGCGCCGACTTCACCAGCATGATGGGGGTGGACGACCCCGGCGACATGGACATCGCCCGGCTGTGGGCGCCGCGCAGCGAGCGCGCGTTCCTGCGGGTGCCCATCGGCGCCGACGACCTCGGCCAGCCCGTCATCCTCGACCTCAAGGAGTCCGCGCAGCTGGGCATGGGCCCGCACGGGCTGTGCGTGGGCGCCACCGGTTCGGGCAAGAGCGAGATGCTGCGCACCCTGGTCATCGCGCTGGCCGCGGCCCACCCGCCCGAGCGGGTCAGCATGGTGCTGGTCGACTACAAGGGCGGCGCCACGTTCGCCCCGTTCGAGGAGATGCCGCACGTCGCCGGCGTCATCACCAACCTGGAGGACGACGCCGCGCTGATCGAGCGCGCCTACGCGAGCCTCTCCGGTGAGGTCCAGCGCCGCCAGCAGGTGCTGCGCGACGCCGGCAACGTCGCCAACATCGGCGACTACCACTACAAACGCACCCACGATCCGAGCCTGCCGCCGCTGCCGCACCTGCTGGTGATCATCGACGAGTTCGGGGAGCTGCTGACCGCGCGCCCCGACTTCATCCAGCTGTTCCTGTCGATCGGCCGCATCGGCCGCAGCATCGGCGTGCACCTGCTGCTGTCCAGCCAGCGCATCGAGAGCGGCAAGCTGCGCGGTCTGGAGACCTACCTGTCCTACCGGCTGGGGTTGCGCACGTTCTCCGAGGAGGAGAGCCGCACCGTGCTGGACACCCCCGACGCCTTCCACCTGCCGGCGCTGCCCGGGTTCGGCTACCTCAAGGTCGACACCAGCGTCTACCAGCGGTTCAAGGCGGGCTACGTGTCGGGGGCCTACCGCGGCCAGGTCGCCGCCGAGGAGTCCGAGGAGCAGGAGGGGCCGCCGCCCGTTTACCCCTACCCCGCTTTCAACGGCTCCGGGGCCCCGCAGCAGAGCGCGCAGGCGCAGCAGCCCGACGACGAGCCGGGGCTGCCCGACCGCACGGTCGGTCCGACCCTGCTGGACGTGATGGTGGGCCAGCTGACCCGGGCCGGCAAACCGACCCGCAGCGTCTGGCTGCCGCCGCTGCCCCACTCCACCACGCTGGACCTGGTGACGGGTCCGGTGCGGGTCACCGACACGGGCATGCGGCTGCCCGAGCCCCCCGGGCCGCTGCAGGTCCCCATCGGGCTGCTCGACGATGCGGCCCGCCAGTGGCAGGGGCTGTGGAGCCTCGACCTGTCGGCTTCGGGCGGCCACCTCGCCGTCATCGGCGGCCCGCAGACCGGCAAGACCACGCTGCTGCGCACGCTGCTGCTCTCCCTGGCCCTGACCCACACGCCCGACCAGGTTTCCTGCTACGCGCTGGACCTGGTCGGAGGCGGGCTGCAGGCCGTCGCCGATCTGCCGCACGTGGGCGGGGTGGCGGCCCGCACCGACGCCGAGCGGGTGCGCCGCACCGTCGAGGAGGTCCGCGGCATGCTGGAGGCGCGCCAGCAGGTGTTCCGCGACCGCGGCATCGACTCCATCCACCAGCTCCGCAGGATGCACGCCCGCGGCGAGGTCCCCGAACTCCCCAGCGCCGACATCGTGCTGTGCATCGACGGTTTCGGCGCCATCCGCAGCGACTTCGAAGAGATCAACGACATCGTCAACGACCTGCTGCAGCGCGGCGGCGGCTACGGGATCCACATCGTGGCGGCCATGCTGCGGTGGAACGACGTGCGCATCGCGATGCAGTCCAACTTCGGGCAGAAGATGGAGCTGCGGCTGAACGACCCGTCGGACTCCTCGGTCGACCGCAAGCTCGCCGAAACCATCAGCGCCGAGAACCCGGGGCGGGTGCTCACCGACCAGAAACTGTTCGCCCAGGTGGCGCTGCCGCGCATCGACTCGGCCACCGAGGACGACAACCTCGGCGAGGTCGTCGAGAAGACCAGCCGCGCCATCGGCACCGCCTGGAAGGGCCCGGTGGCTCCCCCCGTCCGGGTGCTGCCGCACCAGTTGCCCGCCACCACCCTGCCGGGCCCCGCCGCCGAGCCCACCCGGGTACCGATCGGGGTCGACGAGCAGGGGCTGGACCCGGTGCTGCTGGACCTGTTCGACCGCGACCAGAACCTGCTGGTGCTGGGCGACAGCGAATGCGGCAAAACCAACCTGCTGCGGCTGGTCGCCGAAGGGCTGATGGCCCGCTACACCTCCGGGCAGGTGGTGTTCGCGGTGATGGACCCCCGCCGCACGCTGCGCAACGTCATCCCCGAGGAGTACCTGGGCGGCTACGCCTCCAACGCGCGGGTGTGCGCGGGGCTGGCAGGCGGGGTGGCCAAGGAGCTTGAGGGGCGCATGCCCGACGACGCCGAATCCGACCCCGCCGAGTCCGGTCCGGCGAGCGGACCGCGCATCGTCGTCCTCGTCGACGACTACGACCTGCTCACCACAGCGGGCCAGAAGCCGCTGACCCCGTTCGTGCCTTTCGTGTCCAACGGGCGCGACATCGGGCTGCACTTCGTCGTCGCCCGGCGCGTCGCCGGCGCCGGGCGCGGGCTGTACGACCCGCTGGTGCAGGCCATGCGCGAGGTCGGCACCAGCTCGCTGCTGATGTCGGGCGACCGCGCCGAGGGGCAGCTCTTCCCCAAGGTCTATGCCAGCGCCCAGCCGCCCGGACGGGGCCGGTGGATCCGCAGGGGCCGGTCCCCGCAGCTGATGCAGACGGCGGTCCTGGAATCCGGGCCCGGAACTCACGAGGGGAACAGGTGACGGTCAGGTGACATACGACGTGGTCGCGCTGGTGCGCCAAGCGCCCGATGTGCGGACCCTGGTCGACTCGATGGTCGCCGCGGGTCCCGAACTCAAGGTCGTGGGGGCGGGCGAGGGCGCCGTCATCCAGCTCCGCGACGGTTCGGGCCGCCCGCTGCTGGCCATCGAGGCGGCGCAGCAGGTCGAGGTCCCCAGCGAGGTCGCGCGTGTGCTGGGCACCGCGGCCGCCGCGGACATGCCCGACCCGTGCTGGTGGGTCGAGGCCCGCGCAGCGGGGTCGGGGCCCGATCCGGAAGGGCTGGCGCACCGCTTCGGCGACGCCCTCGCCGATCGGCTGGGCGGCATCGTGTGGCCGCAGCGGGGCCCAGCGGCGCAGGCAGCCCCGGACGGGTCGGCGGACCGGTCTGCTGGGGACGGGCCGGCGGCGGGCAGGCATTCGGCGGATCGGAGTGACCGGTGAACATTGCCACCCATCCCGCTGTCGACGCCGCAACCGAGCAGGCCGCGATCGTCGTGCAGAACCGCCCGGTGGTCCCGCTGTCGTCGTGGCTGACCGACGCCATGGCGGTTTGCGGCAGTACCGACCGGTCGCTGCAGGTGCTCTCGCCGGTCGGCGCGCGCATCACGCTGCCGCTGCGGACCGTGCTGCAGAACCCCAAGGCGCGGTGGGTCATCGAGGAACCCGACGGCAGCGGGCACTTCGACGGCTTCTCCGGGATGCCGCTGGTCTGGGACCGGCGCGCGGGCTTCGTCGCGGCCGACGAGGACCGCCTCAAGAGCGGGCCGTCGGCGACCTTCCTGCAGCCGGATGACGAGCCCGGCAGCCAACTCTGGATCGACCTGCGGCTGCGCCACGACCCGACGGCGGAGCTGGTGCTGGGCGCCGGAGCCGAGGTGCTGGCCGAGATCTTCGGCGAGGCCGACCCCGCCGGATGGGGCACCAGCGAACCTGCGCTGGCGCAGTGGAACCCGTCGGAGCTGACGGCGCTGTGCCGCCGGCGGGCGCCGCAGGCGACGTGGACGGTGTTCACCGGTCCGGGCAACGCGCCGCGCACCTTCGCCGGCACGCACCGCGCGGCGAGCCTGGTCGAGGGGGTCAAGGAGACCATCACCTTCGCCGTCGGCTACCCGGCCGGAACCGAACCCGCGCTGGACCGGCTGCGCGATACGGCCGCCGAGTTCGCCAAACGGGGTGTGCTCAAGAGCATGACCGTGCAGCGGCTGGCCGGGCGCGCGGACCTGACCTATTCGCCGCTGTGGTCGGGGATGCCGGTCCCGGTGGGGGTCGCGATCGGAGCCGAGGCGGTGGCCGAGATCGGCACCGCCCGCGCCGAAGACGCCCCCGCACCGGGGGAGCGCGTGGGACCCGCACGTGCTCCGGGGATGTGGTACCCGCTGGGCCCGGGAACCGACCCTGGTGCCTGGAGTGAATTCAGCGGACTCATGAGCCACCTGCACCCCGAAGGCGGCCGCGCGCCGGGCTGAGGGTGCCCGCGGGTGCTCCCCAAGCCGCCCGAACTCCCCGGACGCCCAGGACGAGTACTGCGGGCGCCGCCTGCATGCGAGCATGCGACTTGCGGGCACGCGACCAGCCGCCACCGTGCATTGCGCGGAAACGGCCGAGTGGCGGACGCGGCGAGCACAACAGACGCGGCGGTCGCAGCGGGCATCAACCGACACAGCCGACACAGCCGCCGGAACTACGCGACGACCCCCGATACGCGAAGGAAGAGCCGCCATGAAGCACTCCCCCCAACCGGCGCCGCAGGAACCGCACGCCGAAGGCTCCCCGGAGCAGTCGGACCGGGCAGCGGGCGTGCTGCTCGGTGCCGCCTGCGGCGACGCGCTGGGCGTGCCCTACGAGTTCGCGCCGCGGCTGGGCAGCGACCGCCGCCCGGAGATGATCGGCGGCGGGCTGGGGCCCTACCGCCCGGGCGAGTACAGCGACGACACGCAGATGGCCGCCTGCATCGCCCGCGCACTCGCGGAAGCGGGCGCAGACGGCGCGGCGGGGGCGGACCAGGGCGGCGCTGCCGGTGCGGGCGCTGACGCGGACGCCCGGGTCCTCGGCCGCGCGGTACTCGACGCCATCGCCGACAACTTCCTCACCTGGAAGTCCGAGGGCGCCAGCGACATCGGCAACCAGACCCGCGCGATCCTGGGCGCCGCCGCTCCGGCGCGGGGCACACCGGGCGTGGCCGAAACCATGCTCGCGGCGGCCCGCGACCGCTACGAATCGGGCGTCCCCAGTGCAGGCAACGGCTCCTTGATGCGCACCGGGCCGGTCGGGCTGTGCTTCCTCGGCGACGCGCAGCGCACCGCTGCGGCGGCCCGCCTGGTCAGCCGCCTCACCCACGCCGACCCGCTCGCCGAGGAGGCGTGCGTGCTGTGGTGCGAGGGCATCCGCCGGGCGGTACTCGGCGGCGGCTTCAGCGGCGTGCGGGCCGGCCTGGAGCTGCTGCCTGCCGAGCGGCGCGGCCAGTGGAAGGCGTGGCTGGACGAGGCGGAGCAGGCGCCGCCGCACGCGTTCAACCCCAACGGTTTCGTGGTGCCGGCTCTCCAGGCGGCCTGGTCGGCGAGCACGACCACCCCGGGCGAGGGGTCCGCCCACTTCGTCGCGGCACTGGAGAACGCGGTCCGCGCGGGCGACGACACCGACACCGTCGCGGCGATCGCCGGGGCGCTGCTGGGCGCCCGCTGGGGCGCCGCCGCTGCCCCCGCGCAGTGGCGCGAGTCCGTCCACGGCTGGCCCGGCCTGGCAGCCGCCGACCTCGAAGCCCTGGGCCGCCGCGTGGCGGGGGCGGATTTCGGCGGTTAGTCATCCGCGCCGGAAGCCGGGTGCAGTGCCGGTCAGATGATATCGGGCACATTCCGCCGCCGTTCCCGGGTGAACGGCCCGGGCCGGCCGTACCCGCCATCGTCCGTCTCCGCACCGCACCCGCAGGCGATCCCTGCGCCGCCTTTGAGCGGGAACCGGTTGCACCGGCGGCGCGGCTCCACCTGCTGCGGAATCCGGCTGCCGGGCGTAAGCGGGAGGGCCGTGCCGCATCGGCGGCGGTGGTTGGGTGGCTCCATGAACAATTTCAGGTTCGGGATCAATTTTCCCCAAGGTTCGATCGACAACTGGGCGCAGACGTGCCGGCGAACCGAGGAACTGGGCTACGACGTCATCCTGGCGCCCGACCACGTGGGCGTCCCCTCCCCGTTCGCGATGCTGGCCGCCGCGGCCGCGGTGACCTCCCGGGTCCGGCTCGGCACATTGGTGGTCAACAGTTCGTTCTGGAACACCGCGCTACTGGCGCGCGAGGCCGCCACCGTCGACCGGATCTCCGAGGGCCGGCTGGAACTGGGGCTGGGCGGCGGATACGAGAAGTCGGAGTTCGACGCGGCGGGCATCCCGTGGCACCCGCACAACGAGCGCCTGGACCACCTGGAGCGCACCATCGGTGAACTGGACCGGCTCTTTGCCGAGGACGGCCAGCAGCCGCTGCCGACCCAGGTGCCGCGCCCACCGGTACTGGTCGGCGGGCACGGTGACCGTGTGCTGCAACTCGCGGCCCGCCACGCCGACATCATCGGGATCCCCGGGCTCGCCCAGGTCAAAGGCGCCCCCGCGGGCACCCTCCGCGTCGCCGGCGCCGACGAGACCGAGCGCAGGGTCGACTACATCCGCGAACAGGCCGGATCGCGCGCCGACGCACTGGAGTTCAATCTGACGGTGCATGCCGTGATCATCACCGACGACGCCGAAAAGACCGCCGCCGAGATCGCCCCCTCCGCCCCGCCCGGTCTCGGCACGTCCCGCGACGTCCTGGACAGCCCGTACATGCTCGTGGGCACCGCCGCCGAGATCGCGGCCGAACTCCTGGCCGGCCGGGAACGCTACGGATTCAGCTACATCAACACCCACGGCCATTACTGCGATGCCCTCGCCGAGGTGATCCCCGTGCTGCGCGAACTCGCGGGAGAGCCCGCCGCAGGGATTGCCCCATCCGCGTAGCCGCCCCTGCGGGATGCGGTCGCGCCAGCACCGCTCCGCGCCCCACCGGCTCACCGACCGTGGCGGGCGGCGGCTCCGGTGCATCGCCGCGCGGCGCGGCGATGCGCCGGAGCCGCCCGCTACCGCCGCGCGATGGTGGTTCCCGCACCGTTTGCCATGGCTGGACGGCTACTCGGGCCGACTCTGCCAGGTGTAGGCCGCCACTTCCTTGGAGTCGGCCGCCGTGCCCTCCTGGGCGCCGGCCGGCACGCGGCCCGCCACCGGATGCTCGGCTGCGCCCTTCCAGCGGCGCAGGCCCTGCAACGGGGTGACGCCCTCGCTCTTGCACTCCTCGAACCGCCGGATCCAGGCCGTCAGTGCCCGGGCACCCTTGCCGCCGGGCAGGGTGCGCTCGGCGAACCCGGCGGCGTCGTCGGACTCGGCGGCCCACACGTAACCCAGCAGCGTGTCGCCCTGGTAGACCGGCAGGTACCGGACCGGGCCACCGCTCACGAGCCGGTAACCCTCGGGGTACTCGGTGCGCACCGGACCTATCGGCCCCCAGTCGCCCGCGGCCCTGCGGTCGGCCGGTGCGCTGTCGGGCGGTGTGTCGGGCGGTGTGTCGGGCGGCTCGCCAAGGGGCGTACCGCTCATGTCGCCGCCCGGCCCGGGGCGCGCCGTCACCGTTCGGACCCCCGACCGCGCGATTCGCCCTGCTGCCGCGGCGACTGCGCGCCGGAGGGAGACAGCCCGGCGTACTCCTTGAGCTGCTGGACGCCGGGCGACTCCGCTTCGGAGCCGGGAACGATCCACCCTGCGGACGGGCCGCCGACGTGCTGTGCCTCGAACTCCGCCGCAGCCGCCGACGGTGCCAGGCCGCGCTTCTGCGCGGCGGCAAAGTGCCCGTACCAGTAAGTGCCCGCGTTGAAGGCGTCGTCGCCCGCCGCCTTCCGGGGCACATACCCGGCCGCGTTCCCGGTGTCGTCGTACCAGAGATAGCCCAGGATGCCGCCGCCGGACGCGGCCACCTGCCGGTAGCGCACCGGCCCCGATGTGCTCGACGCGTAGCCGGCCTTGTTGCCGGACGACGTGAAATGCACGTCTTCGGTGGCCCGGCGGAAGTCCCGCTCGTCAACACCCATGAACATGCCTTTCGTTGCTAACGGGGGACAACCTCACCATAGATCTGCCACTGGCCACCGGAGAAGACCGAATCGAAGACCTTGTATGTCATCCCGCGGCCCAGCAGCAATTCCCGTTCCGAACCACCGAACGCGGAGACCTTCTCCACCCAGAGCGCCGGGGTGCCCGCGGGAACCCGCAGGTGCAGGACCGCCTCCTTCGAGGCGAACCCGGCGGCGGGGCCGCCCAGCGAGGAGGACGTGTAGCCCGGGTCGGAGAATCCGTCGGGATCGTGGCGCATATCCGCGGGATCCACGTTGATGTGCCCGAGTCCCGTGCCGCGTGACACCACGACGTCCTCGGGGATCGGACGTCCGGCCAGCGCGTCGTCGATGTTCTGGATGTCGTTGTCGACCGCCGGATCGAGCGGGTCGCCCCGCCGGAGCTGTCCGTTGATCTCCTCGTAAGTGGGGTAGTGCGGAGGTTCCTGAGTGTAGTTGTACAGCGAATCGCGCTGGTCGGCGGGCAGGTTTTCCGCGTAGTCGTTCCAGTGGTTCTGCCCATACTCCGTGGCCTCGATATCGTCGCCGAACGTCCGAGCGCCGTCGGAGACCTGCGCCTCGGCACGCTCGATGCGCTGCTGCGGCGTGAGGTCGTTGAGGTCGTCAACGGGAGTGGCCGGGTCGGTGGGGTCACCGCTGGGAGGTGTCGTGTCGCCGTCGGGGGCGCTGTCCCCATCCGGCGTGGTGTCGCCGTCGGGGGTGCTGTCACCGTCAGGCGTGGTGTCACCGTCGGGCGTGCTGTCCCCGTCCGGGGTGCTGTCGCCGTCGGGCGTACTGTCCCCATCCGGAGTGTTCCAGCCGTTGCCCTGCTGGTCGCCGTAGTCGCCGTTACCGCCGTCGCCGCCGTTCCCCCCATGGCCGCCGTTACCGCCGTCGCCGCCTCCGCCGCTGTACGGCGGCTGCTGGCCGTTGTTCACGGCGTGGTCGACGTCAACGGGGTCGTTGGGGCCGCCGACCGGGGCCGGCTGGTCGTTGCCGAATCCTTCGGCGTCGTCCAGGGAGTCCTGCAGGCCGTCCAACTGCTGCTGGTCGAGGTCCATGTCGTCCAGTTGGCCCTGCAGATCCTGCGTCGACTGCTGACCGGGGTGGTTGCCGATCTGCTGCAACTCGGCATCGGACGGCTGGCCGCTGCCGTCGGAATCGCCGTTGGACCCATCGGAGCCGTCGGAGCCGTCGGAGCCGTCGCCGCCGACCTTGCGCGAGCCCTTTGCCAGCGCCTTGAACACGCCCGCGCCGCCCAGCGCCATGCTGCCGATGTTGATGACGCCCTGGGTGATCACGTAGCCGGGCCGGTCGCCCCATTCCCGCCAGGGGACCACGGCGTGCGCGAACTCCGTCCATCCGGAGGAGAAGTTGCCCCACCACTCGCCGAAGGAGCCGACCCCCCAGCCGTTTTCGCCGTAGAGGCCGACCAGGCTGCCCAGTCCGTTGAGCGTGTCGCCCCAGTTGTTCTTGAGGTTGTTGCCCCACTCGCCCCAGGAGCTGACACCCCACCCGTCCTCGCCGTAAAGGCCGACCATCGCGCCCAGGTCCTCGACCGTGCCGACCACGGTGTCCTTCACGCCGTTCCAGACGTCCTCGTACCAGGGAGCGTCGTACTCCTGCGGCGTGATCCAGGGGGTCTCGATGCCCTGCAGCGCCTCGGTGGTGCCGTATGCCTCCTCGTTGGGGCCCAGCGAGGGCTCTTCGCCGGGTTCGGTGGCGACGAACGTGGTGCCGCCGAACAGGGCGGTGATGGTGTTGGCGCAGTCGCGTTCGGCCCGCTGGTACTCGTGCAGCGCTGCCAGGATGTCGTTGTTGAGCGTGTCGAGCTCGTTGACCTTGTCCTCGTCCTCGCGCCAGTCGTCGTCGCCCTCGATGTCGGACTGGAACGTCGCGGCGTCGGCCTTGAGGTTCTCCAGCCGCCGCTTGATCGGCCGCACCTCCTCGGCGAAGGTGATGAGGGCGTTGCCCGCCGTCTTCGCCGCGGAGTGGAAGTCGTCGCCCTTGGTCGCCACCGGGTTGATCGCGGCGAACAGGGTCTCCTGCTCGGGAGCCGAGTAGATACCGTCCAACCCTTGCCACGAGGTCTTGATGTCCTGGCCCGCCTGCGCGACGTCGCCGCCGTCGGACTTGATGTTGCGCCCCGCGGTCTCGACCGCATCGCAGTCCACCTTGGGGACGGGCACGTCTTCGGGACTGATCACCTTCTCGCTCACAGCGCCACCACCGGGATTCGCGGGCTTACTTCGTTCGTGCCGGTACGACCGCAGGGCAGGGGGCCGTTAGCAGGAAACCACTCGCTCTGGACTTGCCGCAGCGCAGTGTCCGTTTCCGGCCAGCAGATTTCACTGTTCACGGTCATCCAATTCGCATGCCGCACCGTGTTGGGCACGGCCCAACAGCGGAACGGACGATCCGTTTGCCAAGCACTGCCCCGAGCTTTGGCAGCGCCACCGCTGAGACGCTCGCTCGCTGGATCCGGTTCCACCGCCGCAGGAAGCCCTTGGGATACGGCCCAGCGGACGAACGCCGCGAAACGCCTGCTCGTCGCATTTCAGGCTTCCCCCGCGGCCACTTCCGTCTCACCATCCGCATCCGTGATGCCGAACACCGGGACACCACGCAAAGCGACCAATAGCATCCGGAGGGTACAAGTACGTCAGTCGGCCGACGAGAGTAGGTACGCGGATGGAAGCGTTCACCCTGCCCGACTTCTACCTGTCGCACCCGGCGCGGCTAAATCCGCACCTGGAGCGGTCCCGGCGCCACACGCTGGACTGGGCACGGCGCATGGGGATGCTCGACACCCCCGCGCCCCGAGGCGGTCTGGTGTGGGACGAACAGGCCTTGACCGCGATGGACTACGCGCTGATGTGCGCCTACACCCATCCGGACTGCGACGGCCCCACCCTCGACCTGATCACCGACTGGTACGTCTGGGTGTTCTTCTTCGACGACCACTTCCTGGAGCTGTTCAAGTACTCCGGCGACCTCACCGGCGGCCAGGCCTACGTCGACGCCCTCGAACGCTTCATGACCGCCGACGGCGAGCAACCGCCCGGGCCCGCCAACCCCGCTGAGGCCGGTCTGCACGACCTCTGGCAGCGCACGACCCCGCACATGTCCGACGACTGGCGGCGGCGCTTCACCCTCAGCACGCACAATCTCATGGTCGAGTCCATGTGGGAGCTCGACAACATCAACCGCGACCGCGTGGCCAACCCCATCGAGTACATCCAGATGCGCCGCCGGGTCGGCGGGGCGCCGTGGTCGGCCAACCTCGTCGAGATCGCCGTGGGCGCCGAAATCCCCGCGCAAATCGCCGGCACCCGGCCCATCACGGTGCTCATCGACACCTTTGCCGACGCCGTGCACCTGCGCAACGACCTCTTCTCGTACCAGCGCGAGGTCCGCGAAGAGGGCGAAAACTCCAACGCCGTGCTCGTCTTCGAGCGGTTCTTCGACCGCACCACCCAGGAGGCCGCCGAACTCGTCAACGACCTGCTGACCTCGCGGCTGCTGCAGTTCGAGGACACCGCCCTCGTTGAGACCCCCGCGCTGCTGGCCGAACACGGGCTCGGCCCCGACCAGCAGGCAGGGGTGGCCGCCTTTGCCAAGGGCCTGCAGGACTGGCAGGCCGGCGGCCACGAGTGGCACGCCCGCTCCAGCCGGTACATGAACGAGGGTGCCACCGCCCGCTCGGGCGGCCTGAGCGGCCCCACGGGCCTGGGCACCTCGGCCGGCCGCCCGGCGTTCTCCTCGCTGGAGCCGGGCGCGCGCCGCAGGTCCCGCCAGCACGCCCAACCGCTGTACCCGCAGGCGGGCCACCTGGAGTGCGAACCGCTGCCCATGCCGTTCCCCATCCGCCGCAGCCCCCATTTGGACGCCGCGCGCAGCTACGCGGTGGGCTGGGCGCGCAGCATGGGCATGCTCGGCTCCGTTCCCGGGCTCGGGGCCGCCGCCGTGTGGACCGAGCAGGAGTTCATCGACCTCGACCTCGCCTACTGCGCGTCGATGATCCACGCCGATTCCGGCCCGGACCAGCTGTACCTGTCCAGCGACTGGCTGGCGTGGGGCACCTACGGCGACGACGCCTACCCCAAGTGGTTCGGCTCCACCCGCGGCCTCGCGGCCGCCAAGCTGCAGGACGACCGGCTCCCGCTGTTCATGCCGCTCGACACCGGCCAGGCAGTCCCCGAACCCGCCAACCCGCTCGAGCGCGGCCTCGCCGACCTGTGGCAGCGCACCACCGCGCCGATGACCGCCGACTCCCGCCGCCGGTTCCGCACCGCGGTCGAGACCATGACCGCCAGTTGGCTGTGGGAACTCCACAACCAGGTACAGAACCGGGTACCCGACCCCGTCGACTACCTCGAGATGCGCCGCCGCACCTTCGGCTCGGACTTCACGATCGCGTTGGCGCGGCTGGCGCACAACGACGAGATCCCCGAGGGGATCTACCTGACACGGACCCTGCGCGAACTCGAAACCGCCGCTCAGGACTACGCGTGCCTCCTGAACGACCTGTACTCCTACCAGAAGGAGATCGAGTTCGAGGGCGAGGTCCACAACATGGTCCTGGTCGCCGAAAACTTCCTCGACACCGACCGCGAAACCGCGCGCGACATCGTCGTCGACCTTGCGCGCGCCCGCATGGAGCAGTTCCAGCACATCCTCGCCACCGGGCTCGACGACCTCCTCGACGAATGGGATCTCGACGACCGCGCCCGCGCGGTGATCACCGGCCACGCCAACGGGCTCAAGGACTGGATGTCGGGGATCCTCGAATGGCACCGCGCATGCCTGCGCTACAAGGAGGACTACCTGCGGCGCAAACACGCCCCCGACCCCAGGCAGGGATTCAGGCAGGGGTTCTCGTGGGGGCCGAGCGGTATCGGAACCGCGGCGGCCAGGATCAGCGGGTCCCCGGCGGCTGCGGCAGGCACGGTGCGCGGCTGAGCCGGCTCGCCGCCGAGCGGACGATGCCCGTCCGCTCGGCGGCGCCGGGGGCGGATTCCGCGCGGGATGAGCCGGCAACACAGGAAAAACCGGCAAAAATGGAATGGGCCGGTTCGCACCGGCCGGTGCGAACAACCGGTTCTAAAGGTCGAGGTTCTCGATGTTGCCGGCGTTGCCCTGCGCGTCGGAGGCCATCTGCAGGTTGCCGTTCAGGTAGGCGCTGGTGGCGTCGACACAACCGCGGATGCAACTGCCGCTCTTGAGCACCATGCCCTGCAGCTTGTCGCCGTACTCGCCGACGAACTCCTCCAACGCCGTGCCGATCGGCCCGCTGGCGGCGGCCGTACCGGCGTCGCCGATGTGCGTGCCGAAGCTCTCGATCTTGGCGACCAGGCCGCCCGAGCCGTCTTCACCGCTGACATGCGCGCCAACGTTCTGCACGACCACATTGACCTCGGGGGCCTGGATGTCCCATGCGCTCATGCGTTCGGGTTCCCTTCCTCAGCGCCGGTCATCGTTGGGTTGGGCGTTCGCGGGGCTTGCCGGGTTCCATTGTGCGCCCGGCCGGGCCACCCGGCGCCCGGCCGTCCGCCGCCCCGCCGGGGCGCGGGTGGCCCGCGGGGGCACCGGGTGCGCTGGCGGGCCCGGCGCTGAACCGCTCCGCCCGGAAACCGGGCGGGGCCACTGCCGGACGGTGGCCGGTACCGGCCAGGGGAGATTCCAGGTCAGCAACCTGCTGCGCCAATCGCGACAGGCTGTCCTGGATTGCGGCGGCGTCCTGTTTGACCTGCTCGCTCAACCGCCGCGTGGATGCGTTCAGCCGCGCCTGCGGGTCCTGCCGCTCGTCCGGCTCCTCCGGCTCGTCCGTTCCGTCGGTGGCGGAACCGGCGGCATCGGGCTCGGCGGGCTCGGGGGCCGCGTCCGCCGCGTCGCGGCCGGCGCCGTAGGGCCCGGCGGCGCGGGCGGAAACGGCGGGAACGCCGAGCGGCCCGGACACCTCGCGTTTCTCGGATTCGGCCGGCTGCTCGGAGGCACCGGGCCCGCGCTCAGCGGCCCGATCAGCGGAATCCACGCGTTCGAACTTCATGCGGTCAGCCCCCAGGTGTGCGGTTCCCCAACCGATGGCATCCGACTGCCGTCCGCCATTATGGACCATATAATTGGCCGCCGAGAGAAATCCTCCCGCTTTTACCGTCTGCTCCGGACCGCCGGAACCGGCGAACCGGCTCAGGCGTCCAACCGCGCAAGACAGCAGGTACCGAGGAGACAGGTGAACACATGTCACGTTGGGACTTCGGCGACCAGACCCTGACCACCCTGAAAAGCAACACGTCGGGGACGGGCGACGAACTGAGCGGCCTGATCACCCAGTTGATCGACGCGGCCGAACCGCTGGCCGGCAAGTTCAACGGGTCCGGCAAGGCCGCTTTCGACTCGTTCAAGGCCCGCGCGGACCAGATCACGTCCGAGCTCAACGCCGGCCTGACCAACATCAACCAGGGCCAGGGCGGCATGCAGCAGGCCTTCCTGCAGGGCAACCAGACCATGTCCGACGACGCCAACAAGAACATGGGTGCGGCGAACTTCGACGCCGCCAAGTTCCGCACGGCCTGACCCGAACCGCGGTGGAGGAGGACCCCCGATGACCAACGGACGCAACAGTTACGACCTCGGTGCGTCTCAGGAGACGCAGACCAACATCCACGCGATCATGAGTCGGCTGGAAGGTCTGATCGGCGAGCACCAGGGCGACGTGACCAACGCGATGGCGGACTTCATCGCCGACGGTGTCGACGAGGAGTACAACGCCAAGGAACAGAAGTGGCACGACGCCGCCAACGAGGTCCGCGAGATCATCCGGCTGGTGCGCGACACCCTTGAGACCAACGACGGCACCGCCCAGGAGAGCCTGACCAAGGCCAGCACGGCCGTCCAGGGAATCTAGAGCACCTATTTCCCCCTGCCGCCCGCAACGCCGCTGCCAACGTCCGGCTCCCGGCTGCGGCACCCGCCCGCGGGCGGGTGCCGTCCGCGGCCGAGCCGGGTGGGGTGGTGCGCGTACGCGCAGGTGCATGCTCCGCGGCTCGGCCGCAGGGGGCGCGCACCGCCGCGTACTCTGCGCCCCTTACTCTGGCCCGACCACCCCTTCGCGCGCCCTGCGGCCGCCACACGCGCCCGTGCCGCGACCACGGACCGTGTCCACCGCCCGCTCCGGAAGGAGGCTTGATGGCCCGCGACTACGACAGCCAACTGCTGGAATCGGTCGCCGTGCGCCGCAAGCGGCTCCGCGAAGCGGTCCTGTTCGGCCCGCAGCGCATCCGCAGGCGGCTCGATGAAAACATCGGCAAGATGGTCGCCGGTCTGGTGATCTCCGCCGTCGTCTGCGCCGGCAGCGTGGGCTGGTCGTTCCTGCAGAGCCAGCTCAGCAGCCAGGAGGACGCCGCCCAGGCCGAACAGCAGGCCCAGTCGCCGCCACCGGCGGCTCCCTCGCCGCCCGTGCCCGCCGACTGGGTGGGCAACGACGTCACCATGGACATGGCCGCCGCCGAACTCGATGCGGCGGGGGTCTCCCCCGGGCTTTACGTGCTGCCCAGCGAACCCCGCCCGCAGGCCGGCACCGCCACCAGCTACTTCCTGATCACCGAAGGCGAGCGGGGCTACTCCGCGGGCATCGTCGAGTACGAACAGGGCCGCACCGGCACCGAGTTCGGCACCGAGGACGAGGCCGCCCGCTGGCTCTACAACGAGCTGGTGCTGACCGACGACCGGCCCCGGACACTCAGCGCCTCCGCTGAACAGCAGGCCAACGAACAGACCACCAAGCTCGTGCAGCAGGCCGAACAGCAGATCCGCAAGGGCGGCGGCGACAGCGTCAAGCAGACCCTGAAACCCGGCATGGTCGTCGACGCCTTCGGGCAGGAGAGCGGTGCCCTGCTCTTCCCCGACGGCATGCCCTTTGCCGAACGCGGCCTGCCCGAGATCGCCCGCGCCGCACCCGGATCCACCGATGAAGCGGCCGATGGGGCGGCCGGAACCCCTGAAGGGGCGGGCGTTCCCTCCACCGGCACCACAGCGGTGCCCGACAACAACCCCGCGCCGCAGCCGACCACCTCTCCGCAATCCCCGCCGACCGGGGACACCGCCGAGGACGGCGCGGGGCAGGAAGACCAAGACGAAGGCGGCCGGCCCGGCCAGGCAGGACAGCCCGAACAGCCGGGATCCGGCACGGACGGGGCCGGCTACCACCGATACCGTGTAACCCACCCCTTCGAGGTCGACGCGTCGCTGTCCCCCAGCGAGGGCGCCGCCCCGGGCGGCGGTGTCAGGTTCACTGTCGAAGCCGGCGGGTTCGTGCAGCCTCCCCCGCTCGCGAGCATCCGCTGGCTGCTGGGCAACGGCTACCTCGAACGGGTCGAGGTGACCCAGGTGCCCGCCTGACCCTCCCGCCGCCACCGCGGCGCCGGACCCCACCCCCTGCGCCGACCGGGCAGGGACCACCGCAGCAAAAGTGATGGGAAAGGCTCGATGACGTCCTGGAGCCGCGTGACACTCGTCGGTGAGAACCGCCGCGTCGACGCTGTCCTGCCTGCTCAGGAGCCGATCGGCGCACTGATGCCCGAGGTACTCAAGCTCCTCGGCGACCGGGTGCACAACCCCGCACTGCCCGTGCACCTGGCCACCGCCGCCGGAGCCCACCTCGACGGCGACTCCACCCTGTCCGACCGCAGCGTCGCCGACGGCGACGTGCTGCGGCTGGTGCGCGTCGACGAACCCGTCCCGGCTCCCGTGGTCCACGAGGTACCGGACGCGGTGGGTGACGTCCTCGACGGCGACCTCGGCCGGTGGACCCCCGCCGCCGCCCGCTGGAGCGCCACCGGGGCGGTCACCGCACTCGCCCTGGCCATCGGCTTCCTGGCATGGACCGGGACCGAAGGCGCCGCGGCGGTGCCGGCGCTGGGCGGCGCGGCGATGGGACTGGTGGCGCTGGGTTGGACCCTGGCGGCGACCTGGCGCGAACCGGCGGGCACCGCGCTGGCGATCGCGGGCGGTGCGCTGGGCAGCGAGGCGCTGTGGTTCGGCACGGGCCTCTACGGCCTGCCGGGCTGGGCGCTGTGGTGCGGGTTGGCGGCCCTCGCCGGAGCCGTACTGATCGGTCTGGGACTGACAACCCCGCTGGGGCGCGGCGGGACCATCGGCGGCACCGTCACGCTGGCGCTGACAGCGGTGTGGGCCGGCACCTCGGCATTCGGTATGGACCTCGCCCAAGGGGGCGCCGCGGTCGCGATGGTCTGCGTGGTCGTGCTGAGCCTGATCCTGCGGTTCGCCATGGGTATGTCCGGGCTGACCACGCTGGACGACCAGCGCGGCTCGGGCTCGGCGGTGGCGCGCACCGACGTCATGACCGCACTGGCCAGCGCCCACCGCACAATGACCATCGCCACGATCGCGGCTGCGCTCGCGGCGGCGGTGGCCGGCGCAGGGCTGACCACGGAGCTGGACGGCTGGACGGCGGCGCTGGCCGGGCTGCTCGCCATCGTCGTGGGCAGCCGGTCGCGGCTGTTCCCGCTGATTCTGCAGAAGGCTCCACTTATGGCGGCGGCGCTGGTGATCGTGATGGCGCTGGCGATGGCCTGGGTCGAGCAGTCGGCCTGGGCGCTGTGGCCCGCGACTGGGGTGCTGCTCGCGGTGCTGTGCATCCCGGCGGTGGTGCTGGCCGTCGACCCGCCCGAACACACCCGGGCGCGGCTGCGGCGCATCGCCAACCGGTTCGAGGCGGTGGCGGTGGTGGCGCTGATCCCGGTCGCGATCGGATCGTTCGGCACGTTCGAGCGCCTCGTCAACACCTTCTGACCATCAACCCGACGGGGACCCGTCGGCACATGCTTCCCGGAGGCCAGACGATGCACGACAGCGCGCCGCACCGCTCGGCGGGACCGGCGGGCTCGGCCGGCGGCCGCCCGGCACGGCACGGCGATTCGCTGCTGCGCCGGGTGGGCCGGGGCGCCGCGCGGCCGTTCCGGCCGCCGGAGGACGTGCTGGCACCGATCTCGCTGGGGCGGGAACTGCAGCGGTCCGTCACCACCGGTCGGCGGATCGTGGTGAGCCGGCCGCAGGGCTGGGCGGCCGAGAGCACGGTGTCGGCGCTGCTTGCACTCGTCTTCGCGCACTTCCGCTACGACCGGGTCCTGGCGCTGGACCTGGGCCCCGGCAACAGCGGGCTGGGACCGCGCCTGGGCGTGGCGCACTCCGACGCCCCGGGGCTGTCCGGCGCCGCCATCGAGTCCGACTCCTTCGACGAGGTCGCGCAGTGCCTGGCGCCGGCAGGCGAAGGGCTGTGGGTGCTGCCGGGGCTGCAGGAGGACATGTCGCAAGGGCGGCTCGACGCGGGCGCCTACCAAAGCGCGGTGCTGCCGCTGACACGGTTCTTCGGGCTGACGGTCGTCGACCGCGCAGCCGAGGTGTCCGACGGGCTCAACCGCGCCGCGCAGGCGAGCGCGCACGCCCACGTGCTCGTGGTGCCCTCCACTCGCGAGGGGGCGGCGAGCATCGGGCGCGCGTTCGACTGGATGACCACCAACGGAGCCGAGTCGATGCCGCGCCGCATCGTCGTCGTTTTCACCGAGCAGTCGCGCGGGCAGGACCCCGCATTCGACTACCGGGCTTCGGCGGCGATCCTGCGCCAGAGCGGGGCGGAGGTGGTCCGCCTCGGCTTCGACCGGCATTTGGCCGAGGGGACGCGCGTCGATCCGGCGCGCATCTCCGCCGCCACGCACGCGACGGCGACCCGGATCGCCGCGGAATGCCTGCGCCGGTCGCTGTGAGGCCGGCGCCGCGGGACGGGCCCGACGGCCCGATCCGTGTGACGATGATTGCCGAGATGCGGTGACAGCGCCGCGCTCGACCCGACGCCCGGGAGTGCCCGACCATGGCCGACCGCCCGCCGCAGCAAGGTCCGCAGGGTCCGCAAGAACCGCGAGAGCAGCCTCCGGCACCGAACACGCCGGAGGGCACCGAGGACGGCGCCTCTCCCTACGCGGACTTCGACGCACCGCCGCCGCCCTATGCCCGCTACGAGCAGGACGATCGGCGTCCTGGCCAACGGCAGGCGGGCGGGCAGGCCCCGCTGTACCCGGAACGCACCGGACATCCCGCCCCTGTGCGCGGCACCACCGCGCACGAGGCCGCGGACGGCAACCCGTACCGGCTGCCGGAGAGTGGCGCGGCGGGAACAGGCGGCGCGGCGCGGCCGGGACCGGGCGATGCGGCGGCGTCCGGGCGACCGGCGACCGGACCGCAGCAGGGAGCCGGTCCGCGCCGTCCTGAAGACCCGGCTCAGCCCGGACAGCGCCGGCCGCAACGGCCGGCGGAACCGCAACAGCCGGTGCGGCCGGTGCAGCCGGTGCAGCCGCCGCCGGGCGCGCCGCGGTCCGGAGCGGCGGCACAGCCCGGCGGGTGGGGGTCCGGCGGACCGGCGCACCCCGGCGCAGGCCGACCCGCCACCGGCCCCCAGCAGCCGGGGCACCGGCCCGGCGGCGCCGCCCAGCCCGGACCGGGCCGGGCCGCAGCCGGCGCTGATGTCGAGGCCGGGGCCGGGGCCGGTGCTGGTTCCGGGGCCGCGGACCGGGGGTACCGCCGACCCGCGGGGACCGGCGAACCCCGCCCCGAGGATCAGACCACTCCGCTGAACCGCTCCTCCGCAACAGCACAACCCCGTTCCCAGCGCCCGGCAACCGGGCCGGAGCCGGGTGCCGGACAACCCGGTCCCGGACAACCCGGTGCGGCGCCGGGGACCGGTCCGCAGCAGCGGCACACCAACCCGCCGCAGTCCGGACCGGGCCAACCGGCCGACCGGCCGAGCGCGCCGCAACAGACCGGCGGCCCCGCGCAGCCCCGGTCTGCGCAGCCCGGATCCGGTCCGGGTTCCCAGGGCTACCGCCCACCCGCGGACTCCGGCGATCCCCGCCCCGAAGACCAGACCACCCCGCTGAACCGCTCCCGCGCAACAGCACAACCCCACCCGCAACACCCCGCAACCGGGGCCGGGGCCGGGCCCCGCCAACCCGCCGAGACAGCCCCGGCGACCGGCCCACGGCCGGGCGAAGCTCCCCGAACCCCGGACTCGCCACAACAGGGCCGCGAATCGACGGCGCCGCCCCAGCCGCCCCACTCCGCCAGCGGCCCGCAACGGCCCGGAGCCGCGGACACCACCCACCCCGCACGCCCCTCCACCGGCCCCCAGCAACCCGGAGCCGCCGGCGCGCCCAAGCCGGACGAGCAGACCTTCCCCCTGCCGCCCTCCGGCGCTCCCGGATACCCCCGCACCGCGGAACCACCGGCAGACAACCGGCAGCCAAGCGACGCCGGCCAACCCACCGGCACCGACCGGCCCGGCTCCACACACCGGCCGACCCAGCGGTACCAGCAGCCCAGCGAAGCACCCCCCGAGCCGAGCCGCCGACAACCGACCGGCCCGCACCAGTCTCCCGGCCCGGCAACCGCCCGACCCGCAACCGGCCCCCAACAGCCCGGCGCGGCAGCGGGCTCCGCCGCCGCACAGCCTGCGGCCGACCCCCGGCGGTCCGGGCCCGCTGGTACCGGACACCGGCCCGACCCGCGGCCCGCAAGCGGACCGCAGCAGCCCGGCAGCGCGGCTGAACGGGACCCGGCACGCACACCGAGCGGCGCGAACCCTTCCGGTCGGCAACCGCCGACACGCCGCTCCGCGCCGCCCGCCGCCGGGTACCGGCCTACCGATGCCCACCCGCCCACCGGTGCACAGGCGGCGGCTCCCACCGGTCAGACCGCACCGGCCCAGCAGCAGCACAGCGACACGTCCCGGCCGGCCGGATCCGACTCGTCTGCGCCCGAAGCGCCCCGGTCGGCCGCGCCGGCGCGGCCGACCGCCCCGTCAGGACCGCAGGAGCCCTTCCGCCAAGAGCCCGCGGCGGAACCCCCGGCGCCGGCGCGGCAATGGACGCCACCGCCTGCGCCGCCGACCGGGCAACCGACCGGACAAGACGCCTCCGACCCCGACCGCGGCTCCGCCATTGGCGCTGCGAACGCCGGCCCGGCCACGGCACCTGCCGGCACGGACCAGGATCGGCCGGATGGCCCGCCTGCGCCGACCGCGGAGCACACCGCCGGGCCGCCGGCCGACCGCGCCACCGGACACACGGTTTCGGCGGTTGCGGGATCGGCTGAGGCACGGGCCTTCCTCGAAGGCACCGGTCACACGACCGCCGAGCCGGCGCAGCGCCCGGCCGGTCGGCCCGGCTCCTACGAGCGCCAATTGCGTGAACTCCCGGGCATTCCGGTTTCGCTGGTGCCCAGGATGCTCTACAAGGCCACCCGCGGCCGGATCCACCTGGGTTCGCGGACGGGCGCGAAGTAGCGCCGGGCCGCCGATCCAACGCGGGCCGATGCAGGCCAACGCGGCACGGCCGTCAGCGCCCGGGACGTGCGCGCGGGCCCGGTCCGGTACCGCCCACGCAAGGGCCGGAAGCGGCCGCGGATCGTTTCGGTAGCAGGGGTACGGCGGTCGGCATTCGTCGGGCAGAATGTTGGGCCCCCCGACTAATCGACCGACGGGAGCCGCATCTCCGATGAGCGCCAACTCCGGTCCGGAAGGGGCCATCGGTGTCCCGACCGTGGCCAGCGCAGCCCGGCTCTACGACCATTATCTCGGCGGAAAGAACAACCATGCGGTGGACCGCGAACTCGCCGAGAAGATCGCTCAGCAGGTCCCCGAGGTAAGGCAAATGGCGCGCGCCAACCGGCGGTTCCTCGGCAACGCCGTCGGCCACATGGCCCGGCAGGGCATCGACCAATTCCTGGACATCGGCTCGGGGCTGCCCGCCGAGAATCCCGTCCACGAGGTCGCGCGCAGCCAACGGCCCGGCGCCCGGGTCGTCTATGTCGACCACGACCCGGTGGTGCGGGTGCATGCACAAGCGCTGCTAGCCGAGCGCGCCGAGATCACAGGCGTCATCGAAGCGGACATGCGCGAGCCCGACGCCATTTTCGACCATCCGGAACTGACCGCCCGCATCGACCTCAACCGTCCGGTCGGGCTGCTCCTGGTCGCGGTCCTGCACTTCGTGCCCGATGACAAGGACCCGCGTGGCCTGGTGCGCCGCTACCTGGACCGGCTGCCCGCCGGTTCGTGTGTCGCAATCAGCCACGGCGAAGGAGACACCGCTCCCGACCGCGCAGCGGCTCTTGAACGGTTCTACGCGTCCACCAATACGCCCGTGCGCATGCGCTCCCGGACGGAAATCGCCCGTTTTCTCACCGGCCTGGAGGTGGTCGACCCGCCCGGCCTCGTCCACGTCAGCGACTGGAGCACCAGCCCGGCAACCGTCGCGGCCGCCGACTCCTACATCCCCCCAGAACAAGCATGGGTCCTCGCCGCGGTCGCCCGGCTCCCACAGCACCGCTGATCCCGCCCCGCACACCGGATGGGTCAATAGCGGCCGCGTGCCGTCCGGCTACGAGGCGGACCCGTCCTCACCGAAGGAGCCTGCGCTCCGACGGCCTCTAATCCATTCTCCGGAGCCCATGACCAGGAAGACTCCGGAGGAGATGAACGCCATCCAGATACTCCAACTGTCCGACGAGGGATCGGCCAGTTGCCTAAAGCCGGTGATCAGCAAAGCCGTACCGAGCAGCAGCCAGACGAATACGAATCCGCCTGGCCGGTTGCTCGCGTTGCCCGTTCCTTTCGCCACTGCAACTCCTTGCCCGATCGGAGGGAGCCGCCTGCCGCCGCCCCAGCGGGCCAGTCCACACGAGCCGGGCTCCAGACGCAATCCCGGGGCGAGCCGCGGCCCCGCCATCCGATGGGCGGCCTGCCGAGCCGGACGCACCCGCCGGCGAGACACGCCAACCGGTTGCCGCGGCGGTCGCCTGCGCCGACAGCCGGAACCCGGGGAACCTGCGATGGGTCGACGCCGGTTCGCACGGCGACCGCGGCTTGCGGTGGTTCGGCCGGATGTGGACTTGGCGCTCGTCGCTGTGCGCGGGATCGCCCGGCTCGCCGGCGGACGGGTCACGAACAGCTCTGGGCAAGCTCGCAGATGTCCGCCGGGTCGGTGGAGACCTTGATGTCGTCGTACCAGATGTAGCTGTCGTTCCGGGGGGCGAACTCCGCGGTGGCGCCGCCGGCGAAGCTGTCGAAGTAGGCCGTGTCCACCTGGTCGCCGTTGGTGACGAAGCGCAGACCGGTCACCTCGGCGGCGGACCGGCCGTTGTAGAAGACCTCGATCTCGCCATCGGGGTTGGCCCGCCCGTCGGTGACGGTATTGACCTTGACCCGCTGCACGATGTTCACCCACTCGCCCTTGGGCCAGTGGACGACGGAGCCGTTCCGCTCCAGCGACACGTAGTCGCCGTAGGTGCCCTCCTTGTCCATGTGGTAGTAGTACAGCGCCGCCTCGCCGTCCGCACGCCGCCAGATGAACCGGGAACTGAAGCCGTTCGTGCCGTCGCAGGTCTGGCCGCCGGAACACCAGTCGCCGCCCGCGAGGCCGATACCGACCTTGCCGGCGTACTCGGTGGTGCCCCAGCTGAAGTCCTCGGCGAACCTGATCCACATGGACACGTAGTACTCGCGCGCCGCCTCCAGCGCGAAGGGTGCCTGCGCCCCGGATTCCTCGGGCCCGACCCCGCCCTCCGGGTAGCGCACCCGCAGCGACTGACCGCCGCTGTGCGCCGGGGCGGAGCCGTCGATCCGGGTCCGCTCGTCCATGCCGAGGGACCAGGGCGCGCTCCAGCCGTCCTCGCCCCACTGGCCGAGTGTGTACGGGTTGCCCGCGGCGGGTCTCTCGAACGTGTTCTCCTGGTACGCCTCCGCCTCCGCCTGCTCCGCGTTCGCCACGGCGTGCGCCTGCTCCTGGGCGGGCTCCGCGGCGAACCGCGGGTACAGCACGGCCGGTGCGAGCAGCACGGCGACGCCCGCGGCACCGAGGAGCAGGGACTTCGACTTCATCATCGTCGGTTTCTCGCTTCTGGACCGATGGGGGGTATCGACAGGTCAGGCCGACCGACCGGCGCGACGCTCCGGCGAAGGACGCGTCCTTGCCCTCCTCAAACCGCCGGCCGCAGGCGGTGCGGACGCGGGGGGCGCCGGAGGGCGAACGGCCGCGCGGGGGTACCGAATCCACGCCGAAAAACCGGCATGGATGTGTGCGGCACTCGCTGACCGGAGTTACGAAAGCATCGCGGGAGTCGCGGCGCAAGAGACCGAGTACCGCAATCTCCCGGTGTGAGACACGTCGCCGAGCCGGGCGCACTCGTCGGCGAACGTTCAGCGGACGACCTGCCGGCCACCGCTCCGCGCGGCGGGCCGTTGCGGCTGCGCAACCGGCGTCCACGCAACTTCGACAAAGCCGTTAAGGCGGCGGATCTCGCCGGTGCGGACGTCCACCAAGTCGCCCGAACAATGCTCGGGCACCGCAAGCCCAACATCACGCGGGACACCTGCGGTCATCTCCGGCCGGACCGGCTGGCCAAGGTGACGTCGGCTGAACGGAAGCGCGCTGCCCGACCAATGTGCAATAAACGCGCAACGGCCGTCCGGCGGGTGCTGGACGACCGTTGTGGTTGCCGCCCTGACCTGCGAGGTCAGGAGTTATTGAAGCCGACGAGGGGAATCGAACCCCTAACCTATCGTTATCTCCGGGCCTCGCCCTGACCACGACGGATACCGCACGGACCCGTGCTGACCTGGCGATCCCGTCTCACCGGTTCCCACCGTTTCCGGGGCCTTCTCGCTCCCGTGTGCAATGAATGTGCAACGCGACCTGAGCCCCTGACCTGCCGCGAACCGGCCGGGGGCAGGAACCGCGCACCACCATTCTTTCGGCAACCCTGCCCTCGCCTCCAACAACCCCCGGGGCGGGCAACCACGGTTCCGGTCCGAGGCGCTCGGTCGCGCCGGTGCCGGCAACCCGAGACAGACAGGGTCGCGCGACCGAGTGCCTCGGGACCCAGAACGCCAGCGATCATAGGGCGGTTTCCGGTGCGAACCTGTCGGCGCTCCGGCTGTCGTGGTCCGGCGACGGCGCGACCGCAAGGGACGGATGGGATTCAGTCGGCGCGCGGTGCTCCGGCGCCCGGCGGCCGTCCGCGCGCTCGGGACCGGGCGCCAGCCCGCAGCCCGAGCGGCGGACGGCAAGCCGGGAACGGCGGCGCGCAGCGCCGTCGCCTTGATCTCATACAGCCCAATTCGGCAACCCGGAAAGCCTCCTAAAGGACGTGAACTAATTACCAAGAGATCCAAGCCAACCAGACAAAGGATTGGAAAACTGCGACACATTCACTAGAATGGATCCATGGCAGGAACACTCGGATATAGCTTGCGCGTCCACCATGTATTTCAACGGAAGTTTTCTTCTCCTGAATTGGCCCAAGCCCTCCAGGGGTGCCATTGGTACATAATCTCCCGTCGGCCTTCTATAAGAATTTTCAAAGAAACAGTAGACATAAGCGATAACATACTTACTTTGGTAATTTCTTTGCGTTCGGGAGATGGAGAATCCGAGCGCCTTCCTCTGGGAGTGGACCTGAATGGACTCGGGAGGGCCGAGTCAGTAGATGTTCATCCCGACGGCGCGTACTTCTCGTTGCGAGTAGACGGTGATTTGATCCATGGAGATGCCTGGGCACTTGCCTCATTGATGTCGGGTGCCGATAAGGGCATTGCAGGACATGAGGTTATGTACATCGGCCAAGCATTTGGCGACGGATCCAGCAATGCCTGGGAAAGAACCACCAATCACGAGAAGCTACAGATGGTGTACGAGGATCATGCAGGAGAAGATTGGGACATATTTGTTTCTCCGTTGATTTTGAACAAGAGAAATTGGAGTAGCGACGATCATATAGATGACACCGAAGACGGCCCCAGCTTTACTGGCTACTATAAGAACTTTGCCCAAATGGAAGGCGGAGTACTAAAAACATCCGTGGACTTAATCGAACATGCTTTGATATCCCACTTCCAACCGCATTACAATAAAATGCTTATTGAGTGGAATGCAAAGTCTCCAACTGGGGCTATGCAGAAAATGCGAGAAACTGGCTTCCGCCTAGCCAATGTACATCTTGACGGTTGGTATGGCCTGGCTAGATTCTACTCCCGCGTGCAACCGGAATTTCTAAGAAGCCACTTCATTTCTCGCAGCACGGTGAACTTTGATAAAGAAAAGCATGAAGTTAAGACATCGGGATTGGAGGGATGGGCTTACCAATCAGGGCACGACATGTTCTCAACACTCGCAGAGAGCGCCGATATCCAATTAAGAATATTTGGCGATGAAGCTCCGGAGGTGCGGCGCCCACCAGAATTCGTTCTTCGCGACCGTCCTTCGAAAAGTCATTTTTTTAACGTCGTTGATGAGACCTCTTCGGTACGGCGTGAGATTGAGGAGTCTCGGCGAAGCATAGCTGAAGAGGAGGTAAACCCAGGAATCCCTGAATCGCCGACCTATGACTCCGCACACGGAACGATAAGTATTGCCCGCGACCTCATCACCGGGGAAGACTGCTCGTGGAAACTACATGACGAAACTGGGGTTAAATCCGGATTAGTACTCGGAAACGAAGGCGAGGGCAAAACCAATACTCTCTCAGTTATCATGTATGAGGCGCTTAGGTCGGGAAAGTTTTTCATTATTCCGTCAACTTGCGGCGATTCTCGCGAGTACGGCGAAATATTCAATTCCCTAAGCCCGCCGGACTGGATAGCCACAAACAATGAGGAGGCGCTGACCAACTTATTCAGGGTAGCCGACATAGTTGATGCCAGAAATTCAGTGGGAGGGTACGAAATACTAGGAAGGCGAGGCCCTGGAATACTATTCTGTATCGACGACGCGGATAGCGTATTGAATACCGATGCTGGATACCGGTGCGCAATGAAGATTTTGAGTGAAGGCGGGTCCGCGGGAGTCGGTTTCATACCTGTACTTCGTGATATTCACTCATTAGCTCGAAGAGCTGGACTCATTGAGCGTTTGATGGAAACAACTAACAAAATGACGCTAATGTCGGATGTCGGCCCGTACTACCTTATGGATTTGCAGGCGACATACGGGAAGAAGCGCGATTCCACTTATGACGATACCAACAACGATCTTGCTTTCATTCTTACAAGCAGCAAGAGTAGAGTATGCCTAGGTCTGCTTTGCAAGGTAGCAAGCCCCAACTTGAGTAAGCAGCAGGCCAAGCAATGGGCGCACGAATTTCTTTCTTCCTATGGCCATGGACCTATTGGCTGGCAGGATTATAAAGGTTACAGTCGCACCTTCGGTGCACTATCGGCGACCATGTGGGAGGTTCGCAAACATCCAGATGCATGGACATTAGTCTATCTGGTTTCTAACCACGGAATACGGCAGCCTATTGAGCAGCTTGAGTCAATTCAGTGGTCATATAGACAGATAGAGCAGCGATTCGACGTCAGATTGACGCCTTGGACTCGGGGGCCAGGCATGGAATGGGATGTCACCACACTATATGCCAATTCGACCGGCAAGATTGAACTGAGGAATCCAAATCACAAGAAAACCGTTGATTTAATTCGACACCTATATTGATACCGGCCGGGTTAATCTATTGACATATGCCTGCTCTTCAGTGGAAGGCACGTCCTCATTTCCTTTTTAGAGCCGCCGTGCTGATGCCGTCAACGGATCCGCTAGTGGCACTGCACGCTGCACCAGGTCATGCGCTCGGCCGGTCCTCCTTGGCTTCCCCAGCTCTTGGCGACGGCGTTGACCAGGCTCAGGCCGCGGCCGTTCCCGGTGTCGGGGTTGAACTCGGCTATGTAGGGCGTGCAGGTAGTGGCGCCAGCGTCGTGGACGGTGATCAGGACTCCCTCGTCGTCGGTGTGCTCAAGCATGACGAGGAAGCCGGTCGTCCAGGTGCCCGACTCGGTGTGCTGGATGGCGTTGGTGGCGAGTTCGCTAGCCACAAGGACGGCGTCGTCGGTGGCGGGGCAGTCCTGGAGGCGGTTGGCGATGAACCGGCGGACCTCGCGTACGGATGACCTTGAACCGGGGAACCAGCGGCAGGCGGCGACTCGGGGGCGGTCGGCGTCGTTGGGGTGGAGGGTCATACGCCTCACCTCGGTGAGTTCGGCAGATCACAAGACAATGAGCTGCATGACTAGTACTATAAGTACGGCTACCGTACATTAGGTGCCTGGTACTTGCACTACGTTTGGAAGACAATTAGTGCGACTAGTGATGTCGACGTGAGGTGAGGAGACGCCATGTTCGGACTGGCGGTGCGGTTCACGCTGAAGGACGAGGAGAGCGGGTCAGGCTTCGATGCCCTGGTGGCGGAGACGCTGCCGCAGATCCGCGAGAGTGAACCGGGCACGCTCGTCTACGCGGTGCACCGAGTGGAGGACAAGCCGCTGGAGCGGTACTTCTACGAGCTGTACCGCGACCGGGACGCCTTCGACAGTCACGAGGAGCAACCGCACGTGAAGCGGTTCCTCGATGCACGCGGCCAGTACCTCGCATCCGTCGAGGTGGACTTCCTGACGGTGCAGGACGCCAAGGGAGTTACCGGGTGAGCAACGAGTATCAGAAGGCGCTCGGGCGCAAGATCGCCCAGCACCGCAAGCGGCGCGGGCTCTCGCAACGGGAGTTCGCCGGCCTCGTCGACCGCTCGGAAGCCTGGGTCTCCCAGGTCGAGCGGGGCGTGCGCCGTATCGATCGCATGTCGGTGCTGGAAGCCGTCGCCGACGTCCTGGAAGTGCCGCTCTCGGAGCTGGCCGCTGAGTCGCCGATCGTCGCCGCGTCCGCCGAAGAGGCGCCCGGTAGTAGTCGCCTCCGCCTGGTTCTGAGCCGTGCTCACGCGCTAAGCGCCATCCTCGGCACCGGCGGAGGTGTCAGTCCCGATGTGGATGGGTTGCGCCAACAGGTGGACGACGCATGGGACCTGACCCATTCGAGCCGGTACGTGGAGTTGACGGAACTCCTAGAGGCTCTCGTGCCCGAGTTGGAGGCCGCGGCGCGTTCGGTCCCCAACGGTGAACGCATCCCCTTGTTCCGGCTGCTCAACGCCACCTATCAGTCATGCTCCTCGGCGCTGACCAAACTGGGCGAGTACGAGGCAGCCTGGATCGCGGCTGATCGGGCGATCACGGCGGCCGAACGGGCGGATGAGCCCTTGCTGATGGCCGCGGGTGAGTTTCGGCTGTGCCTGACCTTCCAAGGTGCGAGTTACTACGAACAGGTGGAAGCGACCGCCGGCACTTCCTGCGAAGCTCTCTCGCCTTTGGCCGACCAGGGCGACCGCGAAGCCATGTCGCTCTTCGGGGCACTGACCCTGCAACGCGCTGTCGGTGCCGCTCGGCGCAACGAGGCGACCACCGCCTACCGGCACATTGCGCAGGCTCGCTCGGTGGCTGAACGCCTGGGCGGTGACCGCAACGACTACAACACCGAGTTCGGGCCGACCAACGTGTCCCTGCACGAAGTCGCGGTCGCCGTAGAACTCGGAGATGCCGGGGTGGCCTTGCGGGCCGCTGACGGGGTCGATACCTCGGGGCTGTCGTCGGAGCGGCAGGGGCGGTTCCTCATCGATGTGGCGCGTGCCCACCTTCAGCGGCGCAGTGCGGATTCGGCCGTCTCGGCTCTGGAGCGGGCCGAGCAGATCACGCCTGAGCAGGTGCGCAGCCATCCGCTGGTACGGCAGACGCTCGGTGACCTTCTCACCATCCAAGATCCCCCGGGACCTGCCCTGCAAGGGCTGGCCAGACGGGCGGGCGCACTCTAAGTACCAACTAACACTTGAAGTACTAGACAAAACTAAAAGTACGGGTTAGCGTGTGGGTTATCGCGATGGCCTTCCTGTTCTGGAAGGGGCGATGGCCCACACGCTTTCGTATGTCCGGCCCCGGTCACCGGGCCGTAGAGAGGTGCAAGCATGGCGATTCAGGGTGGTCTGCCGGCGGAGTTCGGGACGGTGTTCCCGCACGGTGCTTACGCGCTGGGAGTGGAGCCGATCACCGATTTCGAGACCAAGCGGCCCCAGCTCGACAAGAACACCGGGCTTCCGCTGTGGGCGGTGGATGTGATCGACGCCGATCCCGAAGCCCGCGGCAAGGCCAAGAGCGTGAAGGTGAAGGTGGCCGCCGAGCACTGCCCGACCCTGCCCGACGAGGTGCCGGGGCTGCCGTTTCGGCCGATCGAGTTCGAGGCGATGACGGTCGTGCCCTACGTGGACGACTCCGGGCGCCGTCCCCGCGTGGCCTACTCGCTGCGCGCTCGGGATGTGAAAACCCCCGGCGGCTCGGCCTCGCGCAAGGCACCCGCCGGTGCCGCCTCCGGTGCGGGCGCCAAGGATGCGGCCTGACAACGCCGGAGACGTAAACGGGGCGGCCTGGTGCGCCAACACCTTCGGCCGCCCCTTCAACCCCCTGCGAGACCTGTGAAATCCCTGGAAGAGGTGTGTTCCCAGTATGTCCGATCAGCCTGCGCGGGTCAGCATCCGCGAGATCACCGCGTTCATGGACGCCCTGCGCGCCCACCGCACCGCCGTCTTCGACTCCGGTCGGCCGTCCCCGGATGCGGGCCTGCTGGCGTGGAAGTCATCCATCCTCGACCGCATCGCCGCCCAGACCACCGATACCGAAACCCGTGCGGTGGCCGATCAGGCACGGGCCGACCTGGCCGCCGCCCGCGCTGATGCCGGGATCGGAGGTGAGCGGTGATGCTGCGCAACTCCAAGGCGGGCGCCACCCAGGTCCAGCCGACCGCGCCGGTTCCGGCCCAGACCATCCGCTTCACGACCCCGGTTGTGGAGACGCCGGGGTTCTTCATCCTCACCGGGTGGCTGTGGCGGTTCCTGCGGATGCTGGTGCTGCTGCCCCTCCAGTTCCCCATCACCATGGGTGCTGTCGTTGCCTCGGCGACTGCCTACGTCCTCTTCGGGTGGGTCGGTCTCGGCGTGCTGTGGACGGTGGTCGATGTCGGGTTGCTGGTGTGGTGGCGCCGCTGGCCGGAGACGTTCACGGTGCATGTGGCGCTGCGGGTGCTGGCGACCTGGCGCCGGTTCTGGGTCTACCGGCGGCACTGGCAACCCGTGCTGGTGGTCTCCGGGCTGGCCGAGTCTTACCTTGAGCGGCAGTACCTGCCCCAGATCCGGGGCGTGATCTGCTCGGCGTGGGCGGATCGGGTGCGGGTGAAGCTGGTGGCCGGCACCGCCCCATCCGAGTTCGAGAACCGCGTAACCGAGCTGGCGCACGGGTTCGGTGCCCCGTCGTGCCGGGTGGAGGTGCGCGGGCCGCGGGATCTCGTCTTGGAGTTCCCCCGGCGGGACATGCTGGCCGACCCGATCGACGCGCTCCCGGTGCCTGATGACCCCCGGGACGTGGACTTGGCCGCGCTGCCCGTGGGCCGGTGCGAGGACGGCCGACCGTGGCACCTGCGGCTGCACGCCACCCACGTGCTGACCGTGGGCGTCACGGGCTCGGGCAAAGGCTCGGTGCTGTGGTCGGCCATCCGCGCCATGGTCCCGGCCATTCACGAGGGGATCGCGCAGGTGTGGGCGATCGATCCCAAGCGGATGGAGCTGTCCTACGGGCGGGCCCTGTTCGCCCGGTATGCCGATGACGGGGAATCGGCGGTGGAGCTGCTCGAAGCCGCGGTCGGGGCGATGCAGGAACGCGCGCAGCGTTACGCGGGCACCCAACGGGTGCATGTCCCCTCGGTGCAGGATCCGTTCACGGTGGTGGTCCTGGACGAGGTCGCGTTCCTGACCGCCTACCACCCCGACCGCGACGTGCGCCGCCGCGCGGAGAACGCGATCGCGACGCTGACGAGTCAGGGCCGCTCGGTGGGGTTCTGCGTGCTGGCCGCGCTGCAGGATCCGCGCAAAGAGGTCATGAACCTGCGCAACCTCTTCCCGGACAAGATCGCGCTCCGGCTCGACGAGGCCTCCCAGGTCGACATGGTCCTCGGTGAAGGTGCCCGGGACCGCGGCGCCAACGCCCACCTGATCGCGCCGGAACTGCCGGGGGTAGCGTTCGTGAAGCTGGAAGGCTCCCCGGTCCCGGCGCGGGTGCGGGCGGCCTTCGTCTCCGATACCGACATCGACGCCATGGCCGCCGACGCTGCGGGGGTGGGCTGATGCCGACCCCGACCGGCAAGACCACCCGGGCCGAACGCCAAGCCCAACCCTTGGCGCGTGAGGTCGCCGAGCAGATCGCGGCCGACAAAGGGGTCTGCATCCGGCCCGTATCGCTGCGCCGCACCGACATCACCACGGGATCAACCGAGATCGTGGATGTTCCGTGCGGGTCCACGCTGGAATCGCGGTGCCCGGCGTGTGCCAAGCGCAAGCGCTCCATCCGGCGCAGCCAGTGCGAGGAAGGCTGGCACCTCGCCGAAGACCCGACCGTGGAACCCGATGATCCCTCCGATGTGCAGCGGGCGTGGGTGGAACAGCGGGCCATGGTCACCGCGCAACGGGACGCTCTGGTGAGGGCCGGCGGTGCCGACCCCGATCAGGTCGCCGAACTCGATGCGGCCATCGCGGACCTGGATGCGGAGATCTCCGCCTCGGGTATGCGGGGGTCGGTCTCCCGTGGCGCGTCCTCCTCGTCGGCCACGTCCCGGCGGGTGCGCTCCACACGGCGGCGCCAGGACGCGCCGGACCTGCCCAAGCGGCAGATGGCGAAAACGACTGTGGGCCGTGCCTACGAGGATCCGGCGACCGGCAAGACCTTCCGGCCGTCGCTGTTCGTCACGCTGACCTGCGACACCTACGGGCGCGTGAAGTCGGACGGGACCCCGGTGGACCCGTCGACCTATGACTACCGGCGGGCGGCTCGGGACGCGCTGCACTTCTCCAAGCTCATCGACCGGTTCGTGCAGAACCTCCGCCGTGTCGCCGGCTTCGATGTGCAGTACTTCGCCACCGTGGAACCGCAACGCAGGTTGGCGCCGCACCTGCACATGGCCACCCGCGGCACCATCCCGCGCGCCGAGCTGCGCCAGATCGCCGCGGCCACCTACCACCAGGTGTGGTGGCCCAACGCCGACGAGGCGGTCTATGAGAGCGGAAACCTGCCCGTCTGGGACGAGGGCACCGGGAACTACGTCGACACGGCGACCGGTGAGGTACTGCCGTCGTGGGACGAGGCGCTGGACGCCCTGGACGCCGACCCTGCGGCCGAACCCATGCACGTCGTGCGCTTCGGGTCGCAGGTGGACGCGAAAGGCGTTGTGGCCGGTAGTCCGGATGCCGACCGGTGCGTGCGCTACCTCGCGAAGTACCTGACCAAGGACATCGCTGAATGCCACGAGGTCACCACCGACACCCAACACCGCCACGTTGACCGCCTCGTGGAAGCGCTGCGGTTCGAACCCTGCTCCCCGCGCTGCGCGAACTGGCTGCGCTACGGCATCCAACCCGACAACGCCAAAGCCGGGATGGTGCCGGGGTTCTGCCGCTCCAAAGCCCACCGCCGCGAACACCTCGGCTACGCCGGACGCCGGGTGCTGGTCTCGCGCAAGTGGTCGGGAAAGACCGTCGCCGATCACAAAGCGGACCGGCTGCGCTGGGTCCTGGACACGCTGGGCGTGGATCCCGACGCCGACCCCGACGAGGGCCAGGCCGCCAACGCCGCTCCCGCACTCGCCTCGGTGTCCTCCGACAACCACGCCTGGGAACTCGCCCGCCCGACCGACCCCGACGTCCCGCCACGCGAACACCGCCTACTCCGCGCGGTCGGCGAAGCCCTCAAACGCCGCACCCAGCTCGACGCCGTTCGGCAACACCGACCCGACGATCTTCCGGCAACCGCAGAAAGGGCCGCATGACCGACGCGACCGTTCGCGAAAAGACAGAAGCCTACCGGGGAGAGCGGCTGTGGTCGGTGAAGGATGCTGCCGGGTTTCTCGGCGTTCCTGTAAAGACGCTGTACCAGTGGCGGTACACGGAGGTCGGTCCGCCCTCACACCGCATCGGACGGCACATCCGGTACGTCCCTGCCGAAGTCCGCACGTGGGTCCTCAAGCAGCCCTGAGTCGTCGCGTAGAAGGGAAGGTGCACGGTGGCTAGGGCTTGGGTCTACGACCGTCAGAGAAACAAGGCGTACCGCGAAGCGGTCGCCAAAGCAAAGGCAGAGAAGCGTACCCCGCCCGCACGCTGGCACGTCCGGTACTACGATCCGGAAGGACAGCAGAAGAGTGCAGGGACGTTCAAGAAGAAGACCTCAGCGGAGGCTCGGCAAACCGAGATGGAAAGCCAGCTCTCGGAAGGCGCCTACCGGGATCCCGCACTCGCAAAGATCCGCGTTGGCACTGTCGCCGAATCCTGGTGGAAGTCCAAGACCGACCTCGAAGAGGGCTCGCGCAATCTCTACCGCGACCACTTGGACAACTATGTCCTCCCGCGCTGGGGTGGCGTCCGTGTTTCGGCAGTGCGCTATCAGGACGTGGCGGACTGGGTGCTCACGCTCCAAACCGAACCCCGCAAGGGCGGCGACAAGCCGATCGGCGCTGCGACCATCCGGGGTGTCCACCTGGTCTTGCTCTCGGTCCTGGAATGGGCGGTCAAGAGCGAGTTCGTCACCCGCAACCCGGCGCGCGGCGTACCGCTGCCCAAGCTGCCGCCGCGCGGTCACGTCTACCTGTCGCATGTGGACGTGGAACGGCTCGCCCTGGCTTCCGGCAAACACGCGACGCTCGTCCGCTTCCTCGCCTACACGGGTCTTCGCTGGTCCGAAGCGTCGGCGCTGACCGTAGGGCGGCTGAACCTGGACAACCGCCGAGCGCACATCGACCGTGCATACAAGGACAACAAGGGCAAGCTGACGCTCGGTCTGCCCAAGAAAGGAGAAGTCCGGTCGGTGCCCATTCCGGCCTTCCTCGTCGCCGAGCTGGGCGCACTCGTCGGCGACCGTTCGGCGGACGACCTGCTGTTCACCGCTCCACGCGGCGGGCCGATATGGCTCCGCAACTGGCGTCCCCGCAACTTCAACAAAGCCGTCCAAACCGCCGGCCTCGGCGGGCGCGGACTGACGCCGCACAAGCTTCGGCACACCGCTGCCTCTCTCGCCATCGCGGCGGGGGCGGACGTCTACGTAGTACAAACCATGCTCGGGCACCGCAAGCCCAGCATCACCCTCGACACCTACGGGCATCTCTGGCCGGACCGGTTGGACGAGGTGGCGGACGCTCTCACAGTCAAGCGAACTGAACACCTGGCCAAGCTGACGGAGGCTGAGCGGAAGCGCGCTGCCTGACCAATGTGTAATGAATGTGCAACGGCCGTCCGGCGGGTGCCGGGCGGCCGTTGTGGTTGCTGCCCTGACCTGCGGGTTCGGGCGCTATTGGAGCCGACGAGGGGAATCGAACCCCTAACCTATCGCTTACAAGGCGATTGCTCTGCCTATTGAGCTACGTCGGCTGGTGCGGTCCCCAGTGTTGGCTGGGGCGCACAATGGCATGCTACCGGGTTTGGATCAATGCCCGGGCGCGGATCGGCGGCGGGTGACCTCGTAGAGGGCGACGCCGGTGGCGACCGAGGCGTTGAGGGACTCGGCTCCGCTGATGGGGATGCGCGCCACCTGGTCGCAGGTTTCGCGGACCAGGCGCGACAGGCCCTTGCCCTCGGAGCCGGTGACGATGACGAGCGGGTCGGTCGCCACATCCATGGCATCCAGGGAGGTTTCGCCGTCGCCGTCGAGGCCTGCCACGAACACGCCCGTGCTCTTGTAGGCCTGCAGGGTGCGCGTGAGGTTGGTGGCCTGGGCGACGGGGAGCCGGGCCAGGGTGCCCGCGGAGGTCTTCCAGGCGGCGATGCCCACACTGGCGGCGCGGCGTTCGGGGATCAGCAGGCCGTGTGCGCCGAAAGCCGCCGCGGAACGGGCAACGGCGCCCAGGTTGTGCGGGTCGGTGACCCCGTCGAGCGCCACGATGAGCGGCGCGGCGCCGGACTCGCGGGCGGTGGCCCGGGCGGCGTCGAGCATGTCGGCCGGATCCCAGTAGCGGTACGGGCGCGTCTGCAGCGCCATCCCCTGGTGTGCGGCGCCCGGCTGGCCTTGGCTGTCGCAGCGCCGGTCCAGTTCCGACTTCGGGACCTCGCGGATGTCGAGGCCGGCCTCGCCCGCCAGGCGCGCGGCCTCGGTGACCCGTTCGTCGGCGTCCAGGCTGTTGGCAACGAACAGCCGCGTGGCGGGCAGGCCCGCGCGCAGCGCCTCGATCACCGGGTTGCGGCCGACGAGCAGGCCGGGCCCGTTGGCGCCCGCCACACTGCCCGTGCCCGGGCGGGTGGCCTGGGGCTGGGCACCGCCCTTGTCGCCACCCCCGCTCTTGCCGCCGTCACTCCGGCGGGTAGACGCGGCAGCGCCCGGCTTCGCCGAGTCCGCGGCCGGACGCTTCTTCCTGGCGTACCAGTGCCGTTCCTCGGCGGGAGGGGTGCCCTTCTTGCCCTCAAGGGAGCGTTTCCCCTTGCCGCCGCTGCCCTTCGTGGGGCCCTTCTTGCTCTTCTTCGCCGGCATGGCTGCCGTCCTCATCCTTCGGTTGCCGCTTCTGGTGGCGCGCGCCGCCCGCAGGCCCTGCCCGAGCCGCTACCCCGCCGTGGTGCCGCCCCGCCGTTGGCCCGTTGCCCGCACCCGGGCGACCCGGCCACCAGGGGCGCCCGTGCGGACGCGGCGGCGTGCTACGGGCCTTGATGGACCTGCTGCGGTACCGGCCGGTCCCGCCGGCGCCGAACCCGTGTCGCCGGTGCGGGGCCGCGGCGCGGTGCGCGATCGGTTATTGTCCGCGGCCTACCCCCATGGTCGCCCATGGTGACGAGTGTCTGCGCCATCGGCGGTGGCTGCGCCGCCACCGCCCGGGGGAGTCAGCCGCGCCGCAGTTCCCAGCGCGGCCCGCGCGGGGTGTCCTCGACCACGATGCCGGCGGCGAGCAGTTGATCGCGGATCGCATCGGCCGCCGCATAGTCCTTGCGCTGGCGTGCCGCCTGGCGCTGGTCGAGGGCGACCGCGACCAGCGAGTCGACGACGTCGCTCAGCCCGGAGTCGCCGGTGCCCGCCCAGGTTTCGGACTGGGGGTCGAGCCCCAGGACGCCCATCATTGCGCGCACCCGGGCGGCGAGTTCGGCGATCCGCTCCTTGGCGCCCTCGGTGATGGCGGTGTTGCCATCGCGAACCTGGCCGTGCACGACGGCGAGCGCCTGGGAGACACCGAGGTCGTCGTCGATCGCCGCGGCAAACTGATCGGGCACCTGCGGCGCGGGGTCGGTGGCGCCCACGACCTCGGCTGCGCGGGTCAGGAAGCCCTCGATGCGCTGGTAGGCGGCCGCGGCCTCGTGCAGCGC
Organism: Streptomonospora sediminis; assembly: GCF_054778995.1. Lineage (NCBI taxonomy): Bacteria > Bacillati > Actinomycetota > Actinomycetes > Streptosporangiales > Nocardiopsidaceae > Streptomonospora > Streptomonospora sediminis. Next base: position 243,101 of record NZ_BAAGYZ010000005.1, read on the forward strand.
TTCGTCGGAGTAGTCGATGACGGAGCGGTAGTGCGCCTGCGCCAGGTAGTAGCGGAGTTCGACCGGGCGCACCTTGCGCACCATGTGCGGGATGAGCAGCGAGTTGCCGAGCGACTTGCTCATTTTCTCGCCGCTCATGGTGAGCAGCCCGTTGTGCAGCCAGTACTGGGCAAAGCCGTCGCCGGCGGCCTTGGACTGGGCGATCTCGTTTTCGTGGTGCGGGAAGACGAGGTCGAGCCCGCCGCCGTGGATGTCGAAGGAGCGGCCGAGGTACCGGGTGGCCATGGCCGAGCACTCCAGGTGCCATCCCGGCCGGCCGCGCCCCCACGGGGTTGGCCAGTCGGGTTCGCCGGGGCGGGCGCCTTTCCAAAGCGCGAAGTCGCGCGGATCGCGTTTGCCGGAGTCGTCGTCGGTATCGCCGGCGCCGCGCATCTGGTCGGTCCGCTGGTTGGACAGCGCGCCGTAATCCGGGAACGAGCAGACGTCGAAGTAGACGTCGCCGGAGCCGTCGCCGGCCGGATAGGCGTGGCCGCGCTCGATGAGGCGGCCGATGAGCTCGATCATCTCGGGGATGTGGCCGGTGGCGCGGGGTTCGACGGAGGGCGGCAGGCAGCCGAGGATGTCGTAGGCGGAGGTGAACGCGCGCTGGTTGCGTTCGGCGATCTCCCACCACTCGGTGTTCTCGGCGGCGGCGACGTTGATGATCTTGTCGTCGATGTCGGTGACGTTGCGGCACAGCGTGACCTGGTAGCCGCGGTACTCCAGCCACCGGCGCAGGATGTCGAAGTTCACGCCGGAGCGGATGTGGCCGATGTGCGGCGGCGCCTGCACCGTGGCGCCACACAGGTACAGCGACGCACGCCCCTCGCGCAGGGGTGTGAAGTCGCGGACCTGGCGGGCACTGGTGTCATAGAAGCGCAGACTCACACCGCCCAGCCTAGCGGTTCACCCGGTTTCCACGGGTGCCCTATCCACATCCGGACCGCCCCGGGCGGCGGCGCGCGCCCGTGTTGCGCGAAATAGCGGAACCCGATACCGGCAAGAATTGGGCATCCGCAATTCGGCGACGCCGTCCCGGAAAATCGCATCCCAAGCTGCGCTGCGGCTGCCGATCCGTGATCGCCCGGCCGCTCACCACCGTCGAACCGGTCGAATTCGCATTGCGCCACCCGCATCGCCGCAGCGGCCCGCGGCCGGTTTCGGGCGGTACCTCGTGTTCGCCGCGTTCGCTGGGCTACGCTGCTGCGCACCATGGCCGTTAAAAGCTCCTCCAAAACCCCAGGTGCGCGCGCTACCGCCGAACCGCCGCGCTCCGGACCCCCGGTCGCCGCCGTCCTGTTCACCGGCCTGGGTGTCCTGGTGATCGCGGGCTGCGCTGTGCTGCTCTCCTACAACGGCATTTACCAGATCGCCGTGCAGGGGAACATCAATGCCCGATACGCCCATCTCTATCCGGCGGCGTTCACGCTGCTGGTCCTGATGGCGTTCTGGACGAGTTATGTGCTGCGTACGGCGCCGCGCTCGCGCCGGTTGTGGGTCGACGCCCTCATCCTCGCACTGCTGGCACTGGCTGCGGGCACGAGCGCGCTGCATGCCGGCGACATCGTGCTGGTGCCCGGCTTCGCCGTCGTGGTGGCGGCGGTGGCACCGTGGCTGGCGCTGCTGGTGGCGTTCCGGCTCTTCCTGTGGGTGGTGATGCATCTGCGCGGGGAGATCCCGGGGACCGGCCCCCGCCGCCCGCGCGAGCAGCGGCGCCCCGAGCCCGACACCGGTCCCGCCACCGAGCCGCCGCCCGCAGCGGCCGCCCCCGGCCGGCACGGCACCGAGCCCCGGGCAGCGGAGCCCGAGACCGTGCCGCACGGCGAAGCACCGGCCACCGAACCGCTCACCTTCGCGGCCAACGGCGCACACGGCCCGTTGGAATCCGGCGGCGAAGGAGCGCAGCGGCCCGGCGAAACCGAGGCCCCGGACCTGCGCGGGTCCGGCCTGTACACGCCCCGGCCCGAACCGCACGAGCGCCCGGCTCGGCCGGAGCGCCCCACCCGGCCCGATCCGCCCGAGCCGCCGCAGTCCGCGGAGGACCGCAGGCGCCCCGGGTTCCTGGCCCGCCGCCGCGAGACCGCCGCCGCGCAGCGCAACAGCACCCGAGCCGGGGCGCAGCGCGACGGCGACGGTGGTGGCGACGACGAACCTGAGCGGGCCCCGGGGACCACCGGCGCGGACGCCCCTGCGGCAGCCGCCGACCAGCCCGCCGAGCCAACGGCGGACGCCGAACCGGGTGCCGCCGCCGAGGCCGCCGGAGCGACCGAAACCGCAGACAGCGCCGAAAGCACCGGCGCCGCCGCACCGCTGTGGCCGAACGCCGCGGCAGCGCCGGCCGACTCCGAGCCGCAACACGAGCGGGAGCCGGCGCAGCAGGAGCAGGAGCGGGAACAGCCGGGGCCGGAGGGACAGCAGCAGCCGCAGCACGCCGGTAGCGGCCCGCCCGTTGCGCGGCCCGCCAACGACGGCGGCGAGCCGAGCGCGGCCGAATCGGCCACCGCGGTCGACGACACCGCGGTCGGTGACACTGCGGCGGCCGATACGCCGGCCGGCGCCGACTCCCGGGCGGCGGGCGAACCGGCTGCAGCGGATCCGACCGGTTTCCCCGCGCTCGGTATGCCGACGGCCGCCGACCTGCCGCGTGCCGACGAGATTCCGGGCAGCGCTGCCGACCGCCCCGCAGTGGCGGCCGCCGAACCGCGGCCGGCCGCAACCGCCGATCAGGGCGCGGGCGGCGAGCCCGGCGCCCGGACCGGCACCGGTCCCGGCAACTGGGATTCCGCCGAAGTCCGCTCGGCGCCTGCGGCCCCCGCCGCCGAGGGCCCGGCCCCCGCCACCGAGGCCACCGAGCCGCCAGCGGTATCGCCGACCGCGGCCGACGGCACCGACCGGACGGATAGGGCCTCGGCAGGGCAGGCCGAGCCGGTAGCGGCCGAAACGGCACCGGGTGGCGAGGCCCGGACCGCTGCCTCCGCCACCGCAGCTGCCGGTCTCGCGGCCGGCGGGCCCGCCGATACCGCAGGTGCCACCCGCGGCCGGGCGGAGCCGGCGGAAACGGCGGCACCTGTGCAACCCGGGCAATCCGGCGAACACGCGGAACCCCACGAGGCGGGTACCGGCTCCGGGCAGGCCCGTGCCGGCGCTGCCGCACCGGTCGGTACCGCCGCGGCGGCATGGCAGCCGCCGGAGCCGCCGGCACCGGCAGAGCCCGCGGACGCCTCCGGCGAGGCCGGATCCGCCGGTGATCCCGCACCGGCACCCGCAGCCGAGGCCCCCGCCGACCGGGGCGCGCCCGAACTCCCCAGGCGCATGCCCGGAGCCGCCGAGAACCCCATCAAGCGTGCCGCCGGCTCCCCGCCGGCCGAGCCCCCGCCCGGCGCAGGACCGCCCGAGACCGCCGCTGCGGGCGAGCCCGGGGAACCGCCCGCCCTGTTCGCCGGGCCTGGCGAGGACCCCGACGGGTTCGTGCACGATCTGCCGCCGGGCGACCCGACCAGCGACGAGGGCGAACCTGCCGCAGCGGCGGGCGCACCCGCCACAGCGGCCGCACCGAGTGATGGCCCAGCGCCGGAGCAAGGCGCCGCCGACTCCGATCGCCAGGAGCCCCGGAACCGGCCCGGACCGCACGAGGCGCCGCGCGGTCCGGCCTATCCCGCGGCTCCGCCGATCACGAAGCGCCCGATGGTGCTCAAGCCCCGCCGCACCCCGCGCAACCCCCAGCGCAGCACCCCGTCGTCGCCGTTTCCCGCTGATCCGCCGTCCAACCGCGTGCGTAGCGAACCCAGGCCACCCGACGAGTAACCCGCCGCGGGCAAGGGGCGCCGCAGACCCATCGGACACGTGAAAAGGAATCCGGGATCCCTTGGCGCCGCGCCGCGGGTCCTCCGGTGCGATGGGCACCGCTGCGCCATGCCGCGGTCGCCGGCGTGCCGGAGAACCCGGTGCGCGGAAAAGTGGTCCCGGCCGGCCGAATCGGCGGCGGCGTTTCCAGCGGCGCCGCAAGCGGCTGCGAACGGCCGTGAGCGGGCGCACGCCGCGACAGCGCCGCGCGACCTGCGCGCCCCGCCGGTGCCGGCGGCTCAGTCGTCCGCGGGCGCGCACAGGGCGGTGGCGATGGCCGCTATGCCCTCGCCGCGGCCGGTGAGCCCCAGACCGTCGGTGGTGGTCGCCGACACCGTGATGGCGGCGCCCGCGGCCGCCGACAGCACCTGCTCGGCTTCGGCCCGGCGCGGGGCGAACTTGGGTCGGTTTCCGATGATCTGCACCGCGATGTTGCCGATCTCAAAGCCTGCCGCGCGCGCCCGTGCCGCCGCCTCGGTGAGCAGTGCGACCCCCGAGGCGCCGTGCCAGCGCGGGTCGGCGGTGCCGAACTGGCTGCCCAGATCACCCAGCCCGCTGGCGGAAAACAGGGCGTCGCACGCGGCATGCGCAGCGACGTCGCCGTCGGAATGGCCGCTGACACCCGTTTCGCCGGGCCATTCCAAACCGGCAAGAAACAGAACTCGTCCGGACATAAAAGGGTGGACGTCGGTACCGACGCCCACCCTCGGCATTCTTGGCATAAAATGCAGTGTTCTTCGTGGCTTTTGTTTAGTTGGTGAGAACTTCGTCGAGAAGTGCCTCGGCCTTGTCCTCGTTCGTTTTCTCCGCGAGTGCGAGTTCGCTTACGAGAATCTGGCGCGCCTTGGCGAGCATCCGCTTCTCGCCCGCCGAGAGCCCGCGCTCCTTGTCGCGCCGCCACAGGTCGCGCACGACCTCTGCGACCTTGTTCACGTCGCCGGAGGCGAGCTTCTCCAGGTTCGCCTTGTAGCGCCGCGACCAGTTCGTGGGTTCCTCGGTGTGCGGTGCGCGCAGGACCTCGAAGACCCGGTCGAGGCCATCCTGCCCGACCACGTCACGAACACCGACGTCCTGGGCGTTCTCCGCCGGTACGCGTACTGTGAGATCACCCTTGTCAACCCGGAGAACGAGGTAGGTCCTATCCTCGCCCTTAATGGCGCGAGTCTCGATCGCCTCAATACGAGCAGCCCCATGATGGGGGTAGACAACGGTGTCGCCGACCTTGAAAGTCATGTGACAAGTACCCCTTCCGCTACCACCAGGATACCACGAATCTGTGACTTAACGTACCTATTGGGTTTACGTACGCGCAGGTCAGTGCCGCATTCGGGGTCTTGACAAAGCTCCGGCCAGATGCTTCCGGCCCGTCCGGAATAGGTACCTGGCAAGAGCTTGAGCGGCGGCTGTCCGCTGCCCGTGCACGCCCGCGGCGGCCCGCGGGTGACCGGGGCCCCGATGGAGCCCGTCTCTCACTATGGTCTCACCCCGGTCACAACTCGGCGCAGCGGCCGGGGCATACCCGGGGTGCCGCGCCGGGCGCGGGCGGGGCGGTCGTACGGGGACGGAACCCGGCACCGGGCCGGGGGCAAGCGCAACGACCCGACCACCGCCCCGCCGCTGCGGGCGCGGCGTTGCGGCGATGGGAGCCGCAGAGGTGGGCGGTGCGGCAGTGGTGCGCCTGTGCGGCCGAGCCGGACGGGCGGCGGCCCCGCTTTTCCGCCGCAGCCGCCCGAGCGGCCGGGGAGGCCGCCCGGCAGGCGGCCGCCTGCTACGCCTCGGGTTCGTAGTCCTTGGAGCGTTCGCCGGTCACCATGTAGATGAGGTTGTCGGCCACGTGCACCGCGTGGTCGCCGAAACGCTCGTAGAACCGTCCGGCCAGGGTGACGTCCATGGTCGCCTCGACACCGTGCTCCCAGGCGGGGTCGAGGATGCGGGTGAGCAGCCGGCGGCGGAGGCGGTCCATCCGGTCGTCGTCGGCGTCGAGTTCGAGCGCGGTTTCAGCGTCGCGGGCGTTGACGACCTCGCCGGCCTTGATGACCAGCAGTTCGGCCTGGTGGCCCATCTCCAGCACCGTGGAGCGCAGTTCGGCCGGGATGGCGGAGTCGGGGTGGCGGCGGCGGGCGATCTTGGCGATGTGCACCGCGTGGTCGCCCATCCGCTCCAGGTCGCCGGCCATGTGCAGAGACGTGATGATGATGCGCAAATCACGTGCTACCGGCTGCTGCCGGGCCATCAGGTCGAACGCAGCGGCCTCGATCTCCTCGTCGAGCCGGTTGAGCTCCTCGTCGCCGGAAATGACCTCCTGTGCCGCGTTGAGGTCGGCGTCGAGCAGCGCGGTTGTCGCGCGTGCGACGGCGTGCCGGGCAAGCCGCGTCATTTCGACGAGGCGCTCGCTGAGGGCGTCAAGCTCCTCATGATACGTATCGCGCATGGTCTACATCGTCCCAGTTCGTAGCTGAATCATTGCGTAATCATGAGTGAATAATCGCAAAACCTCGGTTGTTAGCCGTGGTCAGCAGGGTAAAGCAGCGCATCCGCGGCTTACGATCGAGACGTGCAAGGAGAACTGCTCGCCGCTATCGCGGGACTGGTCGGCCTCGTGACAGGTGTTGCGGCGGGTCTCGCGTTCCGCATCAGCGAGTCGGGCGGAACACGGTCCCGCGAACCTGTACGGCAGACCGAACTCCCCGCGGGTATAGCCGAGGTGCTGGCCGCGCTGCCGTCCTCGGCCGTGGTCCTCGACTCGGCCGACCGGGTACTGCGCGCCAGCTCCGCCGCACGCGCCTACGGGATCGTGCGCGGCGACGAACTCGTCATCGGCGACCTGTTGGCCCTGGCCAGGCAGGTGCGCCGCGACGGCGTCATCCGCGAGACCGAGATCGAGGTGGCCGTACGCAAGTTCGGCCCCGACTCCACCTCCTTTGCGGTGCGCGTGGCACCATTAGGCGGCACCGGCCTGGTGCTGGTGCTCGCCGAGGACCAGACCGAGCGGCGCCGGGTCGAGGCGGTACGCCGCGACTTCGTCGCCAACATCAGCCATGAACTCAAAACCCCCGTCGGCGCCCTGTCCCTGCTCGCCGAGACCATTGCCGACGCCAGCGACGATCCCGATGCGGTGCGCCGGTTCACCGGGCGCATGCAGCAGGAATCGGCCAGGCTGACAAGCGTTATCCAGGACCTCATCACCCTCTCGCGCATCCAGGGCGCCGAGCCGATGGCCGAACCCGACCGCGTCCCCGTCGAGGTCGTCGTCGACGAAGCCATGGACTTCGTGCGGACCGCCGCCGAAACCAAGGAGATCGAACTCGTCGCCAGCGGCACCGAAAGCGCCGTCGTGATGGGCGACGAGGGCCTGCTGGTCACCGCCCTGCGCAACCTGGTCGCCAACGCGGTCGCCTATAGTCCCGAACGCACCAGGGTATCGATCTCAGTGGAGGCCGTCGACGAGATGGTTGAGATCAGCGTGGCCGACCAGGGCATCGGCATTCCCGCCCAAGACCTGGAACGCATCTTCGAACGTTTCTACCGCGTCGACGCGGCCCGCAGCAGGGCCACCGGGGGGACCGGACTGGGGTTGGCGATCGTCAAGCACATCATGACCCACCACCGCGGCGAAGTGACCGTGTGGAGCAAGGAGGGCTCGGGTTCGACGTTCACGTTGCGTCTGCCCAACGCCCAGACCCGGGACCGTCCGAGCCCCGGCGAAAGAACAAATCAGGAGGCAGCACAGTGACGCGTGTACTCGTCGTTGAGGACGAGGAATCCTACAGCGATGCCCTCTCGTACATGCTGCGCAAGGAAGGATTCGAGGTCGCCGTCGCCCCGACCGGAACGGTTGCCTTGGAAGCCTTCGACCGCACAGGGGCCGACCTGGTACTGCTCGATCTGATGCTGCCGGGCCTGCCGGGCACCGAGGTGTGCCGAACGCTGCGGCAGAAGTCCAACGTTCCGGTCATCATGCTGACGGCCAAGGACAGCGAGATCGACAAGGTGGTCGGGCTGGAGCTCGGCGCCGACGACTACGTGACCAAGCCGTTCTCCTCCCGCGAGCTGGTCGCCCGCATCCGCGCCGTTCTGCGGCGGCGCGGCGAGGACGAGGCCCTGCTGCCCACCGCCCTTGAGGCCGGTCCCGTCCGCATGGACGTGGAGCGGCACGTGGTGACCGTGCGCAGCGAGAGCATCCAGCTTCCCCTCAAGGAGTTCGAACTGCTGGAGGTGCTGCTGCGCAACGCCGGACGGGTGCTCACCCGGATGCAGTTGATCGACCGTGTCTGGGGTGCCGATTACGTCGGCGACACCAAGACCCTGGACGTGCACGTCAAGCGGCTGCGGGCCAAGATCGAAGCCGACCCCGGCAACCCGGAGTTCATCGTGACCGTGCGCGGGCTCGGCTACAAGTTCGAACCGGTGACCGTGACCGAGGAGTAGCGGCGTTCTCGCAGCGGGGACCGTTCACACTTCCACGACGACGGTGAACGGTCCTTCGTTGGTCAGTGCCACCGACATCTTCGCCCCGAACACCCCCGTCTCGACACTGGCGCCGAGGCTGCGCAATTCGTCGACCACGGCGTTGACGAGCGGCTCGGCCACCGGCCCCGGGGCCGCCGCCTGCCAGGTCGGCCGGCGGCCTTTGCGCGCGTCGCCGTAGAGCGTGAACTGGCTGACCACCAGCAGCGGCGCTCCGATGTCCGAGCACGATGCCTCGCCGTCGAGGATGCGCAGGCCCCACATCTTGGCCGCCATCCGTTTGGCCTCGGCGGCCGTGTCGGTGTGGGTGACACCGACCAGGGCGAGCAGCCCCGGTCCGGTGATCTCGCCGGTGGTCTCGCCGTCGACGGTGACCGAAGCGTGTGCCACCCGCTGCAGGACCGCGCGCATGTGTTTCCCTCCCGATGGTTCGTGTGCCGTGCTGGGCCGCGTGGGCCGCGGCCGCGGCCCACGCAGTGCCCGGGCTCCCCCGGCCTGCGGCCGACCGGCGGCGGACCCGCGGCAGGCCCGCGGCAGGCCCGCAGGCGCTTTCGTCAGCGCAGCGTACGGAACTGCCGGGTGTTGGAGATCACCCCGGTCAGTGTCAGCGTGAACGACTTGATGGAGTCGGCGAAGTCCTCCAGGTGCCAGTCGTCGGGTCCGATGTACCAGGGCAGGCCGTCGGCCGCGCTTTCGCTGCCGGCCGACGCCAGGATGGCCGCCCACCGGTCGACGTTGTCGAAGATGATCGCGTAAGGCAGGTACCGCGAGAACAGGCTGACCCGGTGCTGCGGCGCCACGTCCTCGGCGCCGGCGCCCAGCAGGTAGGCGCGGAAACCCAGGGTGTGGGCGAAGACCACGCTGCCCTGGCGCGTCTTGGCGGGCATGAACTGGGCGCCCACGGTCACGGCCGCACCGGCGATAACGACCGCCAGTCCGGTGAAGGCGGCCTGGGTGAAGACGGCCAGCAGCACAGTGAGAACCACACCCAGCACGGTGATGCCGATGCCGGCGGTGGTCCAGCTGTTGCGTTCCAGGTTGGGGCGGTAGGCGAACCACTTCAACCGCACCATGTCACTGTAGAGCTCATCGCGGACCTGGGAGAGCCGCGCGGGGAACTCGCTGCGACCCAGTTCGGAGAGCTTGACCTGGTGCCAGTCGCGGAACAGGGCGTCCAGCAGCAGCCGCTCATAGGCCAGCAGGTCGTCGTCGACGGGGCCCGGGCACTTGTCCAGGCGCCAGTCGGTGGCCGAGAAGTGGGCGTGCGGCAGTTCGCGGATGGTCAGGTGGCCGCGCACCGCCAGGTCGACCACCGTGGCGGTGATATCGACCACGTCGGCCTGCTCGTCGATGAGGGTGCCGATCTGGCCCGGGTGCACGTTGTCGGGGGGCTTGAAGCGGACGGTGTTGGGGTCGGTACCGCCGCCTGCGGCATCCACGGGGGCGCTGTCGCCGGCGGCGGCCTCGGTGCGGAGCGCGCGCTCGTCGCGCCCCCGGACCCGGATCAGCGCGATCAGCCCGCCCACCGGCAACAGCAGCAGCACGCCGAAGACGGTGGCGGTGCCCGGGGTGATGGAGAACGCGCCCTGCAGCGACCAGTCGCGCTCGACGATCGCCTCGCCGCCGACGGCGCCCGCGGGGTAGCCCACGACGATGTAGAGCGATTCGCCCGGGTTCATGTCGGTCTGCAGGAAGCGGGCCAGCACCGCCCGGTGGCCGCCCATGTCGGAGGAGGTGCAGTAGATGGAGCTGCGCGCCTGGCCCGCGGTGCAGGACAGCGCCACCGGCGGCGCGGCGGCGTCGACGACCACGGTGGTCTCGGCGACGGTGCCGCTGTAGCCGCCGACTGCGGCCCACTCCAGTTCGGTGCCGTCGCCCACCGGGTCGACGGCGCCGCGCACGGTGTAGCGCAGCACGACCGCGGAGCGCCCGGCGGTCTCCATCGCGACGTCCAGGGTGGAGCCGTTGCCGTCGGTGGAGACGGGAACCTCGCGGCCGCTGCCGTCGACGGCGGAGACCCCGCTGACCTTGTAGAGCCGGCTGTGGTCGGCGCCGTAGGGCTCGCGGACGGAGAACGTGCGGACGAACTCCTCGGGCGCCTTGCGGCCGAACGAGATGGACTCCTCGGCGTGCAATACGCCCTGTTCATCCAGATTCAACCGGATGGCATTGGTGATCGCCTTGCCGTTGCCGTCGTCGGGCACGGACGCTGGCAGCGATGCGGCGGCGGAAGGGGTGGCGGAGTCGTCCGGGGCCGCGGCCGGCGCCTGCTGCGGTGCCTGCGCCCACGCCGGCGCGGCCGGCGGAGCCGCCAGTACAAGCAGGGTTCCGGCAGCGGCCAGCAGCATAAAGGCCTTGAGCGCGGCTGCGCCCCGTGCCGTTCCTACCTGCCACATGGGGTGAGAGCCTATCGCCCGGCACCGCCCGCGGGGCACGGGCGTCCGGGCACAGCAGACCGCAACCTGCGCATGTCACCGCGGACCGTCATAATCGTGGTGGGTGGGGGGCGGAACGGTTTCCGCCCGGCGCAACAGCAGCGAGGGGGAGGTGGAACGGCGCGTGGCCGAACGCACAGGGATGACCGCGACCGCCGTCCGGCGGCGGCCGACTACCGAAGGCGTCTACGAGCTTCCCCACTACGCCCGCAAACCCCGGCAGCGGTTGAGCCTCGGTGTCACGCTGGTGCTGGTCACCGGGTTGTCCGCGATCGGGTTGGCCGCGTTCATCAGCGTCTCCGCGATGTTCCAGCCCGCCCACGCCGGCCCGGTCGCCGGAGGGTCGGCGGGCGCCGCGCCGGTTTCGGCCAAGCGGCCCGCCGAGCAGCACACCGGCACCGGTTCCCTCACCGAGAACGCGCTCTACAACAGCGGCGCCATGGCCGAGGTCACCTGCCCGGCTCCCGAACTCGACCCCGACGACCCGGCGTCGATGGAGAACTTCCTGCACGAGATCACGGGCTGCCTCGACACCGCTTGGAGCAAGCAGTTCGCGGGTACCGGTGTCGAGTTCGACCCGCCCAGCCGGATCTACTGGTACACCGCCGGGCAGAGCCCATGCGGCAGTTTCCCCTCAACGGGTACCGCGGCGTTCTACTGCCAGGCAAACAAAGGCCTGTACCTGGGTATAGAGGACATCGTGCAGAACTCCGCCGATAGCAAGCACCCCGAGGCCTACACGTTCCTCCTCAGCCACGAATACGCACACCACGTACAGAGCGAGACCGGCATTCTCGGCCACTTCCACGGCGTGCGGACCACCGCTGAAGAGCCCGCCGCCAAGGACCGGCTCACCCGGCGCAGCGAGCTGCAGGCCAACTGCCTGGGCGGGCTGTTCATCGGTTCGGTCGCCCACAGCTATCCGATCGGCGGGCCGGGGCACTCCGCTGTTCTGGCCGACGCCGAGCGGCGCGGCGACTTCGGTCCCGGCGAACGCACGCACGGCTCACCGGAAAACGGCCGGATGTGGACCGCCCACGGCATGGACCGCGGCGATCCTGCGGCATGCAACACCTGGCAGGCACGGAAGGACCTGGTCGATTGAGGTTGCCAACGGCGATGTGCGCGGGCGTGCGGGCGGATGCGCCGGCACAGCCGCCCCGACCGCCCGCAATGTCCCGAGACTCAAGCTGACACGGCGGCTCCTATGGGGACTTTCTCCGGTCCGCATTCCGGAACCGCGTCCGGCCGCGGCTCTGCCCGCCGCCGGACGGCGCTGTATGCCGGGCTCGCGGCACTCGTACTGAGCCTGGCGCTGGTCACGGGCATCACCGCCGACGACTCCGGCCGGCGGCGCGCCGATCCCGCCGCCGATTCCACCGGGTCCGCCGCCGACCTTTCCGGCACGCCGGGTCCAACGGCCGGTACCGGCGGCACCGGCCGCCCCAGCGGGCACGCCGCACTGGTCGACAACCCGCTCTACTCGACGGGGCGGCTGATGCCGCTGCCGTGCCCGGCGTCCGACCTGGACGTGCACGACCCCGCGTCCATGGAGAACTTCCTGAACACGGTCGCCGACTGCCTGGACGACGCCTGGGCCAGGCAGTTCGAACAGGCGGGTATCCCCTTTGACCCGCCGCGGCGGGTCTTCTGGAGCGAGGGCGGCAGGAGCCCGTGCCGCTCTTACCCCTCCACTGCGGGCGCATTCTACTGCCGCGCGGTCGAGAGCATCTACATCGGCACCGGCGACGTGGTCGAGAAGTGGGGCGGCAACGAGGAGAGCGCCGTCTACGCCTCGCTGCTGGCCCACGAGTACGGCCACCACGTGCAGGGCGAGGCCGGGCTGCTGGAGTATTACCACGACCAGCGCGCCGCCGAACCCTCGCGTGCCGCGCAGAACGAGTGGACCCGCAAGAGCGAACTGCAGGCCAACTGCTTCGCCGGGGCGTTCCTGGGGTCGGTCGAGGTGAGCTACCCGCTCAAGGACGGCGACATCGACGCGGTCCTCGACGACGCCGCGGCCACCGCCGACCGCGCCGACGCCCCCGAGGACGAACGCACCCACGGCACCGCCGAGAACAGCGTGCTGTGGCTGGAACACGGCCTGAAGAAGCAGTCGCCGGGCGCCTGCAACACCTGGTCGGTCGAGGACGAATCAGTTCTGCAGTGACCGGGTTGGAGCAGCACGGCCCGGATCGGCGGTGCGCCAGATTCAGCAGGTGCGGCAGGCACGCCGGATAACGCCGGTGGTGCAGGTGCGCCCGATGCGCGCGGTGCCCGTGCCGCGGCCGCTGCAACGGGTGCCCCGCCGCGGATCGGGGGGCACAGTGGCACGGGCCGCCCGTGGCCTGCGCGTTCCGTCCCCGGGGACGGTGCCGCCCCGTTGGCTCGTCCGGCGGTCCCGTTCGTCCTTCGGCCGTTCACCGCCGAAACCGCGCCCAGCGTGGGAGAATCGCGCCATGCCGGAGATGCGCGCGGTCGAGCTGCGGGTACACGGAGTCAGCGGCGGCCAGGCCGAGGACCTGCTGGATGTCGAGCCCGCCGTGCGGGTTTCCGGCGATCCCCTGGCCGGTTTCTTCAGGTGGCGGCGCAGGCCCGACACCGAAACCGTGCCGGACGTTCCCCGCGAGATCTTCGCCTGGGGAAAACTGACCTCGGGGCGCTCCTCGCGGGCGCTGTGGCTGCTGCTCCTGCCTTTCATGCTGGCCAACATCGCCTACTGGATGCTGCCGGCCCGCAGCGCCGAGGCCCCCTCGCCCGCCATGGCCCTGGCCGAACACGCCTACCGCGCGGCGACCCGGCTGCTGGCGCTGAGCCTGACCGCGCTGCTGGTGCTGGCGGCGGCGGGGGTGGGCATGGACCTCATCGGTTGGCAGTGCGCCGGCTTCGGCCAGCGGTGCGCCGAGCTGCGGCCGCTGCTGGGTGTGCTTTCCGCCCGCGGGGCGCCGCTGGCCGAGCCGGGGCGCGCGCTGGCCGCGGGCGCGGCGCTGCCGCTGCTGGTCATCGCGCTGCTGTGGTCGCTGTCGCGGCGCGGCGCCGACCGGACCGTCACCGCGGCGCTGCCCGAGCCCGTCCCGCGGCCCGAGGCGCCGCTGAGCGACCCCGGCTTCTGGCGCGACTCCGCCACGACCGCGCGGCTGCGCTCGGCGCACATCGCCGTGGCGGTGTCGGTGGTGGCCTTCCTGCTGGCCGCTCCGGCGCTGCGGTACGACTCGCTGTCGGCGGGCGGGTCGGCGGCCGGGACGGCCATCGCCGTGCTGACGGCGGCCGCGGCCGTCTTCAGCGCCGCCTGCGCGGCGGTACCGGGCACCACCGCCAAGTGGCACCGGTCGGCCGACACGGCCGGGTGGATCCTGCGCGACGCATCGCTGGTGCTGCTCGGCGCGGCCCTGGTCTACACGCTGTGGCCGCGGCCGGGTTGGGACGCCCAGGGTCCGCTGCCGTGGTATTCGGCGGTGCTGAACTCGCTGTTCGCCGTCCAGTGCGTACTGGGTGCGCTGCTGCTGGCCGCGGCGGTCGCGCTGTACCGCGGCACCGGAGTGCACAAGCGGGTGCCGCTCGCGGGGATGGCGGGCCCGGTGGCCGCCATCCTGGGCACGGTGCTGGGCGGCGCGCTGTCGGCTGCCGTGGCCTATCAGGCGGCCGGGTGGCTGGGCGGCTGCTACTACCCGGGTGCCGAGGCCGACGGCTGCATCGTGCTGCAGCCGCCGGCCGCCTACTCCTGGCTGCAGCTGGCGTTCACGCTGGAGGCCGCGATCGCGCTGGCGTGCGCGGCGGTCGTGCTGGTGGCGCTGCGGCGGCGGGCGCGCAGCGAGGCCGCCGTTGCGGCGCGGATGTACGGGCGATCGCCCGATGCCCGCCGCACCCGCGACATCGCGCGCGCCCGCGCCTTCGGCCGGGTCGCCGAGTACTTCCCGGCGTGCCTGGCGGCGCTGCTGGTGCCGGTGCCGGCCCTGGTGGGGCTGGTGCTGTACTCGGTCGCGACCGGCCAGCTCACGCCGGTGCCCGGCGGGGGAACCGGGGTGGACCCTGCGGGGGTCACCGCCGGGTGGGCGCAGACGGCGCTGACCATGCTGGTGGCGGTCGGTTCGTTCCTGGGCGGCGCGTTCCTGCTGGCGCTGATGCTGTTGGGCGGGAGCGCCTACCGCGACGAACCGACCCGCCAGGCGGTGGGCGTGCTGTGGGACATCGGCACGTTCTGGCCGCGGGCGGCCCATCCGCTGGCCCCGCCCTGCTACGGCGAACGCGCCGTCCCGCAACTGGTGGCGCGCGTCACCGACATGGCCGATAGCGGGACCGGCGTGGTGCTGTCGGGACACTCGCAGGGGTCGGTGCTGGCGGCGGCGACCCTGTGGCAGGCGCCGGCGCGCTGCCGCAACGGCGTGGCGCTGCTCACGCACGGTTCGCCGCTGTCGCGGCTCTACGCCTGCTATTTCCCGGCATACTTCGGCCCGGAAGCACTGGGCGACCTGCGGCGGCGCGCGGCCCACTGGCGCAACCTGTGGCGCGCCACCGACCCGATCGGCGGGCCGGTCCTGGCGTCAGCGGAACCGGGCACGGGCCCGGACGCAAGCCGCACCGCGGCACCTGCCGCGCGCCCGGCGGCGACCGCCGGTGCCCCGGCGCACCGGGACACCCCGGAACCGGAAACGGGGCGGGTGGGCTACGCCGAGCCGATGCCCGACCCGCGCCACTACGGGGTGCGGGCCGGCGAGGCGCTGTACCCGCCGATCCTGGGCCACTCCCACTACACCCGCGACCCGATGTACGCGGAGTCGGTGCGCTACGCGGCGGCGCTCATAGCCGGCGGGCACGGCAGCGGTGGCGGAGGCGGTGGCGCCGTGCCGGGTGCGGAACGGGCCGATCCGGCCGCCCCTGCCGTTACCCCGGAGCCTGCGGGCCCGGAGCCCGCGGGGCGGTCGGCGCCGAGCGTTCCCGCCGCGCGCCCCGGCGACGGGGCCGCGGCCGAGCACAGCGCGGAGCTACCAGCGGCCGTAGGGCCCCTCGTTGCGCCCGATACCGCGGACGGCGGGGCGGACATCGAGCAGGTAGATGAGGGATGCGACCAGCGCGATGAAGACAAAAAAGCGGACTGAGCTGAACACCGCGCTGAACGAGACGAAGGTCGCCACCGAAAGCAGGATGACCCAGAGCTTCTTGCTCTGCTTGTCCATGGCGGGGAAGGCCTGCCCGGGTGTGCGGATGGCATCGACCAGGGCGAACAGGCTGGTGACGAAGATAGCGATGTAGATGAGCCACCAAAGCATATCCAGGATGCCGAGCACAGCACGCTCCGAACCTCGTGGCGGATGGTCTGCCGGCGGCGCTGCCCCCGGCCCGTCTCCACACTAAACGCGCGAGCGGCCGCAATCGTGCCCCGGCCTCGCAGAGCGCCCGCGATCGCTTTCGCGGCACGGGCGGTGCCGGCGGCAGAACCCCGCGGCCAGCCGGCTACATCGGCATGTGCCAGAGGACCATGATGGCGCCCAGCAGCACCGCGGCGGCGCCGAGTACCGCGGTGGTCTGGGGGCGGGTGAGCTCCGGGACGGGGTTGAGCAGCCGGGTGACCCGGGTGAGGACCTCGGGCTGGTCGTTGGTGACGGCCAGCGCGCCCGCGGGCACCGGCGAAGTGCCCGAAGCGCCGAAGCGCAGCAGCGCCATGGCGAGCTCCTTGGGGGAGCGTTCGCGGCGCGCCTGGTCGTCGGCGCACATCTCGATCAGCAGCGCGACCGCGCGGTAGTGGGTCTCGACCATCTGCACGTGCGGGAAGGCCCGCTTGAGCGAGGAGAACGGCAGCAGCACGAGGTCGTGGCGCTGGCGCAGGTGGGCGTGCTCGTGGGCGATCACGGCCGCGAGTTCGCTGCGGTCGAGCACGTCCAGCGCGCCCGCGCTGATGACCACTTCCGAGCGCAGCACGCCGGGCAGGCAGTAGGCGGCGGCGGCGGGGTGGTCGAGGATGCGCGCCCCGGGGACCTCGGGGTCGTCGTGGGCCACCAGCCCGAGCAGGTCGTGGTGGCGGCGGCGGACGCGCACCACCTGCACGAAGGCGGCCACCAGCCCGCTGAACAGCAGGAGGGTAAGGCTGAAGGCCAGGATCACGGCGCCGACCTGTGTGGCGCCCAGGGAGGTGTCGGCGATCTCGGAGAGGTAGAGGTTGTGCGCGGCGGCGTCGCCGACGAGTGCGATGAGGCCGCCCACAACACCCTTGCCGTAGGGCGCCAGCCCGAAGGCCAGCAGCGCGCCGATGGTGGAGAATCCCCAGGCCAGGCCGAGTACCTGCCAGACGATGACGGCCACGTAGGGCCCCCGGCGGGGCCAGGAGGCCCGGCGGAGCCGCGCCGCTGCGACGAAGCAGCCAACTGCGATGGCGCTGAGCAGTGCGGCACTGACCATTCGGCTACGTCCCCGGCTCGTCGATACCTTCAAGCGCGCGCCGGAGAGCCTCTGCCTCGTTGCCGTTCATGGACCGGACGAAAGCCGCGAGCGCGGCGTCGCGGTCGCCGGTTTCGCCGAGGGCGTCGATCATGAGCTCCGAGACGTAGTTCTCGCGGCTGGCGGCCGGACGGTAGCGCCACGCACGGCCTTCGCGGTCGCGTGCCACAACGCCCTTCTTGGCCAACCGGTCCAGCACGGTCATGACAGTGGTGTGGGCGAGGTCGCGGTCTGCCAGAGCACGGCCGACCTCGCGGACCGTCAAAGGCTGGTTCCGCTGCCACAGTACATCCATCACCGCGCGTTCGAGATCGCCGAGCCGATTCATGACTCCGAGTCTACTCCCGGTAGTACTACACGATGTCGCGGCCCACTGATCGGCCCGCTGCGCCCTGTTTTACCCCGCTTGCGGCCCACGGATACCCCGCGCCCCCGACTCTTCCGCCGTTTCTGCCGGATGCCCCGCCGGCGCACACCGGATCGCCCCGGCCGCGGCCGGCCCGCCGTGCCCCCGTGCCCAGCCGGGGCCGGGAAAACCGGGGATTCTCCCCGAAATATGCGTCACATCCGGGACCCTGGGCAGCACCGCAGGTAGCCGCCGGCGGGTGGGAAAGGGCAAGGGGAGCATGGACATCACGTTGGTGCAGGGCGACATCACCGAGCAGCGGGTCGACGCCGTGGTCAATGCGGCGAACTCGTCGCTGATGGGCGGGGGCGGGGTCGACGGGGCGATTCACCGCGCAGGCGGGCCCGAGATCCTGCAGGAGTGCCGGCGGCTACGTGATACGAGTCATCCCGACGGGCTCGCGGCGGGTGACGCGGTCGCGACCACGGCCGGCCGAATGCCTGCGGCGTGGGTGATCCACACGGTCGGGCCGGTCTACAGCACCAATGAGGACCGCTCCTCCGTTCTCGCCTCGTGCTACCGGCGCAGCCTGGAGGTCGCCGAGGAGCTGAACGCCTCCAGTGTCGCGTTTCCAGCCGTTTCCGCAGGTGTCTACGGGTGGCCGATGAACGGGGCGGCCGAAATCGCCGTTCGGGTCACCCGCGAATCGTCGACTACATTGGGTGAGGTCCGGTTCGTGCTTTTCAACAGGGAGGCCTACGAAGCGTTCGCCCGAGCCCTCGGCTGATACGCCCGGACAGTTCCTTGACCTTGGCCTTTAGGATCTCGGTGTGTTCACAACACTTTCACGCAGAACCGCGGTTCTCGTGGCTTCCTCACTCGTCGTAGCGACAGCGGGCACCCTCGCGGCTCTGCGGGACGAGGTCCCCGAGCCCAGCGGAGCCGCCACGCAGGCCGCCGGTGCCATGCTGCCCGGCGCCAAAGGCACCTCGCCGGTGCATCCGCGCCCCGGCGAGGTCGCCGCGTGCGACAAGTCGGGTTCCGACGAGGTCATCAAGGTCCCCGACAAGGGTGCCCCCGAGGGCGGGCGCCCGATCTGGGTCCACCGGCCGCCCGGCCCCGACAGCGACGATCTGCCGGTGCTCTACCTGCTGCACGGGTCCACCACCACCCACAACGACGTGCGCGAGGCCGGCGTGGCCGAGGCCCTCGACGAGCAGATGTGCCGCACCGGCGTCGAGTTCGTCATCGCCGCGCCCTTCGGCCAGGAGACCGGGGGCAGCGACACCGAGTGGGGCGATGCCGCCGACGGCGACTTCGCGATCGAGACGTTCGTCACCGAAAAGGCCATCGACGCGGTCGAGGGCGAGCACGAGCGCCCGCGCCAACTGCGTTCCATCGGCGGGTTCTCCATGGGCGGCTACGGCGCCGCCGCACTCTCGCTGCGCCATCCCGAGACCTACAGCCAGGCGGTCAGCTGGGCGGGCTATTTCAAGGTCGACGACCCCAGCGACACCTTCGGCGACAATCCGGACGCCCATGCGCCCGACCAACTCCTCGACGAACCGGGTATCAGCGACATCCGTTTCATGCTGGTCGAGGGCGAGGAAGACCACACGCCGCTGCAGACCGGCAGCATCCACGGCGAGGCCGAACGCTTCGCCGAGCTGCTGAAGGAACGCGACATGACGGTCGAGACCCTGCGCCCTGAGGGCAGCCACACCTGGGACACCTGGGTGCCGACCTTCCCGCAGGCGGTCGACTTCCTCGTCAAGGGCTGGACCTCGCCCAGCGGCAACTAGCGCCCCACCGCCCCGCCGGCACGTTATCGGCCGGCCGGCGGCCGCATGGGGCGTCCGGCCGATGACGGGGCGGCGGCCCACCGGCCCACCGGTGCGCGTCGGGCGGGTGCACCCTGCCGCGCTCGGCTCGCACCTGCCGCACCACCCTGTGCCGCCCTGTGCCGCCTGTCCCGCGCCCCGGTTCCCGCACCCGTAGCCGCCCCCCGGCACCGGGGCGCCGACCCTGCGCGGCCATCATGGAACACTGTGCGCCCGCCCCCTGTTGAGCGGAACGGACACCGAGCCGTGTGCGGGCTGCGCGCCGGGTGCGGGGACCGGGCCGCCGACCCCCCGCACCGGTGCCGAAGACCGCCGGAGTGCCCGGTTCCACCGGGCCTGCGGGCACAACGACGGACAGCACCGGAAGGGGCACAGCAGTGGTGGCGGACAGCCCTGACGCGCTTGGGACAGGACCCGCAAAACCTCTGAGAACCGCCGATGGGGCCCCGCCCCCGGGGCCTGGCCCCATCGGCGCACCGGATCTCGACATACCTGACTTCGACGCATCCGCCTCCGGCTCCCCCGACTCCGGCCCCCCTGGCTCCGGCGCCCCCCTTCCCCGCAGGATCGCCTCGATCAGCCTGCACACCTCCCCCTTGGAGCAGCCCGGCAGCGGCGACGCAGGCGGGCTGAACGTCTACACGGTCGAGGTCGCCAAGCGGCTGGCCGCCCGCGGCATCTCCACCGACGTGTTCACCCGCGCCACCGGCCACGACCAGCCGCCGGTGGTCGAGATGCTGCCCGGCGTCACGGTGCACCACATCCCCGCGGGCCCCTACGGCGCGCTGGACAAGTCTGCCCTGGCCCACTACCTGTGCCCGTTCATCTTCGGTGTGCTGCAGGCCGAGGCCCGCAGGGAGCCCGGGCACTACGACCTCGTGCACGGCCACTACTGGCTGTCGGGCCGCGCCGGCCTGGCGGCTGCGCAGCGCTGGGGCGTCCCGCTGGTGCAGTCGATGCACACCCTGGCCAAGGTGAAGAACCTCGCCCTGGCCCGCGGCGACACCGCCGAGCCCGATTACCGGTTGCGCGGCGAGGACCACCTGGTGCGCAACGCCGACCACCTCGTCGCCAACACCGCGGTCGAGGCCGGCCAGCTCGCCGAGCACTACGGCGCCGACCCTTCCCGCGTCAGTACCGTGCCGCCTGGGGTCGACCTGGACGTGTTCGGTCCCGGGCCGCGGCGCGAGGCGCTGCGGCGGGTCGGACTGGCCGACGACACCGAACTGCTGCTGTTCGTCGGCCGGGTGCAGCGCCTGAAGGCACCCGATGTGCTGCTGCGTTCGGCGGCGGCGCTGCTGGAACGCGATCCCTCGCTGCGCGGCCGGCTGGTGGTGGCCATTGTCGGCGGGCTTTCAGGCACCGACCTCGCCCAGCCGCGCCGCCTGGCCGAACTCGCGCGGTCGCTGGGCATCGCCGACATCGTCCGCTGGGAACCGCCGCGCTCGCGCGCCGAACTGGTCGACTTCTACCGTGCGGCCACCGCCACGGTCGTGCCGTCCTACTCCGAATCCTTCGGGCTGGTGGCCGTGGAGTCCGAGGCCTGCGGCACCCCGGTCGTCGCCGCACGCGTGGGCGGGCTGCCCACGGCCGTGCGCGACGGTGTCTCCGGGGTGCTCATCGACGGCCACGACCCCGGCGACTACGCCCGCGAACTGCACCGGCTGGTCCGCGAGCCCGACCGGCGCGCCGCGCTGGGTGCCGCGGGTGTGCGCCATGCCGCCGGGCTGGGCTGGGAGGCCACCGTCGACGGCCTGCTCGGCGTCTACCGTGGAACCCTGGTCGGCGAGCGCCTGCCGCTGGCCGCGGGCCAGTAGCGGGCGGCTCGGGAAACGGGAACGGAAGGCACGGAAGGAGAGGTCACCGGCACATGTCCACGCAAGCCAGAGCCGACGCCGTCGCCGCGGTCGAGACCGCGGTCGCCGAGGCCGGGCTCGAGGTCGAGCGGCCCGGCACCGAGTCGTTCATCGTCGTGCTTCCCGGCCAGCGCAAGCTGAAGACGGTGGTGTGGCTGGGCATTGGCGAGCACAGCCTGCTGGTGAAAACGTTCTTCTGCCGGCGCCCCGACGAAAACCACGCCGATTTCTACCGCTGGCTGCTGCAGAAGAACGCCGGCATGTACGGGATGGCGTTCTCCGCCGACGAAGCGGGCGACGTCTACATTTCGGGCAAGCTGCCGCTGCCCGGTGTCTCGCCCGAGGAGGTCGACCGGCTGCTGGGCTGCGTACTGACCTACTCCGACGACAACTTCAATGCGGCGCTGGAGCGGGGCTTTGCCTCGTCCATCCGCAGGGAATGGGAGTGGCGCTACCGCCGGGGCTACAGTATGCGCAACCTCCAGGCGTTCCGCCGCTTGGTCGAGGAGGACGGCAGCGCGGCCGGCGCCTGAGCGGCCGCCTGTCCGGCCGGCTCCCCGCTCGCCGGGGACGGCCGGATCGGCGGCGTTGGCGGCGGATTGGCCTATACCACCGGCCTCCCAGCGGCACGTCCGCCCTGGCCGAGTCGCTAGGCTGGCTGCCATGGCGACTCTGGTTCTACTGCGACACGGCGAAAGCGTCTGGAATGCCGAAGGGCTGTTCACCGGCTGGGTGGACGTCGACCTTTCGACCGCCGGCGAGGAGGAGGCGCGCAGGGGCGGCGAACTGCTGCGCGACGCCGACCTGCGCCCCGACATCGTGCACACCTCGGTCCTCAAGCGCGCGATCCGCACGGCCAATATCGCGCTCGACGAGGCCGATCTGGTCTGGCTGCCGACCCGGCGCTCCTGGCGGCTCAACGAGCGCCACTACGGGGCGCTGCAGGGCAAGAACAAGGCCCAGACCCGCGAGACCTACGGCGAAGAGCAGTTCATGGTCTGGCGGCGCTCCTACGACACCCCGCCGCCGCCGATCGACGACGGCGACCCCTACTCGCAGACGGGCGAGCGCCGCTACGACCGGCTGCCGCCCGAGCTGATGCCCCGCACCGAGTGCCTGGCCGATGTCGTGGACCGGATGCTGCCCTACTGGTACGACACGATCGTGCCCGACCTGGCGGACGGCCGCACCGTGCTGGTGGCCGCGCACGGCAATTCGCTGCGCGCGCTGGTCAAGCACCTCGACTCGGTCGACGGCGAGACCATCGCCGGGCTGAACATCCCCACCGGGATCCCGCTGGTCTACGAGCTGAACGACGACTTCAGCCCGCGCAAGCACGGCGGCGAGTACCTCGACCCCGAGGCCGCCAAGGACGCGATCGAGGCCGTAAAGAACCAGGGCAAGAAGTAGCGGCGGCGGGCCGCCCCGGCAGCGGGGCGGCCCGCGGCACCGTCCGGCCGGGCCGGGTCAGTACACCAGTGCCTGCGCGCCCTCTTGCAGGGTCTCCTCGACAAAGACGGGGGCGCCGGCGATGCGGATGCCGGAGATCAGGTCGTCCTGGGTGAGTCCCCGCCGGGCGACGCACTGGGTGCAGACCGTGACCCGTCCGCCGGCCAGGACGCCTTCGAGCAGGTCGGCCAGTGGTGCCGCGTGCGGCAGGGTGAACGCCTCGGCGCGGCCCGGGACGGCGTACCAAGCGGATTCTCCGGTGAGCCACAGCGAGACATCGACCCCGCTGGCCACGGCGGCCGCGGCCACGGTGAACGCCAGGTTGCAACGCTCGGGGGCCTCCTCGCCGGAGGTGGCCTTGATCACCAACGTGCGGTTCATACGGGTCAGGTTAACTGCCGCACACCTGCGCCGTGCCCCGGGTTCGGCAACGGCGCATCGGCCCGTTTCGCGGCCGCCGCCGCCCGCCCCGGCGGGTGCGGCGGGCGCACTGGTCAGGCCCCGGCCAGTACCAGCAGCAACCCCGCACAGGCCGACACCACGGTACTGCCGCTGAGCAGCAGCGCATCGGTGGCGCCGGGCTGCTGCGGTTCTGCGGCGGGCTCGCCGCCGCGGTGCTCGATGCGCAGCCGACCGTCCGGCGGGGCGGTGATGACCGGGTGGCCTTCGCGCAGCTCCAGGTAGCCGTGCACGGTGATGGGATCGCCCGGCCGGACGATCCACTCGCGGTACTCGAACTCGATGGTCTCGCCGCGGAACAGGCCGGAGATCCGGCCTTTCACCCGGGGCAGCAGGTCGTCGGCAGGCGCCGGGACACCGCGCTGGGGCCGCCCCACCACCCGCTGGAGGCACAGGTCGGCGCCTGACAGCGCCGCGTCCTCGGGGTCGACCAGGACCGGTAGCCGCTCGCGCCGGGCCCCGGTGCTCTCGGTGCCTCCGGCGATGCCGAAGGTCTCGTCGGCGCCGTAGTCGGCGATGGAGTCGCAGGCGCGCACGCGGACCCGCTCGCCGGTAGCGGTGTCCTCGGTCAGCGACCAGTAGTGCCGCAGCACCTCGTGGCCGTGCCAGACGCAGTCCTTGCGGGCCAGCCGCGACTCGATGGCCCCCTGTGGGCCCGGAACCGCGACACCCGACAGGCTGACCTCGGTGCCGGCCTGGGCCGCGATGGCGCCCGCGTGCAGCCGGCCGGCGTCGCGCCGCTGCGACCAACGGCGCACCGCCCGGACGGCCAGCGGTGCGAGGATCGCCGCGCCCAGCAGGAGGGCCACCCCGATCACCAGCATTCCAGGCCGCCTCTCTTTGCTACGTCGGTGATACCGGCCCCATGGGCTGCCGCCACCTGCGGCGCCGGGCATCGGCATCTTCTCTACCAGGTTCGGCGGGGGCCCGGGACATCGGCGATCGCCGCACCGCGACCGGCCGCGCCCCCGTGCACACATGAGTGAACACCGTAGTACCTGATGGGAGAGTCCGGACCGTTAATAACATCTGGATTACAGCCCCCGTGCAGCCAACAGGAGTGAACACACGGTGTCACCGGCCCGCTGATCAGGATGCTCCGCAGTGCCCGGAAACCGGCTACGCTCGGAAACCATGCAGTCAGAGCAGTCAGAGGTACACCCCGACCTGGAAAAGCTGGCGTTTTTGATCGGCCGCTGGGAGGGGGTGGGTGTCGCCGGCTATGCCGACATGGCCGAGTTCCAGTTCGGCCAGGAACTCGAGTTCACCAACGACGGCGGACCCTATCTCGGCTACCGCAGCCGGGTCTGGCGGCTGGCACCTGATGGTTCGCCCAGCGAGCTGTGGACCTCCGAGGCCGGTTACTGGCGCTGCCGCCCCGAATCCGGGCAGGCACCGAGCGAGGACGCGCCCGCGATCCACGTCGAGGCGCTGATGACCCACCCCGAGGGCTACAGCGAGGTCTACCTCGGCTCGGTCTTCGCCAACCGGGTGGAGTTGACCACCGATGCCGTGCTGCATACCGAGACCGGCGAGCAGGTGACCGCGGGCAAGCGGCTCTACGGCCTCTTCGGCGAGCAGCGCGAGACCCTGGGCTACGCGTGGGACATGGCGGCGCGCGGCCACGAACTGCGGTCGTTCATGTCGGCTCAGCTCAAGCAGCCCGACCAGGCGGGCCAGGCCGGTCCGACCGGCTGAGCGGGCGGGTCGCCGAGCGGCCGGGCGGGCGGTGCGCCGCGCAGCGGTGTACGTGCGCGCCCGGCGCCTGCGCGCACCGCCGCCCGCACAACGCGGCGGCGGCAGCGGGGCGGAGGCAACGGCCCTTGAACAGGGCGGATCCCCGGGGTGATCTCCGCCGCGGTGCGGCGGGATCGCGCCGGATGGACAAGTTCCGGCGACCCGGGGATCTGGGTGTCCACGGTGGATTCGCTAGGGCGAACCGACCTAGTGTCGCCCTAGCGGGCGGACACCTCGCATGTCCCAAACGTCTTCACTGTTCGGACCACCTCCTTTCCTGCGTACGAACGACACTACGGCGCATGCTCAACGCCGGGCAACTGATTTTTTCTGACCATTTAGTCCGATTCGTCCGGTCCGCTTTCGGCTCCCCGACAGCCCAGTTCGACGGGCCCGGCCGATGCGGCCGGCTCGGCGCGAGCGCGGGCGGAAAACGTGTCCTCCCGCACCCTTTCCGGCCCCGGGCGGGCCGCCGCACCAAGCGTTCGGGCGCATACCATCGGAGGTATGACTTCGCCGCTGTTGACGCGTCCCGGTGCCGTCGCCGCCGCTCCGCCGGACTCCGATGTCGCCGCTCACTACGGCGAGCCCGCGCAGGAGGGCCGCGCGATCGACCGCAGCGCCGCCTGGATCGACCGCAGCAACCGCGGGGTCGTGCGCGTGAGCGGCCCCGACCGGCTGAGCTGGCTGCACAGCCTCACCAGCCAGCACCTCACCGACGCCGCCCCCGGCACGGCCACCGAGGCGCTGATCCTCGACACCAAGGGCCACATCCGCTTCCACCTGTCGCTGGTCGACGACGGCGGCTCCGCGTGGATCCACACCGAGCCCGGCGCGGCCGCCGACCTCGCCGCCTTCCTCGACTCCATGCGGTTCATGCTGCGCGTCGAGATCGACGACCTCAGCGACTCCCGCGCCGTGCTCACCGTCGCCGGCCCCGACCGCGAGGCCGCACTCGCGCTCGTGCCCGACCTCGGCACCGGCATCCCGATGCGCCGCACCGACTCCGGCACCGACCTGTTCCTGCCCGCCGAATCGCTGGGCCCGGTCGCCGCCGCGCTCAGCGACTCCGGCATCCGGGCCGCGGGCATGTGGGCGCACGAGGCCGCGCGCATCGCCGACCACCGCCCGCGGCTGGGGCTCGACACCGACCACCGCGCCATCCCGCACGAGATGGGCTGGGTGGGTCCGGCCGTACACCTTGAGAAAGGCTGCTACCCGGGCCAGGAGACCGTCGCGCGGGTGCACAACCTGGGGCGCCCGCCGCGCCGCCTGGTACTGCTGCACCTCGACGGCACCCCCGAACGCCTGCCCGAACCCGGTGCCGCGATCGAGCTGGAGGGCCGGTCGGTGGGTACCGTCGGCTCCTCCGCCCGCCACCACGAGTTGGGGCCGATCGCGCTCGGGCTGCTGAAACGCACCGTGCCGGTCGAAACCCAGCTCACCGCCGACGCCATCGCCGCCGCGCAGGAGGTCATCGTGGCGCCCGATACCGGCGCCAACGCCAACATCGAGCTGCGCCGCCGCCCGGCCTGAGCTCCCCCGCGGGCGCCGCGTCGGCGCCGTGGTGATCTGCGCGGCGGGGATCCACTAGGGTGCTGCTGCGTGATGCGCGGCGCCTCGCCACGCCGGCGGTCCCGCCCCTCACCACCGACGCGTATCGGACCCCCATGCACGACTTGGCAGTAACCCTCCAGTTGATCGCGCTGATCCTGGTCGGCGCGGGCTGTTTCCTGTGGTGGCGCGCCATGCGGGCGCGTGCGCACCGGCGCGGCCTCGAAACCACGCCCAATTACACGCTCGGCCGGCTCGGTGGGATGGCCGAGCTTCCCGACAGGGCCGAGGTGCTGGCCGATGCCGGCGCCGGGCCCGAAGGGCTGCTCACGGCGCCGTACTCGCAGACCGAGTGCGTGTGGTTCCGGGTGGAGGTGGTGCACCACACCTACGCCGACGAGACCGGCGACCGGCTGGAGCTGAACCCGGTCTTCGACCTGCACTCCCACGAGCCCTTCGCCCTCACCGACGTCACCGGGTCGGCCACCTGCCGCCCGCACTGGGTCGATGTGGAGCACGCCGACCTGGTGCACGACCGCTTCGAGCAGGGCGCGGTCCCGCCCGCCGACCCGCTGTCGCCGGCGCATCTGGCCGCCGACGAGCGCGGCGTGTGCACCGCCGGCACCAAGGTCGCCGGCCCCGCCGAGCTGACACCCGGCTGCACCTTCCGCGAATGGGTGGTCCGCCCCGGCGAACGCATCTTCGTCCGCGCGTTCCCGCACCGCAAGGACGGCGGCATCGTGCTGGTCGGCGGCGAGGACGAGCCGATGACGATCTCCACCCGCAGCGAGCAGGAACTCATCCGCGCCGACCGGAGCAAGGAGGCGCTGGGCTTCACCGTGCTGCCGGTGACCGCGGTCCTGCTGGTCCTTGCGCTGCTGCTGGGCTGATCGGCTGATCCGGCGCGCTGGTGTGCCGTGCGGAAACGCGCGAAGCTCAACGCCGAGACGGGCGTTTCCGCACGGTCTTCACCAGCCGTTGGGCACTACAGCGCCGCTGCCAACCGCTCCTGGTGCAGGGCCTCGCCCCACGACGGCGGCAGCGGGGCGAGCTCGCCCACCCGCATGCGCAGCAGCAGGTCGGCCAGTTGCGGGTTGCGCGGCAGCGCGGGGCCGTGCAGGTAGGTGCCCAGCACCTGGCCCTGGAAGGCGCCTTCGGTGTGGCCGTCGTTGCCGATACCGGAGACGGTCCGCGACAGCGGCGCGGCGCCGGGGCCCAGCGTGGTGCGGCCCTGGTGGTTCTCGAAACCGGTGATGCGGCCGCCGCCGAGTTCGGGGGCGACGTCGGCGACGATCTCGCCGACCGCGCGGGTCTCGCCGCGCCCGCTGCGGATGTCGAGGATGCCGACACCGGGCAGCGGGTTGTCGTCGTCGTCGCCGTAGGACTCGCCGACGATCTGGTAGCCGGCGCAGACCGCCAGCACCGCCGCGCCGCGCTCGACGGCCCGTTTGAGACCGCCGTCGGAACGCAGCCGCTCGGCCGCGAGGATCTGCGGGCGGTCCTCGCCGCCGCCGAGCAGGTAGATATCGCCCTCGGTCGGCACCGGGTCGCTGGAGTACACGTGCACGGTCTCGGTGGGGATACCGCGCTGCTCGGCGCGCCGGCGCAGGATCAGCGCGTTGCCCTGGTCGCCGTAGGTGCTGAGCAGGTCGGGATAGATCCACACGATGCGCAGCACGCTGCTGGTGTCGCTCATGGTTTGGCCCTTCTGGCGCCTACTGGACGCGGCCGTATTCGGCGCGGATCTGCTGGAACGCCGTGTAGTTGGCGATGACGTCGATCTTGGTGGTGTCGGGCTGCTCTGCCTTGGTCTTGGCGACCACGTCGCTGACGCGGTCGGCGACCTCGAAGGCGACCTCGTCGGTCTCCAGCCGCAGCGCCAGGTCGGTGCGCCGCTCGCCCATGACGAACACCCGCCGGCCGCGCAGCACCGTGTAGTCGACGTCCCACAGCCAGGAGGTGTCCTTGCCGTCGGGGATCTGCGCGTTCACCGAGAGGATCACCGGCACCCGCGGCGGGTCGAGCACCGCGAAGGACTCCAGCCAGCCCGCCGGGTTCTTGGACAGCAGCAGCCGGACCTCGACGCCGTCGGTGACCACGGAGGTGTAGCGCCCGGCGACCGAGTGGATCTCCTGCAGGCGCGGCAGGGACTGCGCGGGCTGGATGCCGTAGGCGGAGACGGTGGCCATCGCGATCGCGGCGTTGGCGCGGTTGGCGTCGCCCGGCAGGTTCAGCCGCAGCGGCCAGCTCTGCCCGGTGGGGTCGGTCACGCTGTCGGTGGCGTTGTCGACCGACCAGGTGGCCTCGGGGCGGCGCATCCCGCACTCGGGGCACTCCCAGTGCGGGTCGGGGTCGCGCTTGAGGTGGCCGCCGCATTCGGGGCAGCACCAGGAGTCCTCTTTCCAGCGCTGTCCCGCCGAGACCCAGGTGGCGTAGGGGGCGCCCATGCCCGCCCAGGCGACGAGGGGGTCGTCGGCGTTGGCGACGACGTGGGCCTGGGTGCGGCCGAGCGCGTCGCGCCACTTCTTGGCGAGGAGGTTGATCTCGGAGGCGCGGTCCATCTGGTCGCGGCTGAGGTTCATCAGCACGACCACGGCCGGGTTGGTGGCCCGGAGCACCTCCGGCAGGTACTTCTCGTCGACCTCCAGCACGCCGTCGCGGGCATCAGGGCTGTTGGCCAGGGCGGTGATGTGCCCGGTGGGCATGTTGGCGCCCTGTTCGTTGGTGGCCACGGGCCCGAGCTCCCGCAGCGCCGACGCGATCAGCCGCGTCGTCGTGGTCTTGCCGTTGGTCGCACTGACGAGTGCGAGCCGGCGGCCGCGCGCAAGCTGGCCGAGCAGGTCGGGCTCGACCTTGAGCGCGATCTTGCCGCCGATGACGGAGCCGTCGCCGCGCCCGGTGGCCCGGGAGAGCGAGGCGGCGCCCTTGCCCATGGCAGCGGCCAGTTGGGCACGCAAGGGAAGTTCGCTCATGATCCCCACAACGTTCGAAAGAGTCTGCGATGCGCCTGGGCGCCAGGCGGTGGTTCACAGCCTATTGCCCTGCCCGGACCGCACGGATCGCCGGAGCGCCCGCCTTGGCAGGGGCGGCCCCCGGTTCCGCGGTCGCCGGGAAGCGGCCAGGTTACCGGAGCACCGGGGCGCGCGGGTTGCCGGCCGCCCCCGGTGCCGGTTACCCGGCCCCGCGCCAGTCCAGCCGCTCGGCGGGCGGGCCGAGGTTGGCCGGCGGGGTATCGCCCGCGCCGTCGGCCGCCGGCGCGCCTCCCGCTGCTGCGGCGTCGGGGTCGGGGGCGCCGGGGGACTCTTCGACCGTGCTGAGGGTGGCGGTGGGCAGGGTCAGGATGCCCGGGTTGGCGTCGGCCGGCACCGGGCCGTCGGGGCCGGGCAGCACCATGGCCGTGGGAGGCAGGGTGCGCAGCCCGTGCACGTCGGCGCGGTGGCCGCTGAGCGTGTCGGCCGGGCCGCCCTGCGCCGGAGACCCGGACGAGCGGGACGGGCCGGAAGGTTCGCCGGATCCGGTGCCGCCGTCGATTCCCGCGGCTTGGGCGGTGGTGCGCCCCCAGGTGGTCGCGGTCCGCATGTGGCGCACCAGGTCCAGCGGCGCCAGGGACGCGGCCGCGTTGCGCATGGACACCGGCCCCGTGACGTCCTCGGCGCTGTCGGTGACGTAGCCGTCGGCCACGGAGTCGCTCAGCGCCTCGCCGATGACCTCGGTCAGCCGGTGCAACCGCAGGGCGGGCGCCCGCCGGCGCCCGGAAGCGGTGCCGCCGCCGGGTTGGGCGCCCCCGTTCTGGAACAGCACCGGTAGGACGCGCGCCGCTGCGGCGGCGGTGGGCTGGCGCATGACCACCGGGAACCGGCCCTCGCCGGTCAGCCAGTGCGCCGCGTCCTCGGCGACCTCGCGGAACAGCAGCACCAGTCCGGCGCCCGCGAAGGACGCGGTCTCGCCGAGGCGCTCCAGTTCGTGGGCGGGCAGCATTTCGGCGCCGGCGACCACGACCGTGTGCTGCCAGGCCCGCCCGGGGGTCTCGGCGCGGGTGGCGCGCAGCTCCAGCAGTTCGCTGAGCGCGGCCACGGTGTAGGTGCCGTAGGCGCGGGCGGCGACGTCGCCGAGGGTGCGGTCGGTGGCGATGACCTTGATCTGCGCGTAGGGTTCCTCGGCTGCGCGGCGGCCGACGCCTTCAAAGGGGGCGAGGTGCTGCTCCAGCTCCCAGGCGCGTTCGCGCACCGCCCGGTCGCCGCCGCAGCGGGCGCGCAGCTC
The DNA here is from genome assembly GCF_054778995.1 of Streptomonospora sediminis. NCBI lineage: Bacteria > Bacillati > Actinomycetota > Actinomycetes > Streptosporangiales > Nocardiopsidaceae > Streptomonospora > Streptomonospora sediminis. The sequence goes on from NZ_BAAGYZ010000005.1 coordinate 273,819, forward strand.
GCCGCGCTGTTCGGTGGAGACCTGCTGCAGCGCGGGGTCGGTGTCGCCGCCGGGGTCGCCGGCCGGGGTGCTCAGCGCCCGCAGCCCGCCGATGAGGCCGGCGATGCTGATCTCGGGCCCCAGCACCTCGAACAGCCGCAGCAGCAGGGTCTCGTCGGCGTCGATGTCAGCCTTGGCGTCGGAGGCGCAGGCCAGCGACGCGAGGATGCGGGCGCGCTGGCCCGCCCCGAGGTTGGTGCCGAGGTTCATCCGCTGCAGATCGGCGGGCAGCACCCAGACCCGCGGGATCACGGCCGAGCGTTTCACCAGCGAGGTGAGTTCGGCCGCTGCGCCGCGGCCCGACAGGTCGACCACGGTGAGGTCGCCGCCGATGCGCAGCAGCGAGGCGCCCACGGTGGTCAGCAGCGCCGACCAGCCGGCGTCGCCGCCGCCCGCGACGACGACGGTGTGCGTGCCGTCGGGCGGGCGCACGCTGTACCAGCGGGGCTGGGACTCGTAGACGCGTTTGCGGGTCTGCCACTGGGCGTAGGCGCGGGCGTGCTCCTCCTGGCGTTCGCGCAGGTCGCGGTCGCGGGCGGAGCGCTCGGCGGCCAGTCGGCGCTCCTCGGCGCCCAACCGCTCGCGCATGACCCGGCGGCCCTGCAGCAGCGCCACACCGACCGGCAGGGCCACCACCGCACACGCCAGGAACCCGCCGAGCGCCAGCAGGCCCGGCAGCACGCGCAGCGGCCACAGCAGTACGCACAGCAGCGCGAGGACCGCCAGCACCGCCAGCGCGATGTAGAGGGGGCGGTTGGTGCGGGCCTCGTCGGCGCGCTGCGCAGCGAGCCACTCGGGGCTGATGCGGATCTGGTCGCCGGGTGCGGGGCGGTGCGGCGGGGGGCCGGGGTCGGGTACCGGCACCTCGTAGCGCCATCCGAGATAGGTGGGGGTCGGATGCGCACCCGATGGGTGTTCGGCCACCTCGAAGCACCTCCTGCCCGGCGTCGGGGGCGGCCGGGTCGGCATCGCGGGGTATGCGGAGATCGTGCGGAGACTACCGCAGATGTTGGCAGGAGGCCGCCCGGTTGTCACGGCCCGGCGGGGATTGCGGTCGCTGCGCGGCACCCGGGTGCCGCGGGTTCACAGGTTCAGCAGCAGCACACCGGCTGCGACCACTGCAGCGGCGGCCATCCGGACCCGTCCGAAACGCTCGCCGAAAACAGCGGTGCCGATCAGCGCGCCGATGATGATGCCGGTCTCGCGCAGGGCCGCCACACCCGCCAGCGTGCCGACCGTCTGCGCCCACAGCACGAGCCCGTATGCGGCCATGGACAGCATGCCGCCGAGTACGCCGACGCGCCACACCGGCCGCAACTGGGCCACCAGGGCGCCGCGGCGGGTGGCCAGGGCAACGGCACCGTAGAAAGGGCCCTGCAGGATCATCAGCCACGAGATATAGGCGAGCGGGTCGCCGGAGGAGCGGACGCCGAAGCCGTCGACGAGGGTGTAGGAGGCGATGGCCAGCCCGGTGGCCAGGGCGGCGCCGATGGCGGGCAGGTGGGCGCGCGTGGGGCGCCCTTGGGAGAACGCGAGCGCGCACAGCCCGGCCGAGACCACCAGCACGCCGCACAGGTGCGACAGCGGCAGGCGCTCGCCGAACAGCAGGGCGGCTGCGAGGGCCACCACCCAGGGCGCGGTGCCGCGCGCCAGGGGGTAGACCTGCCCGAAGTCGCCGAGTCGGTAGGAGAGCATGAGCCCGCCCATGTAGGCGATGTGCAGGAGTACCGAAACCCCCAGCGCCGGCCACGAAGCGGGAGCGGGCAGGCCGGTGAACGGCGCCAGCAAGGCGCCGAACACCATCCCGCCGGCGCCGATGAGTGCGAAGCCCACCAGCCGGTCGGTGATCGAGTGGGCGATGGCGTTCCAGACCGCGTGCAGCAGGGCCGCGGTCAGGACGGCGGCGACGGCGAGAGCGGGCATGGCGTCCGGGGGGTCCGTTCGCTTCGGCAGGGCGCCGGGAAGCCGGCGCACGGCCGGCCAGTTTAGCTTCCGGACATTCCGGGTTCATCGCTGGTTTCCGTCCGCGGCCGCCTGCGGGCGGGGCCGCGGCGAGCCATCCCGCCGCCCCCGGGCAACACGCACCGGAAACGCAGCGGGCGCCGGTGCCGGCGGGGGTTCCCGCCGGCACCGGCGCCCGGGTGCTTGCCGCTGCCGTGCGTGCTCAGGCGTCGATCTGGAGGTCGATCACCTTTCCGGTCTCGGCACTGACGGCGTACTCGGCGGTGAAGCCCTTCGAGGCCAGTACGCGGACCTTCCACGCGCCATCCGCCGCGAAGAAGCGGAACGTGCCCTCGGCGCCGGTGGCCACCTCGCCCACGAAGTCGTCGGAGCCGTTCAGCAGGCGCGCGTAGGCGCCGCTGAGCGGCACGCCGTCGCGCCGCACGACCCCCTGGATCACCGCCTGGTCTCCGGCATCGACGTCGGCCAGGGCGACGCCGCCGACCGGCGCGCCGCATCCGTTGTCGCTCACAGCGTGTCCTCCTCGCTCAGTGCCCTGCGGCGGTGCCGCACGGCCGTCTGTGCCCGTGTGTGCGCCCGGGCCCGCACCCGGACGCGGTCAGGGCGCTACTTGGCTTCGCCGAGCTCCACCGGCACGCCCACCAGCGAGCCGTACTCGGTCCAGGAACCGTCGTAGTTCTTCACGTTGGCCAGGCCGAGCAGCTCGTGCAGCGCGAACCAGGTGTGCGACGAGCGCTCGCCGATGCGGCAGTAGGCGATGATGTCCTTGTTCAGGTCGACACCGGCCTCGGTGTAGAGCTGCCGCAGCTCTTCGTCGCTCTTGAAGGTGCCGTCTTCGTTGGCGGCCTTGGACCAGGGGATGTTGCGCGCGGTGGGCACGTGCCCGGGCCGCTGCGAGGTCTCCTGGGGCAGGTGCGCCGGGGCCAGCAGCTTGCCCACGAACTCGTCGGGCGAGCGGACGTCGACCAGGTCCTTGGTGCCGATGGCACCCACGACCTCGTCGCGGAACGCGCGGATCGAGTGGTCCTGTTCCTCAGCGGTGTAGGAGGTCTTCGCGCGCTCGGGCACGTCTTCGACCAGCTCGCGGGAGTCCAGCTCCCACTTCTTGCGGCCGCCGTCGAGCAGCTTGACGCTCTGGTGCCCGTAAAGGCGGAAGTACCAGTAGGCGTAGGCCGCGAACCAGTTGTTGTTGCCGCCGTAGAGCACGACGGTGTCGCCGTTGGAGATTCCGCGCTCGGAGAGCAGCTTCTCGAAGCCGGTGCGGTCGATGAAGTCGCGGCGGACGGGGTCCTGGAGGTCCTGCTTCCAGTCGATCTTGACTGCGTTGCGGATGTGGCCCTTGTCGTAGGCCGAAGTGTCCTCGTCGACTTCGACGAGCACCACGTTCGGGTCGTCGAGGCGAGCCTCCACCCAATCGGCGTCAACAAGGACGTCGGAGCGGCTCATGGGGAACCTCCTTGAATCATCTGTCTCGGTCGTGTGTTCCGCCGCAGGGGCGGTCGGTGCGGTACTGGTCGTCGGGTGTCGGGGTCGGTCGGGGCGCGGTCACGGGGTAGTACGGCTCGCCGGAGCGAGCCGGCGCATCAGCAGGTACATCTCGCAACCCAGGCACAGGCCGAAGGCGGCATTCAGGAAGGCGGCCAGCAACGCGAACGCCGTTGCGGCGATCCCCAGCCATGCCCCCGCGGCGAAGTAGCCGAGGAGGCCGATCAGCGCGAACACCAGCCCGACCGCCTGGGCGAAGCGCGGCGGGCCCGGATCCTCGGTTTCCTGCGGCGGTGCCAGCCGGGGCCGGACCAAGCGGGCGAAGAGCAATCCGTAGGGCGAACGCCGGACCCCGCCCGCGACCGCGATGGCGAACACCAGCGCTTGGGCCGCGAGCAGCCATGGATTTCCGGTGACGAGCACCAGCGCGAGAACGACCGTGGTGATAACGGCGGCGAAGCGCTGACCTCGCGGGTCGACCTGCATCGTGGCTTCCCACCCGGGTGAGTGCTGAAAGGAGTCGAGGGCGGTGCGCGAACGAGCGCGCACAGCGACCGGCGTTGCGGGGTCAGGCCCCGGGGCGATCGGCTCTAATGGTCAGCACGACAGAGCGCGGTGGCGACGTGGCAGAAATCCACGGCGCGCCGCTTGGTCAGCAACGGCTCTGTCAGGGAACTCACGGGTCAAATACTACGGGCTGGGCGGATGGATGTCACGGGTGGGTCCACTCACAAGCGCGCGATCGGGGCCTGAGCAGCGCCATGCAGCAGACCGGCGCCCGAGCCGCGGTCGGCAGACGGCGGTCAGGGGATCGCGGTGCCGAGGGCGGCGATGACGTCGGCCTTGCGCGGCTGCCCGCTGGCCCGCTGGGAGATCCGGCCGGCGGAGTCGAGCACCAGCACGGTCGGGGTACGCACGATGTCCAGGCGGCGCACCAGGTCCAGGTGCGACTCGGCGTCGACCTCGATGTGGGCCACCCCCTCGACCATGCCGCCCACCTCGTCGAGAATGCGCCGGGTGGCGCGGCAGGGCTGGCAGAAGGCGCTGGAGAACTGCACCAGGGTCGCGCGTTCGCCGAGGCCGCTGCCGAGGTCGGCGGCGGTGAGCGCGCCCTCCTGCGCCGGCTCCGCGACGCCTGTGGGCCGCCCTGGTTGACCGGCGTGCCCGGGCCGATCCGGTTGCCCTGCTTGCCGCGGCACCTGAGCCCCGTCCATGCCGACCGCCTCCTCTGCCGCTGCTTGGGTCGCCACGGGCCGCGAGCGCGGGCCGGCGCGTGCGGCGGCCGCGCGGAAGCGGCCGTCGCGCCGGCGCCGCAGCAGGCCGATCGCCGTACCGAGGACCAGCACCGCCGCAAGGGCGGTACCGCCTGCCAGGGTGTCGGCACCCAACGCGGCCGTGTCCACGACGCTACCGCTGCACGGCCGGGTCGGCGCCGACGAGCTGCACATCCTCGGCCTGGGCGGTGACCTCGACCCCGTTGGGCAGCGCCTCGATACCGGCGACCTCCAGCCCGAACGGCATCTCGGGCACGGGTACCTGCATCGCGAGCATGTCCTCGACCAGTCCCGTGTTGCCGAGCTGGTTCTGCCCGACCTCGACGTTGGAGGGGGTGACCGCGATGGTGTCGCCCTCGACGGAGACGTTCAGGTCGGCGGTCACCGGAGTGCTGTACTGGCCCAGCGCAAGGTCGCCCGACATGCGCGGTTTGCCGTTCTCGTTCTCGATGACGATGCCCTCCGGCAGCCGCTTCTGCAGCTCGCTGTAGGGCAGCATCACCTTGGCCTCGGCCGTGCCCGCGACCACGCTGGGCTGGGTCATCAGGTCCGACAGGGGCGCCTTGACGTCCCGGGCGGTGACATCGACGCGCTCCAACTGGACGTCTTCGACGACGATCGCGCCCGTGACGATGCGGATCCGGTCGTACTCGCCGCCGAACGCCTGGGTAAGGAAGGGGAAGCCGCCGATGGTGACCTCCGGTTCGGAGGACATCTCATACTGCTGCTCAACGCGGGAGGCGATTTCGCTCTCCGCGGCGTAGTGCAGGCCGCGGTCGGCAACGGCCACCACGATCAGCACGAAGATCAGAACGACGAGGAACTTACGCATCGGGCTACCAGCACGCTCCTGTTGGTTCCGGCGCCCCGCCCCGGCTCCGACGTCCGGCCGGCGGGCACGCCACGCGGCGTCGGAGGGCGCCCGGCTCAGTACTAGAAGGAAGGGTACTTCACCCGATTCGTCACTCCGGGTTCCGGGGGAATCTCCCAGCGAACTCTGACGAAGCACCCAGGCGGACAAGGCAAGCGGCGGACGGAAAATGCGGTTGAGGGCAACGCGGCGAAGGCAACGTGGGAAACGCCGTGATCCGGGCCCGCGGTGGCGATGCCGTACCGCCTCGCGCGCCGGTGCAGAGGTTAGCGCGGCATGAGCATGCCGGCCAGGTTGTCGGTCGCCGATGCGCCGGCGAGCGAGAGTTCGATCACGTTGGTGGCCACGACCGCACCGGTGCTGCGGCGGGTGAACTCGATGACGTGCGACTGCTGCTCGTGCTCTTCCAGCGCCAGGTCGTCGCGGTACATGGCGTAGACGATCCGCTGGAGGGGCGCGCTGGGCACGGTGTGGCAGGCGAAGAGCAGGGTGTCGGGTTCGCGCCGGGCGACCTCGTCGACCACGTCCTCGGCCGCTTCATCGAAGGCCTCGGCGCGGCCTTCGGCCAGCGTGTAAATGGTGATGATGCCGCGCAGCGGCTGCTGGCGCGGTGCGGGCCCGCCGGAACCGCGGCCCGCGCCATCGCGGCCGCCGCTTTCGTAGTCGTCGTAGCCGTACTCGTCGGGGCCGTCGTAGCCGTCCCGCTCGTCGTCGTACTCGTGGTCATCGTCGCGGTCGCGCCGCCGGCGCCTGCCCCACACACCGTCCTCCTCGTCGTCGTCGGCGCCGTCGCGTTGGCCGTCCTGGCCGCCGCCCGCCCTGGAGCGGCCCCGCCCCGCTCGGCGGCTCGGGCGCTCGCGCGGGGGGTTTACGGCCCGCAGGAAGCCGACCCAAAGGGCGGCGACCGCGCCGAGCATCAGTAATTGTCCGAGAACACCGAGGCCGAAGCGGCTGACCACGACCTCCAGCAGCACCGAGAGCGCCATCAGCCCCAGCACCGACAGTTCGTGCCGGGCCGATCGGGGCTGTTCGCCGAGCCGCCGCACCACCACGATCGCGCAGACCACCAGCGCCACCGCGGCGAAGGTATGCACCAGCGCCAGGGCGAATGAGGGGATGGTGTCGTAGTGCTCGCTCATGACCGGGTAGCCGTTGTCGAAACGGCCGCGCAGGCGGTCCATGGTGAGCACCACCAGCGGCACGACGCCCAGGGTGGTCACCACCAGGCGCGTGCCGAACCGCCCGCGTGCCGATGCGACCGAGTACTCCACGGCGCCCCAGGCCGTAAGCAGCGGCGCCAGCAGCCCGATACCGATCTGCAGGATGCGGAACGTGGCGCCGGAGAAGTCCAGCAGCGCACCGGGGAACGCCGCGCTCAGCGCGACCGCGAGGATGGCCGCCGCGGCCACCCAGACAGTCGTGAAGAGCCGCGGGCGCCGGGTGCCGCGGGCTATGAGCGCCGCGGTGGCGCTCCATGCCACCAAGGCGCAGACGAATGCCAGTCCAACCTCGACCATCCCGCTAATGATGGTGCACGCGAAGACCCAACCGTGAACCCGATCCGACAATCCTCCGCCCGATTTGCCGAGATCACTCCCTTTTGGAGTGAATCAGGTGTTTAACTTGTGAGTTACCTCACCGGACATCAAGCGGTTTCCGCTTCGTTGTACGGTCGTGCGCGCGAGGGTCTTAGGCTCGGAGGCATGTGGCGCTATCTCCGTCGAGACGACCGTGCCCGCGCCGCCGTCGCCGGAGATGCGTCCGCGGCCACCGCCCGGAGCCGGCGCGGCACCGGCCGCTCCGAGCACGCCTACGCCCGGCCGTTGCCGGCACCCGCGGCGGCGCCCCGCACGGGCACCCCCATCGCGTTTTTCGACGTCGACAACACCTTGATGCGCGGCGCCTCCATCTACCACTTCGCCCGCGGCCTGGCCGCCCGCGACCTGTTCACCACGCGCAACCTGCTGCGTTTCGGCTGGGGGCAGCTGGTCTTCCGGGTCAGCGGCACCGAACAGTCCCACCAGATCAACGCCGCGCGCGAGGCCGCGCTCGCCTTCGTCGCCGGGCACGACGTCAACGACCTCGTGGGGCTGTGCGAGGAGATCTACGACGACACCATGTCCCACCGGATCTGGGAGGGCACCCGCCGACTGGTCGAGCGCCACCTCCGGGCCGGCGAACGCGTCTGGCTGGTCACCGCCACACCCGTGGAACTGGCCGACATCATCAAGCGCCGGCTCGGCCTGGACGGCGCCCTGGGCACCGTCGCCGAAACCATCGACGGCGTCTACACCGGCCGCCTCGTGGGCGACCTGCTGCACGGTCCGGCCAAGGCCGCCGCGATCGAGTCGCTGGCCGACCACGAAGGCGTCGACCTGAGCACCTGCACGGCCTACAGCGACTCCAGCAACGACCTGCCGCTGCTGCGCGCCGTGGGCAGCCCCAATGCGGTCAACCCCGACGGCGCACTGCGCGACCACGCCTTTGCCCAGGGCTGGCCGGTGCACGATTTCCGCAGGCACCGCACCGTACTGCGGGTGGGCGTTCCCTCAGCGGTGGCCGGCGCGGTGGCGGGCGGCGTGACCGTCAGTGCGATGCGGGCGCTGCGCCGGCGCGCGGACCGGGGCTGATGGCCGCCGAGCGGCGCTGATCGGCACCGGCCGGCGGTGGCAGCCGCCTACCTGCGTTGGCCCTCCCGCGGACGGGTTCAGGCGCCCAGCGCCGGACGCGGCCGGTGCGTGCGGCCGCGGGCCGCGCCGCCGTGCCCGGCGGAGCCCCCGGCGCGCGCGGTCAGGTACGCCTCGAACGCCTCTTGCGAGGTGTAGGCCGGCGACCAGTCCAGCACGCGCTCCAGCTTGCTGAAATCCAGCACGCGGTCCGAGCACAGCAGCCGCAACTGGTCGGGCGAGTAGTCGAGCTCGCCGCGCCGGGCCAGCCCGCCGAGCATGCGCAGTCCGCGCTCGGGGACCGCGAAGCGGCGCCGCCCCACGCGCCGCAGGCACTGCGACAGCGGGAGCGAGCCGGACCCGGCGACGTTGAAGACCCCCGCGCCGCCGGCCAGCGCCATCCGGCGGACCGCTTCGACACCGTCGTCCTCGTGGATGAACTGCATCCGGGGGTCGTAGCCGCGCACCGTGGGCGCGAAGCGCATCGCGAAGTAGCGGGTCAGCGGGGTATCGACCGAAGGGCCGATGAAGCTGGCGAAGCGCAGCACGGCCACCGACAGGTCAGGGCGGCGGCGCTCCAGTGCGCCGGTGTGTTCCTCGACCTCGGCGGCGTTGTGCGCGTAGGCCGAGCGCGGCATGCTGCGCGGCTCGCGGTCCTCGGTGCACAGCAGCGGGTCGGCAACGCTCTGGCCGTAGACAGCGGCGTTGGACCGCACCACCAGGCGCGTGACGGCCGCGGAGCGCCTGCAGCCCGCGAGGAGCTGCATTGTGCCCAGCACATGGCCGTTGTCGGCGGCCGCCCGGCCGCCCGCGTTGCCGCCGGCGGGGGTGAGCCCCAGGTGGAGCACGGTGTCGGCACCGGAATCCAGGACGGCTTGACCCACATCGCCGCCGTGCAGATCGGCGAGGATGTACTCGACGGCCCTGAGCGGGTGGCGCGGGGGCGCGGTGTCGACACCCACGACCCGGTCGACTCCGGGTTCGGCGGCCATGGCCTCGGCCACCCGGGCTCCCAGATAGCGGGCGACCCCGGTCACCAGTACAACGCGGCCCATCTGACACGCCTCCACGAGTCGAGGGGGTTCTTTCCGCTGAAAGCCGGCAGAGCAGGGAGGAGGCCTCCGCGGCGACCGCTCCACAGCGGGACTGCGATGGCCGCCGCCGCGCACGGTTTCCGCGGAGAGACCGACCTCTGCTGCCGAACTCTCGGCTACTTCTTGTTGCGGCGCTGGACCCGGGTCCTCTTCAGGAGCTTGCGGTGCTTCTTCTTCGCCATGCGCTTGCGGCGCTTCTTAATGACGGAACCCATGCGGCTCACCTCTCGCCAGCGGACCAGATGACACGACGGCACGCCTCGCCCGCTGCGCATAGGGCAGCGCGCGTTCTGTGGCGGTACCGGCGGAAGAATGCGGCGGGATCCGTCCGTGGGACGGGCGCGCGCTAGCGCGCCGATGAAATACGCCGCACCCGATGGACCAGCCTACCCCGTCACGCAATACGGTCGGCGCACGAGGGCGGTTGCGTTGCCGCTGCGCGCCGTTGGGGACGGGGCCGGATGCGGCACGCCGCCTCGGTCGGCCGACGTGCTCACCGGGTCCAACACCGCGCGGGCCACCGGAAATTCCGCGGTTGCGGGCCCGGCGGCCGCGGAAGGCCCGGTTTGCCGGCGGGGCGCGCGGCAGCGCTGCTCAGGCCGCCGGTATCGGGCCCCTCCGCTCAGGCTCCCGCCTGCTCAAGCCCCGGGCAGGGCCAGCCTGCGGCGGTAGAGCCGGGCGGCCGGCTCGGTGTAGCCCAGGCCGACCAGCTTGTGTTCCTCGAAGGTCAACGAGGTCACGCTGGCCAGATTGCACTGCCGGCGGTCCGGGCGGTGCCACAGCCGTTTGCGCTCGGCCGCGCGGCGCGCCATCCAGATCGGCAGTTGGTGGCTGACGCACACCGCCTCGCGCCCCCACGCCTCCTTGCGCACCACCTTGATGACGTCGACCATGCGGGAGACGATGCGCGAGTAGGGCTCGCCCCAGGACGGGCGGAACGGGTTGTACAGCCGCCGCAGCACCTGCAGGTCGCGCACTGAGCGCGACGACAGGACCATGCCCTGGAACGTGTTCCCCGCCTCTATCAGCCGCTCGTCCAGCCGGATGGAGACCCCGAACTCGTCGGCGACCGGCCGGGCGGTCTCGGCGGCGCGGTCCAGCGGCGAGGAGTACAGGGCCGCGATGTCGCGTCCGGTGAACCACTCCGCCACCAGCCCCGCCATCTCCGCGCCGTTCTCGCTCAGGTGGAACTCCGGCAGCCTGCCGTAGAGGATTCCGTTGGGGTTGTGGACTTCCCCGTGTCTGAGGAGGTGGACAACGGTGGTCGTACTCATGGGCGGGCGACCGATTCCCTTCCGATCGTTGCGAGGCGGCGCTGCGGCGGACAGCAGGCGGCAGGCGGTCCTCGCCCGCGGCTGCGGAGCGCGCGCCGGACGCGGTCGAGCCGGCGCCGTTCAGCCGGGTATGCACCCAATTTATCGCCAGTCCGCCCTCAGGGCGCACCGCGGCCCGTTGCGGGGGCGGCGCAGTGCGGATCAATGCGGCCGGCCCCCGTTCCGGCGTTCCGGCAATGGGTTTGCCCTTCCAGCGCGTTCAGACCTCGGCGGCGGCCCGGGCCGCCCGGGGCAGGGCGCTGAGGATGCGGTCGACCGCGGCGTCGTCGTGCGCGGCCGAGAGGAACCACGCCTCGAACGCGGCCGGCGGCAGGAAGACCCCCTGGTCGAGCATTGCGTGGAAGAAGGCGGCGAACCGGTCGAGGTGCTGGGCGCGGGCCCGGTCGAAGTCGGTGACCTCCTCGCCGGTGAAGAAGACGGTGAACAGGCTGCCGCCGCGCTGGACGCGGTGCTCGACGCCCGCGGCGCTCAGCTCGCGGCCCACGGCGCTTGCGACCTGGTCGGCGGCGGCGTCGATGCGCGCGTAGACGTCATCGGTCGCGTTGCGCAGGGTGGCGAGCCCCGCCGCGGTGGCCAGCGGGTTCCCCGACAGCGTGCCGGCCTGGTAAACGGGCCCGGCCGGCGCCAGCAGGTCCATCAGCTCGGCGCGCCCGCCGAACGCCGCGGCGGGCAGGCCGCCGCCCATGACCTTGCCGTAGGTCACCAGGTCGGGTGCGACCCCCTCAAGCCCGTACCAGCCCGAACGGCTGACGCGGAACCCGGTCAGCACCTCGTCCAGGACGAGCAGCGAACCGTTGGCCGCGGCGATCTCCTTCAACCGCGCGTTGAAACCGTCCGTGGGCGGCACCACGCCCATGTTGGCCGGGCACGCCTCGGCGATGATGCAGGCGATGTCCTCGCCCGACTCGGCGAACAGCCGCTCGACAGCCGCGATGTCGTTGTAGGGCAGCACGACGGTGTCGGCTGCGCCGGCCCCGGTGACCCCCGGGGAGTCCGGCAGCGCGAACGTGGCCACGCCCGAACCCGCGGACGCCAGGAGCGCGTCGACGTGGCCGTGGTAGTTGCCGGCGAACTTGACCACCTTGCCGCGGCCGGTGGCGGCGCGGGCCACCCGGATCGCCGACATGGTCGCCTCGGTGCCGGAGTTGACCAGCCGGACCCGCTCGACCGGTGCGCGCGCCGCGATCTCCTCGGCGAGCCCGACCTCGCCCGCGGTCGGGGTGCCGTAGGAGGTCCCCTTGGCCGCGGCGGTGGTCAGCGCCTCGACGACGGCGGGATGGGCGTGGCCCAGGATCAGGGGTCCCCACGAACACACCAAATCGACGTAGGTGTTGCCGTCGACATCGGTGAGGTAGGGGCCCTGGCCCGATGCCATGAACGGCGGTGTGCCCCCTACCGCACCGAATGCCCGGACCGGGGAGTTCACCCCGCCGGGGACGACGGCACTGGCTCGCTGGAACAGCTCGGCGGAAGTCTCTCGTGTACCCACACTCCAAGTGTGTCAGCCGCAGCGGGGAACCGGTTCCCGGATACCCCGCAGCGGGCGCCCCTGTGTTCCGGGTCCCGCGCGGCAATAAGTAGGTTGAGACGGCACCGGCTGCCGACCGCAAAGGACGTGCCATGACCGAGGTCTTCGCAACCGCCGACCTGACCGACGAGCACGGCGACGCGCTGGCGAGCTGCGAGACGCAGTTCCGCCAGTTCGGCGCGCGCCGCGCCTTCCACGGGCCCATAGCCACGATCAAGTGCCACGAGGACAACGAACTCGTCAAAGAGCAGCTCAGCCAACCCGGCGAAGGCTGGGTGCTTGTGGTCGACGGCGGCGGGTCGCTGCGTGCTGCGCTGATGGGCGACCGCATCGCCAAGGCCGCCCGCGAGAACGGCTGGGCGGGCGTCGTCGTCAACGGGGCAGTGCGCGACGTCGCCGAACTGGCAGGGCTCGACCTGGGCATCAAGGCGCTGGGCGCCAACCCGCGCAAGTCCGCCAAGACCGGCGCGGGCGTACTGGATGCGCCCGTGGCGTTCGGCAACGTGGTCTTCGCCCCGGAGGCCTGGCTCTACAGCGACGACGACGGCATCGTGATCAGCGAGGAGAAGCTGGACGTCCCCGTCCCTGGGTAGCGGGCGCGGGGCGGGCGAGGGCGGGCAGGGAGCCGCAACAGCGGGCGGGCCGAAGTCGGGAGGACGGGTGGCGGCGCAGGAGCGGGTTCGCGCGACCGGCGGGGCGGTGGGGCCGCCGGTGCTGGGCCTCGACATCGGCGGTGTGATCATCCACCGGATGGCCGAGGACCAGGACACCTCCTTCTTCGGCGAGACCCCGATGCGCACACCCGCCGTCGCAGGAGCCTTCGAGGCGATCGCCGCCCTGGCGTCGGACCCGTTCCGCGACCGGGTGCACCTGGTGTCCAAGGCCAAGCCCGCCACCGCCGAGCGCACCTTCCGCTGGCTCGCCTTGCACGGTTTCAGCCGGCGCACCGGCGTGGCTGAGGACCATGTGCACTTCGTCCTCGAACGCGCGGACAAGGCGCCGGTGTGCGAGCGGCTGGGCATCACGCACTTCGTCGACGACCGGCTCGACGTACTGCGCCACCTCGCCGCGGTGCCGCACCGCTACCTGTTCACCGGCGGAGGGGGCGCGGCGGCCGCACCCGGCGGACTGCCGGAGTGGGCGCAGCAGGCCGCCACCTGGCCGGAACTGGCGGCGGCCATCCGCCACTCGGTGGCCGCGAGGCCCTAGCCGTACGGCGCTGCGGCGCTGCGGCGCTGCGGCGCTGCGCCCCCGCCCCGCCCCCGGCTCCGGCTCAAGCGGGCAGGAACTCTTCGCAGGCGTCGGCGAGGATGTCGAGGACGGCGATGGGGTCGGGCAGGTCGGACTCCCGAAGGGACTCGTGGGGGGCGCGGATCCAGGCCACCGGGTTGCCCGAGGGCAGCATGGAGGGCGCGGCCAGCACGTAGCTGTCGCGGCAGTGCCAGCGCAGGCCCGGGGTGTCCTCGACGGTCTCGGGGACGCAGTCGAGGTGGCAGGACCACCATTCGTCCTCGTCGACCGGTGAACGGGTGGCCACGTAGAACAGGTAGCGCTGGGCCTCGACCGCGGCGACCGGGCCGGTGTGCACGCCGGCGCGGCCCATGCGGGCCAGCGCCATGACACCCGCCCCCGCCGGAACGTCGAACACGTCGAAGACCCGCCCGGTGGGCAGGATGACGTTGGCGTCGGGGGTCGCGCTCCACCACCGGGTGATGGTGGCGGGGTCGGTGGTGGCCTCGATCCCCCAGGTGGCCGACACGGGGTGGGCGCCGGGGTCGGGGCAGCCCACCCGGTCGCAGCCGCAGGCGCGCCCGCCCGCACCCGATGGCGCCGCACCGCGGCACACCGGCCACCCGAGCGCCGCATAGCGCTGCGCCGCGCTCAGCATGCCGTCCACCGGCCGGCGGCGTTTCCGCCGTTGCAGGACCTCGGCCACGTTTTGCCTCCCCGTTTCCCTTATCGCCGGTCGATGCCAGTGGTGCTTCCGCATCCCCCGGCCTCGACCGCGATCCGGCGGGGAAACGGAGGTTCCCCGCTCAGCGGAGCATTCGCGCCGCCTCGGCCGCCCAGTAGGTCAAGATCTGTGCGGCGCCGGCCCGGCGACAGGAGAGCAGGGTCTCCAGGATCACCCGCTCCCGGTCCAGCCAGCCTTTCTCGGCCGCGGCCTCGACCATCGCGTACTCGCCGCTGACCTGGTACGCCGAGACCGGGACCGTTGCCTGGCCGGCCACCCTGGCGATGATGTCCAGGTAGGCCAGCCCGGGTTTGACCATGACCATGTCGGCGCCTTCGGCGATGTCCAACTCCACCTCGCGCAGCGACTCCAACGCGTTCGCGGGGTCCTGCTGGTAGCCGTTGCGGTCGCCGAACCGCGGTGCGCCCTCGGCCGCCTCGCGGAAGGGCCCGTAGAAGGCCGAGGCGTACTTGGCGGCGTAGGCCAGGATCGCCACTTCGGTGTATCCGGCGGAGTCGAGGGCGGCGCGGATGGCGGCGACCTGGCCGTCCATCATCCCGCTGGGCGCCACGACGTCGACGCCCGCGGCCGCCTGGGCCACGGCGATGGCGGCGTAGCGCTCCAGCGTGGAGTCGTTGTCGACCTCGCCCGCGGGGGTGAGCAGGCCGCAGTGGCCGTGCGAGGTGTACTCGTCCAGGCACAGGTCGGCCATGATCACGATGTCGCCGCCGAGGTCGGCGGAGAGGTCGGCCAGTGCCCGCTGGACCACGCCGTCCGGATCATCGGCGCCCGATCCGCGCTCGTCCTTGGCCTCGGGGATGCCGAACAGCATGAGTCCGCCGACACCGGCCGCGGCGGCCTCCTCGGCGGCCTTGCGGACGCTGTCGCGGGTGTGCTGGACGACACCGGGCATGGAACCCACCGGGTTGGGCTCGGCGATGCCCTCCTTGACGAACATCGGCAGGATGAGTTCCTCGGGCCGCAGCCGGGTCTCGGCGACCAGCCGCCGCAGGGCGGGCGTGCGGCGCAGCCGGCGCGGGCGGGCCGCGGGGTACTGGGCGGTCATTGCAGGCTCCAGGTCATACGGTCTTGCGGCGCCGGCCGCGCCGCTTCTGGCTGGGCTTGAGCGCCGGCTTGCCCGCGGCTGCGGCCTCGGCTCGTTGTGCCGCACCGTACTCCGAAAGGGCCTCGGCAAGTGCCGAAACCGAGGTTTTCGGTGCGACGACATCGACGCGCAGCCCGAACTCCTGGGCGGTCTTGGCGGTTTCGGGCCCGATCACCGCGATCACCGTTGTGTTGTGCGGCTTTCCGGCGATCCCCACCAGGTTGCGCACGGTGGAGGAGGAGGTGAACAGCACCGCGTCGAAGCCGCCGCCCTTGATGGCCTCGCGGACCGGTGCGGGCGGCGGCGCCGCGCGCACCGTGCGGTAGGCGGTGACGTCGTCGACCTCCCAACCCAGGCCGGCGATCCCGGACGACAGGGTCTCGGTGGCGATGTCGGCGCGCGGCAGCAGCACCCGCTCGATGGGGTCGAGTTCGGCGTCGTAAGGCGGCCACACCTCGACCAGTCCGGCGCCGGACTGGCTCTCCGGGGGCGGGGTGAGGTCGGGCTGGATACCGAATTCGCGCAGTGCGGCGGCGGTCTGGTCGCCTACCGCGGCGACCTTGACCCCGGCGAAGGCGCGGGCGTCCAAGCCGTACTCCTCGAAGCGCTCCCGGATGGCCTTGACCGCGTTGACCGACGTGAACGCGACCCACTGGTAGCGGCCGGTGACCAGGCCGCGCACGGCGCGCTCCATCTGCTGCGGGGTGCGCGGCGGCTCCACCGAGATGGTGGGCACCTGCTCGGGCACCGCGCCGTAGCCCAGCAGCTGGTCCGACAGCCCGGCGGCCTGCTCCTTGGTGCGGGGCACCAGCACCCGCCAGCCGAACAGCGGGCGGCCCTCGAACCAGGACGGGGCCTTGTCGCCGGTCACACCCTTGCCCATGAGGAACAGGGCGGGCGCGGTGACGTTGTGGCCCTTGGCGTCGGCGGCCTTGAGGTCGGCGGGCAGCCGCGACAGTGTCGAGTTGACGGTGGTCTGCTCGGTGGTGGAACCCATGCGCACGACCGCGACCGGGGTGTTCGCGGGTTTTCCGGCGGCGATCAGGGTCTTGCACAGCTTGTCGAAACCGGGCCCGCTGTGGCGGGCGGCCTCGGTGTCGGGGGAATCGGGGAACATCACGACGAGTCCGGCGTCGCCGTGGGCCAGCCGTTCCCAGTCGAGCCCGGGAGCCATGGCGTCGACGACGCGGGCCTCGCCCACGCCCTCGGGCAGCAGCGGGATGCCGGCGAACGCGGGCACCGCGGTCACCGCCGAAAGCCCGGGCACGACCTCGTACTCCACCTCCGCCTGGCGGCAGGCCGCGGCCAGCTCCGCGCCGCGGCAGCCCAGCAGCGGGTCGCCGCTGTAGAGGCGCACCACCCGCTTGCCTTCGCGGGCGTGGCCCACGGTAACGGCGTCGATCTCGCCGCTGCACTCGGCCGGGTCGATGACGGCGGCGTCCTCGCGGCAGTGCCGCAGCAGGGCCTCGCGGTGCTTGGCCAACTCGGGGCCGGGCTCGCGGAGGTTGACGACGACGTCGGCCTTGGCGAGCGCCGCTGCGCCCCGCAGAGTTAGCAGCTCGGCGTCGCCCGGACCCGCCCCCACCAGGGCGACGTGGCCGCGCGGGGACCCACCCGGTGTGTTCGGTGGTTCCTGGTTTGCGCTCTGCGGATTCACTGTGCGATCGCTCCTTGCTCTAGCCCGGCGGCGCCCCCGTGGAGCGCCGCGGCCGCAGGGTGCGTACCCCCGTGCCCGGCACGCGGCCGCGGCCCCGCGGGCTGTCGGGCGGCGCCGGCCGTGCTCCCCGCCGAACTGCGGCGGCACTTCCAGCGCTCTGCCCTGCGGTTTCCTTCACTCATCGAATGGCGGCGCTACCCCTCCGCGGACGCCTGGGCGACGATGCGGTCCGCCCCTTCGCCGATCATCTCGCGGGCGAGTTCGCGCCCGAGGGAGCCGGCCGCCGCGGCAGGGTCGGTGTCCGGCGCGATCGGAACGGACCGTTCGCGCCGCACGGACTCGCGGCCGTCGGTGGCGACCACTGCGGCGCGCAGCCGCAGCCGGCCGTCGTGGACCTCGGCGTAGGCGCCCACCGGTGCGGCGCAGCCCGCCTCAAGTTCGGCCAGCACCGTGCGTTCGGCGGTGACGGCCGCACGGGTGGGGCCGTGGTCGACGGCGGCGAGGTAGGCGAGGTCGCCGCGGGCGCGGGAGTCGAGGCACTCCACCGCCAGCGCCCCCTGGCCCGGCGCAGGCAGGACCTGTTCGGGCTCGAAGACGTCGGTGATGTCGTCGACGCGGCCGACCCGCACCAATCCGGCGTAGGCCAGCACGACCGCGTCGAGTTCGCCGTCGGCGACCTTGCCCAGCCGGGTGCCGGCGTTGCCGCGGATGGGGACGAAGTTCAGGTCGGGGCGCAGGCTCGCGAGTTGGGCGGCGCGGCGCGGCGAGCCGGTGCCGACCGAGGCGCCGGCGGGCAGGTCGGAGAACTTGCGGCCGTCGCGGGCGCAGAGGGCGTCGCGGGGGTCGTCGCGTTCGGTGACCGCGGCCAGGGTCAGGCCCTCGGCCGGGGTGGTGGGCAGGTCTTTCAGGGAGTGCACCGCGAAGTCGACGCCCCCGGAGGCCAGTTCGTCGCGCAGGGCGTTGACGAACACGCCGGTGCCGCCGAGCTGGGTGAGGTGGGCGCGGGTGACGTCGCCGAAACTGGTGATCAGCTCCAGCTCGACCCCGTTGCCGGTGCGCGCGGTGATGGCGTCGGCCACGGCCTGCGACTGCGCGGTGGCCATCGGGCTGCGGCGGGTGCCGAGCCTGGCCGGGCGGTCGGACACGGTCATCCCTCCTCTCCGGCGGCGGGCTCGGCGCGGGTCACGGCATCGGGGCCGGCCGGGTCGAGGTCGAACAGTTCGCGCAGCGCCGCCTCGTAGGAGTCGCCGTTGGGCCGGGCGGCCAGTTCCTTGACCCGCACGGTGGGCTGGTGCAGCAGCTTGTCGACGACGCGCCGCATGGCGTGGGTGACCTCGCCGCGGGTCTTGTCGTCGAGGTCGGGCAGGCGGCCCTGCAGCCGGGTGAGCTCGGACTCCATGACGGTGCGGGCCTTGCTGCGCAGCGCCACGACGGTTGGGGCGACGAGTTCGGCGCGGCGCACGCTCTGGTACTCGGCGACCTCTTCGTCGACGATCCCGCGGGCCATCGAGATGGCGCCGGAGCGCTCGCCGGAGTCGTCGGGGTCCTCGGTGACCGCCTGGCGCAGGTCCTCGATGTCGACGAGGTCGACCCCGGGGATGTCGCGCACGGCGGGGTCGATGTCGCGGGGCAGCGCAAGGTCCAAAAAGACCAGGGGGCGGCCGCCCGAGCGGGCGGCGGGCTCGACCTGGTCGCGGGTGAGCACGAGCCCTTGGGCGCCGGTGCAGGAGATCACCAGGTCGGTTTCAGGCAGCGCCTCGGCGGCGGAGTCGAAGGCGACGGCGCGGCCGTCGATGGGCTCGTATGCCTCGGTGAGGCACTCGGCCAGGCGCAGCGCGCGGTCGTGGGTGCGGTTGGCCACGGTCACGCGGCCGGCGCCCTGGCGGGCGACGGTGTTGGCGGCGAGCGCGCTCATCGATCCGGCGCCCAGCACGAGCACCCGCAGGCCGGTGAGGGGCTGGGGGCCGGGCAGTGCGGCGGCGACCTCGTCGGCGGCGGAGGCCGAGGCGCCGGAACCGGTGCCGGCGGCGGAGCCCGCCACGGGGCAGCCGGCGGCAGTGGCGGTGCCGGCGGCCGCGGGGGCATCAGCGGGCGCGGGGCCCGCCGGTGCGGCGCCGAACCGCCGCAGTGCGACGTCGAGCCCGAACCCGACCATGTCGGCGCCCGCGTGGTCGAGGTGGGTCTCGGTGTGGGCGCGCTTGCCCACGCGCAGCGCCCGCTGGCCGAGATCGTTGAGCACCCGGCCGAGGGTTCCGGCCTGCTGCGCATCCTTGATCGCGTTGCGGACCTGGCCGAGGATCTGGCCTTCGCCCACGACCATGGAGTCGAGCCCGCAGGTGACGGAGAACAGGTGCTGGACGGCGCGTTCCTCGTAGTGCACGTAGGCGTGCCGGGAGAGCTCGCTGAGGGAGACGCCGCTGTGCCAGGAGAGGAGTTCGGTGACGGCCGCCATGGCCGGGTGGAACTTGTCGACATCGGCGTAGACCTCGGTGCGGTTGCACGTCGAGACCATCAGCACCTCGTTGATCGAGGGCGCCGACACCAGTTCGGACATGACCTTCAGCCGCGCCTGCCCCTCCAAGGCGACGCGCTCCAGTAGCGCCACGGGCGAGCTTCGGTGGCTCACCCCTACTGCGAGGACACTCATGTGCACTCCAATGCGCGGGCTGCATTGCGCTGCTTTAGTACCTGCGGCGCCGCCCGCGCGAACGGGCGCGCCCTGTGCTGTGGCCCTGCTGCCCCGGGCTCGGCCGCGCTCACACCGGCCCCTTCCCGAACGGGTCGAGACCGGCGTAGCCGTCGGCCTTGCGCTGCTCGTGGAAGGCCAGGATCTGCAGCTCGATGGACAAGTCGACCTTACGCACATCAACGCCCGGAGGCACATTGAGGACCACCGGCGCGAAATTCAGCACGCTGGTGACGCCGACCTCGACGAACCGGTCGCACACGTCCTGCGCTGCCGCTGCAGGCGTTGCGATCACGCCGATCGAAACGTTCTCGTCGGCGACAACGCGCTCCAACGTGTCGATATGCCCGACCGACAGCCCGGCGACCGTGTCGCCGAGCACCTTGACGTCGGCGTCCAGCAGGGCGGCGATGCGGAAACCGCGGGTGCCGAAGCCCCCGTAGTTGGCCAGTGCGCGGCCCAGGTTGCCCACGCCCACGATGGCCACCGACCAGTCCTGGGTGAGACCAAGTTCACGCGAGATCTGGTAGATGAGGTACTCGACCTCGTAGCCGACACCGCGGGTGCCGTAGGAGCCCAGGTGCGACAGGTCCTTGCGCAGCTTGGCGGAGTTCACACCGGTGGTCTCGGCCAGGTGTTCGGAGGAGACCGTGGGGATCCCGCGTTCGTCCAGCGCCTGGAGTGCGCGCAGGTAGACGGGGAGCCGGGCGACGGTCGCCTCCGGTATGCCCCGGTCTCGGGGCCGTGGTGCAGGGGGGGTCACTGGCCTAGGCTCCTGAGCGGCGATCGTCACTGCCGGATCGGTGGCTCAGGCCAACCGCGGAAACGGGGCCGCCGTGCGAGGACGGTCGCCTATCCCCCCGGCCGGACTGGATGCCGTTTTTCAGATTACGCCCTTGTGAACACGCGCACAAAGTGGGGTGCACCGCCGCGGCGCTCCCCGCTTCGGCGCCGGCGCAGCCTCAGCGGCGCAGCCGCACTCCGGTGAACAGGGCCGATGCGGCCGATGGCGGCGCCGGGCCGCCGGCGCCTGCCGCCGCGGGCGGCCGGTCCGGGCCCCCCGCGCGGCCGGAGCCGGTCACGGCGCCGTGCTCGGCGCGGCCAGTGCGGCGCGCAGCCGCTGCTCGTCGACCCGCCAGAAGTCGTGCTGGGCGCCGTCGATGAATGTCACCGGGATCTTGTCCCAGTAGTCGTCGCGCTCGGCGGCCGGTGCCGCGTCGAGGTCGCGCACCTGCACCGCCGCACCCGTCTCGGCGCAGACGCGCTCGATGGTGCGCAGCGCGTCCTCGCACAGGTGGCAGCCCGACCTGCCCAGCATGGTCACGGTGCGGCCCGCTGCGGAGCCGGTTCCGGTAGCGGTTCCGGCTCCGCCGCCGGGGTCCGTGGGGTCGGCCATTGCCGCTCCGCCTTTCTGCTGCGTGGTGGTGGCTGCGGTGACCGCGGTGGCCACCGCGTATCCGCTGCGCGGCGGGGGCGCAGCGGCCGGCGGCCACGGAGCCCGGGCACCGGCCGTTCGGTCCGTTCCGCGGGTGCTCAACCGCCGGCGAAGGGCGGCAGCACCTCGATGACATATCCCTCGTCGAGCCCTACGTCCGCATGCGGGCGGGTACCCACCGGGTACTCGTCCACGACGAACGACGAGCGCTCCAGCACCCGCAGCAACCTGTCGTCGCCGCTGCGGGCCGAGCGTACCGACTCCAGGACCTCCGCCAGCGTGGCACCGGTGACCGGCTCCTCGGCGCGGCCCGCCGCGTCTTTGGCCGCGGCCCAGTACCGGATGGTTCCATTCACCATCTGTTGATTATCCTTGAAGGTCTCGGAGGCAAACACTTCATTATTTCTCCGCCGGGGGCAATGGCGCCTTCGACCACCGCCACGCGCGGGTTGACGGGAAGAGACACATGAGCCATCTCCTGCTGCTGACGAACTCCAACGAACCGTCGGATCATGTTCTGCCCGCCCTCGGACTCCTCCTGCACTCGGTCCGCGTCGCACCCGCCGAGGCCGGCGCGCTACTGACCGCGGGAACGGACCGTTCATCGAGCACGCCCGTCGACGCCATTCTCGTCGATGCGCGCAGCGACCTCGCCTCGGTGCGCAACCTCTGCCGCCTGCTCGACACCACCGGGCTCGACTGCCCGCTGCTCGTGGTCCTCACCGAGGGCGGCGTGGCCGCTCTCACCCCCGACTGGCAGGTCGACGACTTCCTACTCACCACCGCCGGCCCCGCCGAGATCGAGGCCCGGCTGCGGCTGGCCATCGGCCAGGCCGAGGCCGGCTCCGACGACCCCGATGAGATCCGCCGCGGCGACCTCGTCATCGACGAGGCCACCTACATCGCCCGGCTGCGGGGCCGCATCCTCGACCTCACGTTCAAGGAGTTCGAGCTGCTGAAGTTCCTCGCTCAGCACCCCGGGCGGGTTTTCACCCGGGCACAGCTCCTCCAGGAGGTGTGGGGCTACGACTACTTCGGCGGCACCCGCACGATCGACGTCCATGTGCGGCGGCTGCGCGCCAAGCTCGGCAGCGAGTACGAGTCGCTGATCGGCACCGTGCGCAACGTCGGTTACCGCTTCGTGCCCGACCCCGCCACCAAGACGGGCGGCGAACAGGCAGCGGCGGCGCCCGAGGACAACGACGACCTCGGCGCGCCCGCACGGACCGCACCCACCCAGGGCTGAGGCTTCCCGCTCTTCCCCGCGAGCGCCGCCGGTGCCCCGACTCGCAGGGGCACCGGCCGAGCTCGGAGCGGTCGGCTGCGGTCTTCCGCGGTTCCGGACCCGCCGCGGCGCGCATGCGCCCGGTAAATGAGAACCCCGCCGAGCCGGGTCTCGTACGGCGGCGTCCGATTGTTTAGGATGCATGAGGCAGTCGGCGTGTGGTGACCGCCCCCACGCTCCCAGTGGTCGCCGTGTCGCCCTCTTCCGCACCTGCGGCACCCTGAGCAAGGAGGCCACGTCCATGCACCGCGGAAAGCGGTTCGCGACCGCCCGCTTCCCCCTGCCCTGGCGCTTGGCCGCCGCAGTCCCCCTTGGCACGCTGTTCGCGGGCTCCGGGCTGGTGGGTCTGCCCGCTCCGGCGGCGGCCGCCGCCGATCCCGCGGCGCCCGTGCTCACGTTCACACCCGCGTTCGTCTCGGTCTCGCCGGGCGAGTCCGCCACAACGGCCGTGCACATCGCGGCGGGGGCCACCGATAACCAGGTCTGCCTGTACGGCCTTGAGGTCGACAGCGGGTTCAGGGTCACCTCCGAACCCGGGCCGAACACGCCGGCCACCGCGATCATCACCGGTGAGCCCGACACCACGGCCGAGGTCACCGCCACCATCACCTACTCCGAGGCCGAGCAGGGCACCACCTGCCCCGATTCGCCCGCGGATGCCGCCACCGCCCGGTCGCAGGCGCCGTTCATCGCGGCGGTCGAACCCGAGACCCCCGGTCCCACACCCTCCGACCCCCCGACCTCCGAACCGCCGCCGGAAGAATCGCCGCCGCCGGAGGAGTCATCTCCGCCGCCGGAAGAATCGGCACCGCCACCGGAAGAATCGTCGCCACCGGAGGAATCGGCACCGCCGTCCACCTCGCCCACCGGGAACTCGCCCACCGCCACGGGCGGCTCCGGCGGCCAAGACGGCGGAGGCGGCCAGGGAGACCAAGGCGGCCAGGACGGCGGGGGTACGGCCGGCAGCGGCGGCGGGCAGCAGCACCGCAACGACGGCGGCGGCAGCGGCTCCGGGGGCGGCGCCTCCTCGGGGGGAATCGGTTCCGGCTCCGGCAGCGGCGGCAGTCCCTCCTCCACCGCTCCGGTCGACAACGACGCCCCGGCCGATCCCGGCGGCGGAGCGATCCGCCCCGACCCGCCCACCGGCGCACCCGACCTGCCCGGCCTCGACTCCCCGCCCGAAGACGGCCCGCTGTCCCCGTCCGAAGGCGGACCACTGGCCGACCTCCCCTCCGTCGAACCGGGCGAGAACGACGACTCCGCGGGCACCACCGAAGTCGCCTCCCGCCAGGAGACCCCGGCCTCGATGGTCACTCCGGCCGTACTCGTGCTGTTCCTGCTGTTGCTGCTGCTGTTCTCGACACCGCTGGCGCCCTCGCGTCGGGTCCGCCTGGGCCCGAACACCTACAAGGGCCGGCGCCGCAAGGACTGACTCAACCGCCGACCGAGGGGCGCGCCGATCCCCCTCTGCGGCGAGTGCGCTTTGCTCCGCCCGGGCGGGGCAAACCGGCCGCCGGACATTAGGCTCGGAGCCATGACCCACGTGCGCACCACCGAGACCCTGTCGACCGACGAGGCCGCGGCCGTGATCGCGCTGGCCGAGGCCGCCGGCGGCTACGACGGCGTCCCTGCGCTCTCCGAGCAGACCCTGCTGCGCATCCGCAACGGGGCGCCCCAGGGCAGCGCAAGGTTCCACCTCGCATCCGAACCCGTGCCCTCCGCGGATCCCACGGGCGCGCCCGTCGGAGCACCCGCGCAACTGGTCGGCTTCGCCTTTGCCGCCCGCACACCCGGCGAACCCGACGCCGCCGAACTGGTCGTCGCGCCCGAACAGCGGCGCAAGGGCCACGGCGCGGCCCTGCTGCGCGCCCTGTCCGGCGACGCGCCCGGCGAAGGGCTGCGGGTGTGGGCGCACGGCCGCACAGAGGGCGCGGTGGCGCTGGCCCGGTCCGCGGGTTGGAACCAGGTGCGCGGGTTGCTGAAAATGCGGATGAACCTGCGCGGCGGGTCCGCGGCGCAAGGGCCCGGCGGCGCCGCCCTGCCCGAGCCGGTGCTGCCCGATTCCATCGGTGAACGGCTGGTGGTCCGCGCGTTCCGGCCCGGCTCCGACGAGCAGGCGTGGCTGGAGACCAACGCCGCCGCGTTTTCCGACCACCCCGAACAGGGCGGGCTCACACTCGCCGACCTGCACGAACGCGAAAACGAGGATTGGTTCGACCCCGAGGGTTTCTTCGTTGCCGAGGACACCCGCACCGGCGGCCTGGCCGGGTTCCACTGGACCAAGGTGCACGCCGACGGCGCCGGGCTCGCCGACGAACCGGTGGGCGAGGTCTACGTGGTGGGGGTCGCCCCGGCCTGGCGGCGTACCGGCCTGGGCCGCGCGCTGACCTTGGTGGGGCTGCGCCATCTGCACGCACGCGGCCTGCCGTGGGTGCTGCTCTACGTCGATGAGGAGAACCGGGCGGCCGTCCGGCTGTACGAATCGCTGGGCTTTTCCGTGTGGGATGCTGACGTGATGTACGCCGCAGGTTGAGCGCCCCCGATCCGGCGCCCCCGACCCGACCTGCGCAGACATCCGGACCCCGCGCACACACCGTCACCGGTTGCGGATGGGCGGTCAGGATTCCAGGTCACCACGGCGTGTCGGCGTGACATCAGCGTGACCTTGGTGTGGTTAACCCCACAGCCATCGAAGGTCCGCCTCTTCTTCGTAGAGTCTGGCCCCGGCGTTCATTCTGCGTTCACCCTGCTTGGGAGCTCCCGTCACTTCGCGTGCTTACCTTCGCATTTGGCGAGGTCATCGACCGGGCTCGCCCAAAGGTGACGAAGTCCAACCGGAAGGACATCGGGGCTGTGAAGCTCTCCAAGTACAGCCAGTTCGCGGGGATTGCACTCGCCGGCACGCTTGCACTGACCGCTTGCGGTAGCGACCAGGCGGTGGACCCGCAGAACCAGCAGGCCGCCGGCAACGTCGACTGCGTCGACGGCGGCGGCACGCTCTCCGGGGCAGGCGCAAGCTCGCAGGAAAACGCCATGGCGGCCTGGAAGGCGTCCTGGGAGGGGGCCTGCGAGGGCTCCGTCGTGCAGTACGACGCGGTCGGCTCGGGTGCGGGCCGCTCCCAATTCATCAGCGGCGGGACCGCCTTCGCGGGCTCCGACGCCGCGCTCGACGAGAAGGAGACCAAGGACGCCACGGAGCGCTGCAACGGCTCCGAGGTCGTCAACCTCCCCGCCTACATTTCCCCCATCGCCGTCGTCTTCAACTTGGACGGCGTCGGCAAGCTGAACATGACCCCCGAGGTCATCGCCGACATCTTCAACCAGGAGATCACCTCCTGGGACGACGACGCCATCGCCGAGCTGAACCCCGACGCCGACCTCCCCAGCGAGGACATCGTCCCGGTCAACCGCTCCGATGAGTCCGGCACCACCGAGAACTTCGTCGCCTACCTCTCCGAGGCCGCGCCCGACGCCTGGCCGCACGAGGTCAGCGGCAACTGGCCGACCGACCCGGTCGAGGCCGCGCAGGGCTCCAGCGGTGTCGTCCAAGCCGTCGAGGGCGGCCAGGGCACCATCGGCTACGTCGACGCCTCGCACGTCGGCGAGCTGGGCACCGTTGCGGTCGGCTCCGGTGACGAGTTCACCGAGTTCAGCCCCGAGGCCGCCTCCGCGATCGTCGACGCTTCCCAGCCGCGTGACGAGAACACGGAGAACGACCACGCCATCGACCTGGACTACACCACCGAAGAAGCCGGTGTGTACCCGATCGTGCTGGTCTCGTACCACATCGCCTGCATGGAGTACCAGGAGCAGACCGACGCCGACCTGGTGAAGAGCTTCCTGAGCTACGTCGTCAGCGAAGAGGGCCAGCAGGCCTCGGCCGAAGAGGCCAGCTCCGCGCCGATCAGCCAGGAGACCCGCGACTCGCTCCTCGGCACCATTGAAAAGATCTCCGCGGCTTCCTAGTCACGGGGCCGCAGATGCCGTCCGTCGGGGCGGGGCACGCACTGGGTGCGCGCCCCGCTCTTGGCGGTTCCGGCTCCGGGGGCGCCGCCCCACTGCGCGGCGCACCGGCCCCAACACCGCACCACTCCGGCACAACCAGCACAATGTCTCCCGGCGTCGCACGCCGTCACCCGCTAACCGGCTGTGCACGGCTCGCGCCGCAGCTCCGTTCGCCCGGTGGCGAACCATGACCGAACTCAACCGGAGCCATACATGACAACCACGGACTCGTCTGAAAAGGCCGAAGTCCCCAAGGGCAGGCGTCGGCTGGGCGACCTGCTCTTCGCCAATTCCGCCCGAGGAGCGGGGCTGCTGATCCTGGCGATCCTCGCGGGCGTCGCCATCTTCCTGCTCGTGCAGTCGTTCAGCTCGCTCTCCGCGAACGAGGCGAACTTCCTGACCACCTCCGAGTGGAGCCCGGAGGTCGAGCCGGGCAACGGTGTGCAGTTCGGGGTCGCCGCGCTGGCCTTCGGCACCGTGCTGGCGGCGATCATCGCGCTGGTGCTGGCCACGCCGGTCGCCGTCGGGATCGCGCTGTTCATCGTCTACTACGCACCCCGCCGGCTCGCCTCGCTGCTGGGCTACATCGTCGACCTGCTGGCGGCCATCCCCAGCGTCGTCTACGGCCTGTGGGGCGTCGTCTACCTGGTCAATGAACTGCAGCCCTTCTACAAGTTCATCGAGACGTACCTGGGCTGGATCCCGCTGTTCGCCGGCCCGGTCTCGCCCACCGGGCGGACGATGCTCAGCGCGGGCATCGTGCTCGCGGTCATGATCCTGCCGATCATCACCGCCATGGCGCGCGACGTGTTCCACCAGGTGCCCCAGGCCCACCGCGAGGCGGCGCTGGCGCTGGGCGCCACCCGCTGGGAGATGATCCGCACGGCGGTGCTGCCCTTCGGCCGCCCCGGCGTCATCGGTGGCGCCATGCTCGGCATGGGCCGTGCACTGGGCGAAACGATGGCCGTGGCAATGATCCTCTCGCCGGAGCTGGTCATCTCGCCGTTCCTGCTGCAGAGCGGCAACCAGACCATCGCCGCGCACATTGCGCTGCAGTACCCCGAGGCCAACGGCGAGGGCGTGTCCGCGCTGATCGCAGCGGGCCTCGTCCTGTTCGCGATCACCCTGGCCGTGAACATGGCTGCCCGCTTCGTCGTCTCGCGGCGCAAGGAGTTCACCGAATGACAACCACGACCCAGCAGGCCCCCTCCGACAGCTCCGGCGAGGGGCCCAAGGCAAAGACCGAGGGGCTGTACACCCGTTCGCTGCCGGGGTACTTCCCGCCTGCTCTGCTCGCGGCCTGCGTACTCGTTGTCGCGGGCGCCTTCTTCGCGCTCGGCTCCTTCCACCCGGCCCCGGTCGTGGTGCTGGCGGCCGTGCTGTACCTGGTGGCGGTCACCGCCGTTTCCGCGACGGTCGAGAACGGCCGCCGCGCCGCCGACCGGCTCGTCACCGGAGTCGTCTACTGCTGCTTCACCATCGCGATGGTTCCGCTGGTGTCGCTGCTGACGACCGTGGTGCTCAGCGGTATCGAGCGGCTCGACTGGTACTTCCTCACCGTGTCGATGAACGGTGTCATCCCCAGCATGGACGCCGGCGGCGTTTACCACGCCATCATCGGCACGCTGGTGCTCACCCTGCTGGCCACCGTGATCTCGGTGCCGATCGGGCTGATGACGGCCGTCTACGTGGTCGAGTACGGCCGGGGCCGGCTCAAGCAGCTCATCACCTTCTTCGTCGACGTCATGACCGGTATCCCCTCGATCGTGGCCGGGCTGTTCGTCGTCGCCCTGTGGATCATGCTGTTCGGTCCCGGCGAGACCAACGGTCTGGCCGGTGCGATCGCGCTGTCGGTGCTGATGATCCCGGTCGTGGTGCGCTCCAGCGAGGAGATGCTGCGGCTGGTGCCCAACGAACTCCGCGAAGCCTCCTACGCGCTGGGCGTGCCCAAGTGGCTGACCATCGTGAAGGTGGTCCTGCCGACCGCCGTGGCCGGGCTGACCACGGGAATCATCCTCGCGCTCGCCCGTGTTATCGGTGAGACGGCACCGCTGATCCTCACCGCCGGGATGGCCTCCACCCGGATCCAGGCCAACCCGCTTGAGGGCGACATGATGAGCCTGCCGGTCTACATCTACAAGGCGGTTCGCGACATGGGCCTCTCCGGCGAGGCGGGCGTCTACGCCGAGGAGCGCGCATGGGCGGCGGCGCTGACACTGATCATCCTGGTGATGCTGCTGTTCCTCGCGGCGCGCCTGGTGTCGCGCTTCTTCTCGCCGCACACCCGCTGAGCCCGCACCGACTCGACCAGCACGATCAACTCTGACTGAGGACAACCAGTGGCCAAGCGAATCGACGTCTCCGACCTGAACGTCTACTACGGCGACTTCAAGGCGGTCGAGGACGTGACCATGACCGTCGAGCCGCGCTCGGTGACCGCCTTCATCGGCTCGTCGGGCTGCGGCAAATCGACCTTCCTGCGCACCCTCAACCGCATGCACGAGGTCACCCCCGGCGCCCGTGTCCAGGGCAAGGTCATGCTGGACGACCTGGACGTCTACGACCCCTCCGTCGACCCCGTGGCGGTCCGCCGCGAGATCGGCATGGTCTTCCAGCGCGCCAACCCGTTCCCGACGATGTCCATCTACGACAACGTCATCGCCGGGGCCCGGCTGAACAACCAGCGGATGAGCAAGCGCCGCTCCGACGAGGTCGTCGAGCGGTCGCTGCGCGACGCCAACCTCTGGGAAGAGGTCAAGGACCGGTTGCACAAGCCCGGTGCGGGTCTCTCCGGCGGTCAGCAGCAACGCCTGTGCATCGCCCGCGCCACAGCGGTGGAGCCGGCGGTGCTGCTCATGGACGAGCCCTGCTCGGCGCTCGACCCCATCTCCACGCTGGCGATCGAGGACCTCATCGCCAAGCTCAAGGAGAACTACACGATCGTGATCGTGACGCACAACATGCAGCAGGCGGCGCGCGTCAGCGACCGCACGGCGTTCTTCAACCTGGCGGGCACGGGCCAGCCGGGCCGGCTGATCGAGATGGGCGACACCAACAAGATCTTCACCAAGCCGGACGAGAAGGAGACCGAGAACTACATCACCGGCCGGTTCGGATAAGGGCCGGCCCGGGCGCCGACCCGGGCCCGGGAACCATTGGGCGGCGGCGGAGCTGACACGGCTCCGCCGCCGCTGCTGCCATATCCGTGCGTCCGCCGCACCGCCGCACCGCGCCGGAACGCTAAACCGGCAGCGCCGTGCTCACCAGAACGTAGGCCGCGGCGGCGATGAGGGCGGCTCCGGGCAGGGTGGCCAGCCAGACCGTGACGATGTTGCCGGCCACGCCCCAGCGGATCGCCGAGAGGCGGCGGGTGGCGCCCACGCCCACGATGGCCGAGGTGATCAGGTGGGTGTTGGAGACGGGCACCTGCCAGATGAACGAGGTCGCATACGAGACCGCCGCCACCGTGCTCTCCGCGGCGAAACCGCGCGGCGCGTCCAGCTGGATGACCCGCCGGCCCAGGGTCCGCATGATGCGCCAGCCGCCGGTCAACGTGCCCAGGGCCATGGCGCCTGCGGCGGCGCACACCGCCCACAGCGGCACGTCGTAGGAGGTCTGGTAGCCGGTGGCGACCAGTGCCAGGACCACCACGCCCATGGTCTTCTGCGCGTCCTGCAGCCCGTGGCCGAGCGCCATGGCCGCCGCTGAGGCGCTTTGGGCGATCTTGAAACCGCGGTTGACGCGGCGCACGTGGGTGCGGCGGAAGACCCACAGGATCGCGACCATGGCCGCGAAGCCGAGCAGCCCGCCGATCAGCGGCGAGAGAACCATCGGCAGTGCGAAGTCGGTGCCCACGCCGCGCCACTGCACGGTGGTGGTCGAGGCCAGTGCCGCACCGATCATCCCGCCGACCAGCGCGTGGGAGGACGACGAGGGCATGCCCTTGTACCAGGTGGCGACGTTCCACACGATCGCGCCGATCAGCGCGGCCAGCAGCACGGACAGGCCGGCACTGCCCTCGGGGGGATTGATGATGTCGCGGCTGATGGTGCGCGCGACGCCCTCGCCGAGGAAGGCGCCGATGACGTTCATGCACGCCGCCATGATCACGGCGGCGCGCGGGCCGAGCGCCCGGGTGGAGATGGCGGTCGCCAGGGAGTTGGGGGCGTCGTGGAAGCCGTTGGTGTATGCGAACACCAGCGCGGCGACCAGGACCGCGCTCAGCGAAACGGTTTCGAGGGGCACGTTGCAGCCAAGCGTCGAAAACGGGAGAGTGTCAGGATTCCTTCACCGCGATGCTCTCGACCGTGTTGGCGACGTGTTCGAAGGCATCTGCGGCGGTCTCCAGCTCCTCGATGACGTCCTTGAGTTTGAGCACCGTGAGCGCGTCGTACTCGCCGCTGAACAGGTTGGCGAGCAGGCGGCGGTAGATCTGGTCGGCCTGGTTCTCCAGTTGGTTGATCTCGATCCAGTACCGGGTGAGGTCCTTCATGGAGCGCAACCGGGGCATCGCCTCGGCGGTCAGCTCCGCGGCACGTTCCAGTACCTCGATCTGGTCGATGATCCCCTTGGGCAGGCGATCGAGCCCGTATAGCCCGACGAGGTCGACCGCCGCGTCCATGGAGTCCATCACGTCGTCCAGCGACGACGCCAGGCGGTAGATGTCCTCGCGGTCGAAGGGCGTGACGAAGCTCTCGTTGAGCCGCCGCATGATCGCATGGGTGCGGTCGTCGCCGGCGTGCTCGCAGGCCCGCATCTTTTCGGCAATGGCCTCGCGATCGGCGCCTTCGCTGATGAGTTCCACCAGTAGGCGCGCGGCGATGACGAGGTTGTTCGCGGAGTCGGCGAACATCTCGAAGTAGCTGTCATCACGCGGAGTCAGGCGCAGACGCACATCTATCTCCCGAAGTGCGGTGGTCGTCCTCAGGGATGTTATTGGCACTAACCGGGCAAAATGGTCACAACTGGACGGCAGGCGTGACCGCACGGCACCCCCGTACCGCGACTCGGGGGCGGTTCACTCCTTGTTCAGTTGAACTCCGCCGACAGCTGCGAAAGCCGACGTAGTGGAGCATTCATCCTATCCTTGCCACCCCGGCACGTACCCAGATACCGAGGCCGACCCCAGTCGCGGACACCCCGCGATAGAACTTCGCGAACGGGACGTAAATCACAGTAGAACACCGGCCCTACCGCCCGCCACGGTCTACAGGTCACTACAGGGGAACGGTCTGTTCACACTGCGGTCGCCGTGTTTTCCCTCGACCGACAGTTTCCCTGGGTCCGGGGTATTCGGCAAGCTTTGCCGCGCAATGCCCCATCGGCGTGCCTCGCACCCCTTCGCCGCCCCGGTGACCGGCGCCGTCCCGCCGCGTTCCCGCAGCTGCGCCCCGCCCACCCTCCCGCAGTCCCGTGCCCCTTCTTGCGGCCGCCCCGCCCGGAAGCGGCGCGCACCACCGGCGGGCGGCGCCCCTGCCTATGCTCGAAGGCATGCCGTCCAAGCCCACCGCGGCCCACCGGCGCCTCGCCGCCCTGCGCGCCGCACTCGACGCCCAGCTCGCCGCGCTGGGCGAACCGCCCCACTCCGGGCCCGACCACCCCTCGCTCGTGCTGAGCACCTGCACAGAGGCGGTGCTGCGCGCCCGCAGCCGCGGCGCCGCACCCGTGCCCTCAGCGGTCAAGGCGGCGGTGCGCGGCACCCTGGCCGAGCTGGCCGAGCGCGCGCCCGGACACAGTCTGGAGGTACGCGTGCCACCGCACGGAGCGGTGCAGGTCATCGAGGGTCCGCGCCACACCCGCGGCACGCCGCCCGGAGTCGTCGAGACCGGCCCGCTGACCTGGCTGGCCCTGGCCGCAGGCGCCATGACCTGGGACGCAGCCGTCGCCGAGCACGCCGTGTCCGCCAGCGGCGCCCGCGCCGACCTGTCCCCGCTGCTGCCGCTGTGGACGCCCACCGCGAACCCGGTGGACACGGGTCCGGTGTTCAGCGACTAGGCTGAGAAACGTGGCGCAACCCGACGGCCGGCTCACCATGGACCTTGACCCGCAAGAGCGCGCACCAGCCGACGCCTGCGGAGTCTTCGGGGTCTGGGCTCCCGGCGAAGAAGTCAGCAAGCTCACCTACTTCGGCCTCTACGCATTGCAGCACCGCGGCCAGGAATCCGCGGGCATCGCGCTCAGCGACGGCGAGCGCATCGTGGTCTACAAGGACATGGGCCTGGTCTCCCAGGTCTTCAACGAGGCCACGCTCGATTCCCTGCACGGGCACCTGGCCATCGGCCACTGCCGTTACTCCACCACCGGATCGCCGGTGTGGGAGAACGCACAGCCGACGTTCTACACCGCGCGCCAGGGCGGCCTGGCTCTGGGGCACAACGGCAACCTGATCAACACCCCCGAACTCGCCGCCATGCTGCCCGGCGACCGCCGCGGAGCCACCACCGACACCGAGGTGCTCACCGGCCTGCTGGCCGACAACCCCGACCGCAGCACCGAGGAAGCGGCGATGGAGCTGCTGCCGCGGGTGCGGGGCGCGTACTCGCTGACGTTCATGGACGAGTCCACGCTCTACGCCGCCCGCGACCCGCAGGGCATCCGCCCGCTGGTGCTGGGCCGGCTGGAGCAAGGCTGGGCCGTGGCCAGCGAGACCGCCGCCCTCGACATCGTCGGCGCCACCTACGAACGCGAGATCGAGCCGGGCGAGCTGATCACGGTCGACGAGCGCGGTGTGCGCTCGCAGCGGTTCGCGGTAGCCGAGCCAAAGGGCTGCCTGTTCGAATACGTCTACCTCGCCCGGCCCGACACCACCATCGCCGGGCGCAACGTCAACTCCTCGCGGGTCGAGGTCGGGCGCCGCCTGGCCAAACAGCACCCGACAGAGGCCGACCTGGTCATCCCGGTCCCCGAGTCCGGCACGCCCGCAGCCGTGGGCTACGCCGACGGCAGCGGCATCCCCTTCGCCCAGGGCCTGGTCAAGAACTCCTACGTGGGCCGCACCTTCATCCAGCCCAGCCAGACCCTGCGCCAGCTCGGCATCCGGCTCAAGCTCAACCCGCTGCGCGAGGTCATCGAGGGCAGGCGGCTGGTCGTTGTCGACGACTCCATCGTGCGCGGCAACACCCAGCGGGCGCTGGTGCGGATGCTGCGCGAGGCCGGGGCCGCCGAGGTGCACGTGCGCATCTCCAGCCCTCCGGTGACCTGGCCCTGCTACTACGGTGTCGACTTCGCCACCAAGGCCGAACTGGCCGCGGGCAACCTGTCGTCCGAGGAGATCCGCGCTTCCATCGGCGCCGACTCCCTGGCCTTCATCGGCCTGGACGAACTCGTCGAGGCCACCGAGGTCCCCAAGGACCGGCTGTGCCGCGCCTGCTTCGACGGCATCTATCCGATCGAGGTCGACAAGGACTCCCGCGGCAAGTACCTGCTGGAGAACTCCTACGGCAACGCAACGGAACGGCCGCTGGCAGGGCGCGGGCAGCGCTGATCGCACGCCGCCGCCCCGATCGCCGGGGCGGCGCCCGCTGCGGCTCCGCGCCCGCTGCGGCGCCGCAGCGGGCGCGGGCCGGCCCGCCCTGCTTCCCCTCACCGCAAACCCCACGGCACGACCGCAGCCGCACCGCACTGCAGTCCCAACCGCACTACGGCAGCACCGCAACACCGCAACGAGCTGAGAACGAGCTGAGAGGTATCGCGTGGCAGAGGGCGCCAACACCACACCGGCCTACGCCGCCGCCGGTGTCGACATCGACGCCGGCGACCGCGCGGTCGCGCTGATGAAGCAGCATGTCGGGCGCACCCGCCGCCCCGAGCAGGTCGCCGACGCGAGCGGTTTCGCCGGGCTGTTCCGGCTCGACACGGCCAAATACCGTGCGCCGCTGCTGGCCACCTCCACCGACGGTGTGGGCACCAAGGCGCTGATCGCCCAGCGCTTCGACCGCCACGACACAATCGGCCTGGACCTGGTCGGGATGGTCGTCGACGACCTGGCGGTCTGCGGCGCCGAACCGCTGTTCATGACCGACTACATCGCCTGCGGCAAGGTGGTGCCCGAGCGCATCGCCGAACTCGTCGCGGGCATTGCCGAAGGCTGCCACCAGGCCGGATGCTCGCTCATCGGCGGCGAGACCGCCGAACACCCCGGCGCCATGCGGCCCGACGAGTACGACCTGGCCGGCGCGGGCACCGGGGTCGTCGAAGAGGACGCGGTACTCGGCCCGCAGCGGGTCCGCGAAGGCGACTCCGTCATCGCGATGGCCTCCTCGGGCCTGCACTCCAACGGGTACTCGCTGGTGCGCCGCATCATCGACGAGGCGGGGCTGCGGCTCGACACCCGCGTGCCCGAGTTCGGCACCGCACTGGGCGAGGAGCTGCTGGCGCCCACCCGCATCTATGCCCGGGACTGCCTGGAGCTGGCGGCGGCGACCGACGTGCACGCCTTCGCCCACATCACCGGGGGCGGACTGGCGGCCAACCTCGCGCGGTCGCTGCCCGAGGGCCTCGACGCCGTTGTGGACCGCACCACCTGGACGCCGCCGGCGGTGTTCTCGTTCGTCGCCGAGCGCGGCGCCGTGGCCCAAGCCGACATGGAGGCGACGTTCAACATGGGGGTGGGCATGGCCGCCATCGTGCCCGCAAATTCGGTCGACGCGGCGCTGGCCCAGCTCAACGAGCGGGGAGTGCCCGCTTGGACCGCAGGCACGATCGTGGCCGGCACCGGGGATGCGCGCCTTGACGGTGCCTACGCCTGAGGCCGGGCAAGAGCAAGGGCGCAAACATAGCCGGTTCGCGCCACCGAAGCGGCGCGAACCGGCTATGTTTCAATGCACTGATTACATCGTGTGTACAGCATGCGTATCAGCGGGTTCAGCAAACCCGGTCATGCGGATGGCGCAGATTTCCGGCGAACCAGAACGGCGGATCAGCGAAGGCTGTCCGAACGATCGGACTCTTCCTCCGCCGGCTTGCCGCCGCTCGGGTACTCCTCGGCAAGATCCGCATATCGGTCGACCAGGTCGTCGTAAGGGTCTTCGTAGGGCTGCTCCGGCGTTTCCGCCGCCGCCCCCTCATCCTCAGCGACACCCAGCTCTGCCCGTAGCTGCTCAAGGTCGGTGTGGCCGGAGTCGTACTTCAGCCTCCGAGCGACCTTCTGCTGCTTGGCCTTGGCTCGGCCGCGCCCCATTGGCTCGACCCCCTCAACGATTGGGTTCGGACAAACCCCAGATCACTAACAAAACCGCAATGCCGGGCTGACGGCCGTCACCGCACTGACGACAGGCGCCAGCTTACGTACGGATACAACCGTACCCGGTTTGGGCCGGACCTGCCTACGCCGCCCGCGCCTAACAGGCACCCCGACCGGCTGGAGCGGGGCCGAGGCCGCAGCGGCGCGCAACGCCGGCATCGGGCGCCCACCCGATGCGCCCCGTGCCGCCGCGCCGCCCGGCCGCACGCGGCACGGTGGCGGCCCGGTTGTTGTCGCAGGATTCCCGGCCGAGCCGGAGTTCAACCGGAACGACGGGAAACCCCCTGTATAGCCAACCAACGCACGGGACACCACCGGTGTTCCCACTCCGCATGCCGCCCTCCGCGATCTGTGCCACTATGCGTGCGTGCTGCCCTACACCGCCTATCTGCGCGTCTACCAGCCCCTCGTCGCGTTCTCCAACCGCGAAAAGGCCTACTGGAGGGCCTACGCCGCGTCGTCGCAACGCCCCCGGCGCAGCCACGCGGTGGCCGCCGAGCACAGCGAGAGCCTGGGCCGGCTGGTGGCCACCCCGCCCATACCGGTCCCCGAACGCGAAAGCCGCGACGCGTACGTGCGGCGCCTGGGCGGCGAGGTCTACATCTGCCCCTGGCAGACCCGGTTGCGGTCCTGGTTGGGACTACGCGACTTCCGCGCCGAAACCCCGGTGCGGCTGAGCACCGCCTTCATGCCCGAAGGGGTGGCCGCGGCCGCCGAGGACCGCTTCGAGCGGTGGCGCGAGCGCGGCGAGCCGATGCGCACCCAGATCCTCACCAGCACCTGGACGGTACCGCTGCCGTGGTTCGCGGCCTTCGACTCCGATGAGCGCTGCCTGGTGCTGGGCGACGAACACGAGACCGCCGAGGCCGCCCGCTCGGACCCTGCGCACGGCGCCCGGGCCTGCCACCCGGCCGGCGGCGGGTCGGCGGCCGCGCCCCGGGCGCTGCTGTACGTGGCCCGCATGCCCGACGCCCGCCGCCGCCTGGAGCGCACGATCGCCATCCTGCGCGAGCACGTGGGCGACAGCCCGGCGCTGTCGTCGGCCGAACAGCTGGAGGACTGGCTGCTGGGCGTGGCCCATCCCAGTGCGCTGCTGGAGCTCGACTACGGGGGCCTGGTGCACCTGGTCGACGACGAGCGGCTGCGCCAGGACCAGTCGGTCGCCGAGGTGTCGGCGGCCCTCACCGGCCTTGAGACCGGCCAGCAGGAGCTGACCTCGGCGATGTACCAGCGGGTCACGGGCCGCTGGAAGGAGATCCAGGCCCTTGAACACGCCAACTGAGGGTCACGGCTTCCCCACCTGAATCGCGGGGGTGTTTCATCCCCACCGCGCTCCCACGCCACGCCGAACGCCAACCTGGCGGCCAGGTTTCTTACCCAGCGCGGTCGTGCCATCGCTTTCTGACAGGCGGATATGTCCGGACGACCTTCACAGTTGGCATCAACTTTGTCGAAACTGGGCATACCAGTCCATAGAGATCGACATACACTGTGTTGAGCCGGTCACCGACTGCACTCTGCGTAACCGGAAACCCGGGCCACGCCGAGGATGTACGTGACACAGGAGAGCCGTCGATGAGAAAAGACATGTACCTCGATCGCGCGGCCCGCACGCGCGAAAGACCTGGCCAGGACCGGGCTTTCGGCTTCCGCCGCAGCTCGCCGCACGGGTTTCAGTCCGGCCGTCTCTAACACTTCCGGTCCACCGGATCGAGAAAAACAGGGCCGGAGAACGAAGTTTTGACCGAATACGCCACATGCCACTAAACGTGTCGCTAGAATCACTCAGCGTGACGCGACGCATGGGCGACTTTGGGACCTCCCATCCGACAAAGTCGCGGTAAGTGGTCGCGTAATCACCTCGGGTGATGCCAATATAGACCTACGAGGGCAATATTGGACATCCGGGCCAAGTGCCAGGATAAGGCTCAGGATCGGCACACAGATCCAGGAGGAGAGGCCGTACACATGTCAACTCGCACGCCCGAGGCGGAGCCCCTGTTGACCCCTGCCGAGGTTGCCACCATGTTCCGCGTGGACCCCAAAACCGTCACGCGCTGGGCTAAGGCGGGCAAGCTGACCTCGATTCGGACTCTGGGTGGCCACCGCCGCTACCGCGAGACCGAGGTTCGCGCTCTGCTGGCTGGTATCCCCAACCAGCGCTCGGAGTGATCTCCCCCGGCTTGTGCCGTTTCCGGGGGGACCGGGCGGGGGGCGCGCAGCCACTCCCTGCCATCTGAGGGCGGGCCGCCGGGCGGCCCGCCCTTCTCAATCTTCGGTTTTCCGCTTTCCGCATCGGCGCCCCCGCTCGGCACCGCACACCGCCGCCGCCGGGTGCGGTCCAGCCCCGGACCGCACCCGGCGCGGCCCGACCCTGCATCGTCCCTGCTGTACCGGGGTGGCAGGCTTTGCCGCCGGACCCCCGCTGTCGGTATGTTCACGGAGGAACCGGCGAAGCGCCGCTCCGCAACGCCGCACACAGTGGGCGCCAGCGCCCGGCCACGCGGGCCGACACACGCCGGGAGGGAAGCGACATGAGGGACATGCGCGCCGGCCCGACCGGATTCCACGACGTGCGCGAGACCAACCTGGGGGTGGTCCTGCGGGCGGTCCGCACCCGCGCCCCCTGCTCGCGCGCAACCGTGGCAGCCGCCACCGGGCTGAACAAGACGACCGTGTCCAGCCTCGTCGCCGACCTCATCGCCCGCGGCCTGCTGCGCGAAACCGGCGAATCCGCTGAACGCCGGGTCGGCCGGCCCGGCGTGATGCTCGCACTCGACGACCTCACCATCGCCGCGATCGGTGTTGAGGTGAACGTCGACTACCTGTCGGTGGTCGCCGTGGACCTGCTCGAACGCGACCTGGTCACCCGCCACATCGCCTTCGACGCCCGATCGGCCGGGCCCGACTCCTGCGCCCGCCGCATCGTCGCGGCCGTGGAATCCGTGGTGGCCGATCCCGCACTGCGCCACCGCACCGTCATCGGGCTCAGCGTCGCGGTCCCCGGTCTGGTCGACTCCCCGTCCGGGGTCGTCACCCGGGCGCCCAACCTCGCCTGGCGCGGGACTCCCCTGCGCAGCCGGCTGCAGGAACTGATGACCGCGGCCGACCTGGCACCGATGCCCGTCCTCGTCGACAACGACGCCAACCTCGGCGCGGTCGCCGAATACCGCAGCGGCCACCTCGCCCGCACCGGCGACCTCGTCTACATCACCGGCGAGGTCGGCATCGGCGCGGGCGTGCTCACCAACGGCGAACTGCTGCGCGGCTCCGCCGGGTTCGCCGGCGAGATCGGCCACGTGCACATGCTCGACCACGGCCCGCTGTGCGGTTGCGGCCGCCGCGGGTGCCTTGAGGCGCTGGCCGGAATCGAGGCCATCCTGCGCGCGGCACTGCCCGACCGCTTCCCCGACGGCACACCCGCCCGCGCCGGTGTCGGCGGGCTGGTGGGCACGGCGGTCGAACGCGCCACCGCCGGCGACCCGGCCGCCGTCGAGGCCCTGCACGGGGCCGGCACCTGGCTGGGGCGGGGCGCGGCGATGCTGGTCAACTTGGTCAACCCCGGCGCGGTCGTGCTGGGCGGCTACTTCGTACCGCTGGCGCCGTGGCTGCTGTCCTCCTGCCGGGCGGCGGTACGCGAACTCGCCTTCGCGCCCGACGCGGGCAACTGCGTGGTCGATACCTCCGAGCTCGGCCTGAGCGCGGCGGCGCGGGGCGGCGCCATGGCGATGATCGACGCAATGGAGAGCGGCCGGCTGCCGCTGCCCCCGCCGCAGCAGGAGCAGGAGCGGGAGCAGGAACATGCCGCCGCTGACGAAGGCCCGTCCCGCACCTGACCGCATGCCGCCGGCGCGGGCGCTCGCCCGCGCGTCGGCGCGAGCGGGCGACCGCGTTGCGGGCACCGGGTCGGAGGTTGCGGCCCGGTGGAGGTTGCGGGCGGCAGGCCCGGTAAGGCTTGGAAACCCGCTGGGAGCCGCGG
Organism: Streptomonospora sediminis; assembly: GCF_054778995.1. Taxonomy (NCBI): domain Bacteria; kingdom Bacillati; phylum Actinomycetota; class Actinomycetes; order Streptosporangiales; family Nocardiopsidaceae; genus Streptomonospora; species Streptomonospora sediminis. The sequence continues at coordinate 313,419 of NZ_BAAGYZ010000005.1, forward strand.
GCCGCCGGTTCGGACGGGCGGGTTGGGAAACGTTGGGAAACTAGGAGACGACGTGCCCCTGCACGTAGCCGTCGCGCTGCTCCCATTGCAGGTAGCGCTCCGCCTCGCCCATTAGGCCGGTGGCGAGCCAGACCGCCACCCCGACATCGTCGGCCAGGCCCAGCACGGGGATGAACAGCTCGGGAACAAGGTCGATGGGTGAGGCGATATAGGCGATCGCCAGGACGAACATCACCAGCCGCGGTGCGGTCAGGCCGTCGTAATTCCCGCGCAGGCGCGACCCGAGCAGGCGCGGCAGCGCCGAAACGCGCTCCCACACGCCCGGAGAACCCGGCCCGGAACTGCTGTGCACGGCCTGCCACGCCGCGGCACCGGCGGCGGCGCGATTGCTCTTGCGCATTGACTTCACCTCGGCATCCGTGTGGCTCGGAGATCCGGCCGACGCGGCGGACCCGCGCGGCAGGGTCGGATCTCCGTACTACTCACGATATGACGCGACCAAAGCGGCAAAGGTTCCTCGGACAGGCTAGGTTGGTCTGCGCCCCGCCCCCGAAGGCAAGGACCCGTAGACCATCATGCGCACCAGAACCGGCGTACTGGGGATGATGCCGCGGATCGCCCCCCTCACCGCGGCGGCGGTCCTCGCCCTCAGCGCTTGCAGTGCGGTGGGCGGAGGCGGCGCACCCGCCCCTTCCGCAGCTCCCGCACCCGGCGACCCCGGCACCCCCCGAGCCTCGGCAACCGACGGCTCCGGCGGCGGTGGCGAACCCGACACGTCAGACACGTCAGAGGGGCCGCTGGCAGGCAAGACGATCGCCATCGACCCCGGACACAACGGCGGCAACGCCGATGCCCCCGACACCATCAGCGAACTCGTCGAAGCCGGGCACGGAAGCAAGGCCTGCGATACCGTCGGCGCCGAGACCGACGACGGCTACTCCGAGCACGCCTTCAACTGGGACGTCGCCAAGCGGCTGCGCGACCGCTTGGCCGAGGACGGCGCCGAGGTCGTGCTCACCCGCGAGGACAACAAGGGCGTCGGCCCCTGCATCACCGAACGCGCCGAGATCGGCAACGAGGCCGGCGCCGACGCCGCGATCTCCATCCACGCCGACGGCGGGCCGCCCAGCGGGCGCGGCTTCCACATCATCGCCCCGGGCGAGCTGGACGGCTATACCGACGACATCGCCGAGCCCTCGCACCGCCTGGCCCTGGACCTGCGCGCAGAGTTCGCCGAGGGCACCGGCCAGCCGCGGGCGGATTACATCGCCGACGAGGGCCTGGATGTGCGCACCGACCTGGGCGGGCTGAACCTCTCCGACGTCCCCAAGGTGTTCCTGGAAGCCGGGAACATGAGCAACAGCACGGACGCCGAACAGTTCGCCGACCCCGACTGGCGCGAGAAGGCGGCCGAGTCCATCGCCTCGGGACTCACCCGTTTCCTGACAACGGGGAAGGCGGGGGACGGCGGCGGTGCGGACGGCACCGGCGGGTGACCGCCGGCCCGGCATACTGGGCGGATCGGGCGCGGCCGGGCGCAGGTTGCCCCAACCCCGCGGCGCGGCCGGCTCCGATTCTTTGCCCACACCCCAGCACGGAATCGGCACAATGTAGCCATGCCTCTGAATCCGGCTGATATACGAAACAAGCGGTTCAACACGGTGCGCCTCCGCCCCGGGTACAACGAGGACGACGTCGACGCACTGCTCGACCGGGTCGAGGCCACGCTCGCGGGCCTCCAGGGCGGCCCCCGCACCGGGGCGCCGTTGACGGCCGCCGAGGTCGAGGGCTCGAAGTTCCGGACCACGCGGCTGAGTTCGGGCTACGACGAGGACGAGGTCGACGCCTTTCTCGACGTGGTCGCGGCCGAACTGCGCCAGCACGGGCTCGACAGCGCCGCCGACGCGTACTGGCCGAGGCACCACCCCGCCCAACCGCAGCCCCCGCACACCATGACGCCGCCCGGCGGACCGCACCCGCCCGGCGCACCCGGGCCCGCAGGGCATCCCGGTCCTCCCGCCGCTTCCCGCCCGGGCGGCGGTTCCGGGCCACCCCGGCATGGTGTTGCGCCCGGACCACCCGGTGCGCCCGGACCAGCCGGAGGGCCACCGCCCCACCCGCACCCCGGCACGGTCGGTCCCCCGCCCCCGCCTCCGCCGGCCGGCCCGCCGCCCTCGGCGCGGAACGGACGGCGGCCGCTGCGGCCCGAGGACATCCGCAACCAGCAGTTCTCCACCACCCGGCTCACCACCGGCTACAACGAGGACGAGGTCGACGCGTTCCTGGACACCGCCGAGGCCACCCTGGAGGCGTTGATGCACGGCATGCACGAGCGCGCCGCGTTGACCGCCGCCGAGGTCGACCGCGCCCGGTTCTCGACGACGCGGGCCAGGCCGGGCTATGACCCCGCGCAGGTCGACGCGTTCCTGGATTTCCTCGCCGAAGAGTTCCGGTACTACGAGGAGACCCAGGGGCACCGGTAGCCCCGGCGGGTACCCGGTGGCCGAAGCCGGGTGCACTCCGGCGGTGGGCGCGGACCCGCCGCGCTCCCGCCGGGCCGCCTGCGTGTGTGTCCCGCGCCGCCCCCGCGCTGTCCGTCGCGAAAACGGTTGTACCGAAAGGCCGCGACCTACGGACACGCTCAAATTTCCGCGAGTTCCATCCGATACGGAAAGTAATATGCGATAACTTGACGTGCAGATGCGTGTCGCGGGCCGCAACGGCGGCACGGAGGAGGGCAGCACCATGACGCACACGACGGCCTCCAACGACGGCCAGCGCCGCCTCCCACCGCATCGGAGCCCGGTCCGGCCGCGCTCGGCCGCCGGAAGGGCCTCCGCTGCGCAGCGGCGCCGGGAACCGGAATTGCGCGCGTCCCGGGCGGCGGGCCCCGGGCGCGCACCGCTGCGCCGGGCGCCGGGCGCCGCGGGAACCGGTCCGGAAACCGACGGCACGGTGCTGACCGAGCCCCTATCGGTCGCGCGGAACCCATGGGAGTGGCCGCTCACTGCGGCCGCGTTCGCGGTGACCGCCTGCGTGCTCGCGCTGGCCGTGCACACCCTGTTGACGGCCGAGGGCATGGCGTGGTGGGTGGCCGCGCTCGTGCTCGCCGGGCTCCCGGGCGGCTGCTGGGTCAGGCGCGGCCTGCTCCTCGCCGAACAGCGGGCGCAGTCGGTCCGCATCTCCCCGACCCAGTTCCCCGAGGCCGAACACGCCATCCGCCGCATGAGCGCGCAAATGGGGCTGAGCAGCGCACCGGACGCCTACGTGTGCCCCAGCACCGGCCGCCTGCGGGCCTGGGCGTCCGGGCACGGAACCCGCAGCTACATCGTCATCTCCAGCGACCTGTTCGAATTCGGCGGCAGCCTGCGCGATCCCGCGGCGCTGCGCTTCCTGGTCGCCCACCAGCTGGGCCACATTGCAGCCGGCCACACGTCCTACCTGCTGCGCGCCGGAACGGCGGCGGGCCGGCTGGTGCCCGTGCTCGGCGCCTCGCTATCCCGGGCGATGGAGTACACCGCCGACAACCATGCACACGCGCACTGCCCCGAAGGCGTGCACGCCGTCCGCCTGCTGGCCGGCGGCGGGCACCTCTATCCGCAGGTGAACATGAGCGAGATGGCCGAGCGGGCGCGCACCGACCGCGGGCCGTTCCTGTTCCTGTACAACCTGCTGTCCAGCCGCCCCTCGAATACCAGGCGCATGGCCGCGATCCGCGACCGCACGCGGCCCGGGCAGGTGTTCCTGTGACCTTTGCTCCGCCACCGGGCTACGGGCTCTGCGGCCGGGGCCGGGCATCGGGGCGCAGGCCCGCAAGGAACAGGTCGGCGAAGTAGGCGCCCACGTCGGCACCGCTGAGTTCGCCCTCGGCGTGGTACCAGGTGCTGAGATGGTGCACGGCGCCGAAGAACTGGGTGACGGCGAGGTCGGCGGGCACGTCGGTGCGGAACACGCCCTCGCTCCGGCCCTCTTCGATCAGCCCGCGGAAACGCTCGTGGTACTTGCGGCGCTCCTTGCGCACGGCGGCCCGGCGGTCGGCCGAAAGCATGTGCAGGGACCGGAAGAAGATCCGGGTGTCGTCGAGGTTTTCCACAGTGGTGTGCACGACGTCGACCGCCGCCTGCCGCAGCCGCTCTTGCACGGGCCCTTCAGCGTCGGCGAACCCGTTCAACCGGTCCATCTGCATCGACAGCACGCGTTGGTAGACCGCGAACAGCAGATCGTCCTTTGAGGCGAAGTAGTGGTACATCGCCCCCTTGGTGACCCCGGCGGCCGCAACCAGCTCCTGCACGGAGGTCCGTTCAAAGCCCTGTTCGGCGAAGAGCCGGGTGGCGGCCGAGAGCAGCCGGTCGGGAACCGCGAGCCTGCGGTCGGGCGCGGTGGCCGAGTCCTGTCGGCCGTCCGTCTTCTGCATGCGTCGTCCCGTCTTCCGGTCTGCGGCTTTGTAACAGCCGCTTCCAGCATAGGTATACGGACCGGCCGGCCGCTCGGTGCCGGATCGGGCTCCGCGGCGACTGCGGCCCCGCGGGCACCATCGCGCGACACGCCGAACGGCCGTCGCCGCCGGAACATCCGGGCGGCGGGGTGCGGCGGAACACTCGCAGGTCACCAGGGTTTCGGCACGCACCGAACCGGGGCACAGCGGTGCACGCACCGGCGGCGGAGCCGACGCTACCCGTAGGGTGTGCGGTGCGTCCGCCGCGGGCCGCGCGCCCGCGGATACCGGCCGGTCGCGTGCGCAGGCATGCCGGATACGCCTAGCCGGACGCACTGGCAGTGTTCGCCGGCATTCCCCGGCACTCGCCGGTACTCGGCGGCGGTCCTGTCGGCGGCACGTGCCGCCGGCGCCGCGGCGGCGGTTCCGAACCGGGGACCGCGCGGCCCAGGCGGACCGTGTGCGCGCTGGTCACGTCCTGGCCGGTGGATGGCCGGGTCGCCGGATGCGGGCGACACGGGTTTTCCACACCCCATGCGAACTCGAACACTTGTTCGATACAGTGGCCGGGTGAGTCTCTACAACGAACGGATCGACGTCAGATCGACCACCGGCGGCCACCCGGCATTTTTTGCCTGGCGCGACCGCACCTACCGCATACGGCGCATCATCGGTTCCTGGGCCAGCCCGGGCGACGATCCCGCGCCCCGCGGCGGGCAGGCCACGGCCACCGATGTGCGGCTGGTCCGCGTTGCCGCCGAATCCCAGGACGGCGACCTCAGCATCGCCGATATCACCTGCGACAACTCCACCGGCCACTGGACCATGCGCCGCCTGTGGGCCTGATCCCGCCACCCGCGTCCGGCCCGCCCGCCGCCCGTGCGCCCGTTATGTCGGTTTTCCGTTGACGATCTGCAGGAATGCCCATCTCAGCTTTGATTTTTTGGGCATTTCCGCAGGGTCGGCCGCCCGCCCCGGCCGCCCGCGGCATGCGGGCAGCCCCGATCGACCAGGGCTTAGGGCTCCTCGTAAAAAGCGGCACCCTCTTGGCGGGCGTGGCCGATGCGGCGCATGATCCGCTCGTTCATCGGCGGCAGGCGGTCGGGGGCGAACCAGCCGACTTCCAGCGACTCCTCGTAGTCGGGCCGGGCGTGTCCGCCCACCGGGCGGCAGCGGAACGTGATGTCGAGGAACTGCACCCGGTCGCCGTTCTCGTAGGTGAACGGCGGCTCGGTGACAACACTGGCGACCCGTTCGGGCACCACATCGACACCGGTCTCCTCGGCGACCTCGCGCACCAGCGCGGCGGCAGGCTGCTCGCCGGGCTCCAGGATGCCGCCGGGGGTGCTCCAAGAACCGTCGTCAGCGCGGCGGTGCAGCAGCACCTCACCCGATTCCGCGATGACCACGCCCGTCACACCGGTCAGCCAGATCAGGTCGTGGCCCACGTGCTTGCGCAGGCGCAGGATGAATTCGGGTGTGGGCATGGCACCGACATTACCCATGCGCCCGAACCCGCGCCCGGCCTCAGACCGTGACGGGGCGCACGTAAACCAGCGAGAACCGCCAGAAAAGCAGGCGCCGCACGCGGGCTCCGGGCAGCTCCTGCTCAGCGGAAGCGCGGACCTCGCGCAGGCCCATCGCGGGTTCGCGCACCGGCATGCCCGGCTGCCGCGCAGGCGAGGGATCGCTGATCCCGGTGACGGCGCGGGCGGCATACAACCCCGCGCCGATCGCCCACTGCGGTACCAAGGCGGCAGCGCTGGTGGCGTGGTCGGCTGCGGTCTGCTCGCGGTAGAGGCCGAGAACCGCGAGCACACCGCCGGGAGCAAGGCCGCGGGCCAGGGCGCGCGCCGACTCGGCGAAATCCATGTGGTGCAGGCAGGCGATCGCGGAGATGAAATCGTAGGTGCCCGGCGCGATCCCGTAGTCGGCCAACGCCGTGCGGGCGTAACGGATGCCAAGCCGCCGCGGGGTGCGCCGGCGGGCCTGCCCGATCATGGCGGGGTCGGGGTCGATCGCCTCGACCCGGGCCGAGACCCCGGCGAGGCGGCGGGCGAAGCGCCCGGCGCCGCAGCCGATGTCGAGGGCGCGCACGCAGTGGCCGGGCACATGCCGCAGTAGGTGCTCGTGGTAGTGGACATTGTGGTTCCACGACAGGTCCACGCCAAAGGCTCCGAGTCAGGCGCAGGACGGGTATCGGATCGCGGGGCACCGCGGCCGCCCCGGATGACCGGGGCGCCGCAGCACACCGCAGCGCGGTCGGCCATGGGCCGGGCTGGATCAGCCCGCCTGCTGCTTGCTTTCGAGCAGTTCCATGGCGTTGACCGCCGCCGAAACGGAGTTGTGGACCGGAACCTGCCGGTGCAGTCCGACAAGGCGGACGACCTTGGTCACCCGCTCGTTCGGTGCGGCCAGCGCAAGGCTGCCACCGTGCTCCTTGACGGCACGGTAAGCGCTGATGACGACGTTCAGGCCGCTGGAGTCCATGAACTCCAGCCCCGTCAGGTCGAGGATCAACCACGGCCCGTGCTTGTCGATGGCGGATAGGACATGCTCGTGGAGGTCGTCGGCGGTCGCGATGTCGAGGTCGCCCTCGATGCTCACGATCACGCTGTGGTGATCGACCCGGGTGCTCAGCCCAAGCCTGTGCACGTTCACTCCTCCCAGCCCCACGTGTCGATGAGGGGTCCCCTTGCTCACCCTACGGAAAACAGCGGATTTCGGTAGGGGTCCATCCGCGTTCCCTTGCGGCGGCGGCCTGTGCGGGCGGGCTGCGGAGCGGCCGGCGCCGGTGAACGGGGGCCGTGGGCGCCGACCCCCTGCTCCCGTAAGTCTGTGACCACATACGGTATTAGGCCTGCGGCCCGCCGGGAATGCCGTCGCGGAAGTATTTTCTCCACATGCGGGCGCTCCAGACCCGCCACCATTGTGGTCTGTTTCACTGCGGGCGTCCACCGCCGTGTCAGCGGGATTCCGGCGCCTGTGATGAATCGCGCCCTTCGCCCGAATCGTTCGGGGCGGCGCCCCGGCCGGTGGGCGGGCCGGCGGGGTCGCCGCCGGCCGACCCGGTGCCGCCGCCGGCGAACTCGGCGAGGATCTGCTCAGCGGCCAGGGTGGCGGTGAGCTCGCCGGAGCGGACACGGGCCTCAAGCCGCGGTGTGTCCTCGCGCACGCGCGGGTGCGCCAGCAGGGAGTCCATGAGGCGGTCGCGCACCTGCGCCCACATCCAGTCGACCTGTTGGCGGCTGCGGCGTTCGGCGAGCTCACCGGCGTCCTCAAGCGCGCTGCGGTGGTCGAGGATGCGCTGCCAGAGGTCGTCGAGGCCGTCGCCGGTGAGGCCGCTGCAGGTCAGCACGGGCGGACGCCACGCCGGGTGTGCGGGCTGCAGCAGCCGCAGCGCGCGGGCCAGCTCGCGGGCGGCCTTGCGGGCATCGGCCCCGTGCTGGCCGTCGGCCTTGTTCACGGCCACCAGGTCGACGAGCTCCAGCACGCCCTTTTTGATGCCCTGCAACTGGTCGCCGGTGCGCGCCAGGGTCAGCAGGCAGAAGCAGTCGACCATGTTGGCGACCGCGACCTCGGACTGGCCCACCCCCACGGTCTCGACCAGCACGACGCCGAATCCGGCAGCCTCCATCAGCACCATGGTTTCGCGGGTGGCGCGGGCCACCCCGCCCAGCGTGCCCGCCGTGGGCGAGGGCCGCACGAACGCCTGCGGATCGACCGCGAGCCGGGCCATGCGGGTTTTGTCGCCGAGGATGCTGCCGCCGCTGCGGGTGGAGGAAGGGTCGACCGCCAGCACCGCCACCCGGTGGCCGGCTGCGGTCAGCCGGGTGCCCAGGCTGTCGATGAACGTGGACTTGCCCACGCCCGGAACACCGGTGATGCCCACGCGCTGCGCGCGGCCGGCGTGCGGCAGCAACCGCACGAGCAGCTGCTGGGCGAGTTCGGCGTGGTCGGGCCGGCGGGATTCGACCAGGGTGATGGCGCGGGCCAAGGTGGGCCGGTGCCCGGCCAGCACCCCCTCGGTGTAGGCGTCGATGTCGATCGGGCGGCGGCTCATCCGGATTCCGGGGTGTGCGGCGGCAGGGTCGGCAGCGGGATCGGCGGCGGGGCGGGTGCCACTGCCATCAGCCGTGGCCGAGATCGGAATCGAGGGTGTCGAGCAGGCCGACCGCGGCCTCGGCGATGACCGTTCCGGGCGGGAAGATCGCGGCGGCGCCGGCTTCGCGGAGCGCGTCGTAGTCGGCCGCCGGCACCACGCCGCCCACGACCACCAGGATGTCGGAGCGGTCCAGTGCGGCGAGTTCGGCACGCAGCGCCGGGACCAGGGTCAAGTGCCCGGCCGCCAGCGACGAGACGCCGATGATGTGCACGTCGGATTCGGCGGCCTGGGCCGCGACCTCGGCCGGGGTCTGGAACAGCGGTCCCACGTCGACGTCGAAGCCGAGGTCGGCGAACGCGGTGGCGATGACCTTCTGTCCGCGGTCGTGGCCATCCTGGCCCATCTTGGCGACGAGGATGCGCGGCCGGCGGCCCGCGTTCTCCGCAAAGGCGCGAACGCGGTCGGCCACGGCGGACATGGCCGCCTCGGCATCGGGCGACGATCCGGCTTCTTCGCGGTACACACCCTGAATGGTACGGATCTGCCCGGAATGGCGACCGAAAACCCGCTCCATGGCGTTGGAGATTTCGCCGACGGTGGCCTTGGCGCGGGCGGCGCAGACCGCCGCAGCGAGCAGGTTGTTCTCAAGGCCGGCCCCGCCGGAGGGGGCGGCCGCCGCCGCGCTGAGGCGGTCCAGTGCCTGCTGCACCGCGGTGTCGTCGCGCTCGGCGCGCAGCTGCTCGAGTTTCGCCAACTGCTCGGCGCGCACCCGGCTGTTGTCGACCCGCAGCACGTCGATGTCATCGGCGGTCTCGGGCCGGTACTTGTTGACCCCGACGACCGGCTGGCGCCCGGAGTCGATGCGGGCCTGGGCGCGGGCGGCGGCCTCCTCGATGCGCATCTTGGGGATACCGGCGTCGATGGCGGCGGCCATGCCCCCGGCCTGCTCGACCTCGTCGATGTGGGCCTGCGCGCGCTCGGCGAGCCGGGCGGTGAGGTTCTCGACATAGAAGCTGCCGCCCCAGGGGTCGATGACCTGCGTGGTACCGGACTCCTGCTGCAGCACGAGCTGGGTGTTGCGGGCGATGCGCGCGGAGAAATCGCTGGGCAGCGCCAGCGCTTCGTCCAGCGCGTTGGTGTGCAGCGACTGGGTGTGGCCCTGGGTGGCGGCCATGGCCTCGACACAGGTGCGCGCCACGTTGTTGAACACGTCCTGGGCGGTCAGGGACCATCCCGAGGTCTGCGAGTGCGTGCGCAGCGACAGCGACTTGGGGTTGTCCGGCCCGAACGAGCCCACCAGCCCGGCCCACAGCCGCCGCGCCGCCCTCAGTTTGGCGACCTCCATGAAGAAGTTCATGCCGATGGCCCAGAAGAACGACAGGCGCGGCGCAAACGAGTCGACGTCCAGGCCCGCGCGCCGGCCCGCGCGGATGTACTCGATGCCGTCGGCCAGCGTGTAGGCGAGTTCGAGGTCGGCCGTGGCCCCGGCCTCCTGCATGTGGTAGCCGGAGATCGAGATGGAGTTGAACTTCGGCATTTGCCGACTGGTGTAGGCGAAGATGTCGGAGATGATCCGCATCGATGCCTGCGGCGGGTAAATGTAGGTGTTGCGGACCATGAACTCCTTGAGGATGTCGTTCTGAATGGTGCCCGCCAACTGCTCGGGCGCCACCCCCTGCTCCTCGGCGGCGACGATGTACAGCGCCATCACCGGCAGCACCGCGCCGTTCATGGTCATGGACACGCTCATGCGGTCGAGCGGGATTCCGTCGAAGAGCTGCCGCATGTCGTAGATGGAGTCGATGGCCACCCCGGCCATGCCGACATCGCCGGCCACGCGCGGGTGGTCGGAGTCGTAGCCGCGGTGGGTGGCCAGGTCGAAGGCCACTGACAGCCCTTTCTGCCCGGCGGCGAGGTTGCGCCGGTAAAAGGCGTTGGACTCCTGGGCGGTGGAGAACCCGGCGTACTGGCGGATGGTCCAGGGCTGGTTGACGTACATGGTCGGGTAGGGGCCGCGCAGGTACGGGGCGATGCCGGGGTACTGGCCCTCGATGCCGAGGCCTTCGCGGTCGGCCGGGGTGTAGAGCGGCTTGACGCCGATGCCCTCGGGGGTCTCCCACTCAAGGGCGTCGGGGGTCTTGCCGGTGGCGTCTTCGACGGCGCGCGCCCATTGGGCTGCGGTGGCGGCTGCGCCGGGGGCGGCGGTGTTTTCGGGCGCGGCGCCGGGGTCGGTGGTGGCAGCGGGTGCGGCAGCGGCGCCGGGGCCGATGCGGCTGAAATCGGGAATCATCGGGCTACCCCCAAGGGCTCGTGCGGATCCGGCGAGCGGCTGCAGGAGTCGCGCCCGGCGCGGTGCGGGCGGCCGGGCTCGGGCCGCACCGCTTGGGCGGTCGGCCCCGCGTGGGCCGCCTGGGCCGGGCCGCGTCCGGCACAGCGGAGACCGGATTTCATCGGGCCACCCCCAGCACCTCGTGCAGCTCTGCCAGCAGGCCGAGCGCATCGCACCCGGAGAAGCAGAAACGGTCGACCTGCGCATCGTCGGGAGCGGTTTCGGGCCGGCCGGCCAGCAGCACCGTTTCGGCGCCGGCTTCCTTCAGCGCGGCGGCGGCCGCGGCGGCGTGCTCGGTATAGCCGGAGTCGCTGCCGCACAGGCACGCCACCCGCGCCCCGCTGCGGCGGAAACCGGCCACCGCATCGGCGGCGCCGCCCGCGGAGTCGCCGCCCGCGGTCTCGATGCCGCCGGATCGCAGCAGGTTCCGGGCGAACGCCGCGCGAGCGGTGTGGGCGGCCACCGGCCCCAGCGTGGCCAGGAAAACCTGCGGGCGCGCGCCCGTGGCCGCCAGGTGGGTGTCGGAGCGGTCGCGCAGGTCTTCGAAGTCCTGGGCGTAGCGCCGCGGCGGCAGCGCCGCCGAGCCCGCCGCGGGCACCGCTGCGGGTTCGGGCGGTGGTTCGCGCCGGATCGGGGGTTCGTCCAGGTCGGGGAACTCGGTGACACCGGTGATGGGGTCGCGGCCGCGGGAGATCGAGTGGCGGCGGCGCTGCCACATGTCGTCGACCCGGGCGGCGACCAACCCGCTCGACAGCGCCGCGGCCATGCCGCCCGCGGCCTCGATCTCCTGGAAGAACGTCCAGCCGGCGGCGTGGAGGTCGGCGGTGAGCCGTTCGACGTAGAACGACCCGCCCGCTGGGTCGACGACCCGGGCCAGGTGGGATTCCTCGGCCAGCAGGGTCTGGGTGTTGCGGGCGATACGCAGCGAGAAATCGTCGGGCAGGCCCAGCGCGGAGTCGAAGGGCCGCACGGTGACGGTGTCGGCGCCGCCGGTGCCCGCGGCAAAGCAGGCCAGCGTGGTGCGGATCATGTTCACGTGGGGGTCGCGGCGGGTGGCCATGGCCGCCGAGGTGACCGCGTGCTGGCGCATGGCCGGGCGTTCGGCGGCCCCGAGTCCGCAGACCTCAAGCACGCGGTTCCACATGGTGCGGGCCGCGCGCAGCTTGGCGATGGTCGCGAACTGGTCGGCGCCGGCGGCGAAGCGGAACTCGATGCGCCGCGCGGCATCGGCGAGGTCCATTCCGGCGCCGGTCAGCGCCCGCAGGTAGGCCACCCCGGCGCCCGCCGCCGCCCCCAGCTCCTGCGCCGGCGAGCCGCCGGCGTCGTGGTACGGCGTGGAGTCGGCGGTGACCAGGCGCAACCGCGGGTGGCGCGCTGCGAGACCCGCTGCGGTACGCGCCGCGCCGGCGAGGTCGGCCGGTTCGCCGGTGCGCGCGGCCACGGTGAGCGGGTCGATGCCCAGCCCGCCGGCGACCGCGGTATCGGGCAGCCCGCGGTCGCGCCAGAGCGCCGGCAGTTCAGCGGCGGCGGCCGGGTAGTCGGCACCGGGGTCGAGGGTGACCGGCGCGAGATCGAGGTGGACATCGGCGAGCACATCGCCGAGGGCGCCGACGGGGATACCCGATGCGCCGTAGACCAGCCACAGCGTGTCGACCCCGTTCTCGAGGTCGGCGAGCACCGCCCGCCGCGCGTGCTCGGGCCGGGGGTCGCGGTGCTGCTGGCGGACCTCCCACCCCCCGGCCACGGCGCCTTCGGGCCGGCCGCCGCGGGTGAACGGCGCCAAGCCGGGGTAGCCGGGATCGGCGGTGCCGGCGGTATCGGCGGCGGTGTACAGCGGGCGCAGCACGATGCCGTCGTAGGTGGCCGCGGCCAACGCGGCCTCGGGCGCGGGATCGGCGGGATCGGCCGCGGCACCGGTTTTCTTCAGGACCCCGGCCACGAGTTCGCGCCACTGTTCGAACGTGGCCTCGGGAAAGTCGGCGGCAGCCGCCGGACCGGCGACGCCCTGCCCGTACGAGGTCGGCGGACCGCTTTCCGGAGTTTCCATACCTTGGATGTTAGGCAATTCCCCCGCCCGCGGTCGCGGCCGGGGCGAAGTCTGGGGAAAACTCGGAGGCAGCACCCGGACAGCTTCTTCACCGGCCGCCGGCCGCCCTGCCGGGCCTGGGGCGTCCTCGATCGTCCGCGGCGGCTCCCTCAGCGTACGGCCGCCGACTCCTGCACCACGCACCCGGGATCGTCCAGCCACACCCGCTGACCTTCGCGGGTGGCCGTAAGCCCGAACCGTTCGCAACGCGGTCTTCCCGCCTCTTCCCAGTGTTCCCGCGCCACGTCGACCGCGGCTGGGGCGAGGCCTTGCCCGTGCAGCGGCATAAAGGGCGCCGGCCCGGCGAAGCGGCCGCGGGCGCTACCGTCCTCGCCGACGGTGAGGACGACCAACGGCCCGTCCGGGTGGAACGTCGGTGCCCACGGGACGACAATGAGCCCACCGGGCCGGGTCTGTGCCACCCATGGATACGGCAGGGTGTGCACGGCAGCGGTTGCGACCACCCGGTCATACGGGGCACCGGGCGGATGGCCGCGGGCTCCGTCGCCGGTGACCACCTGCACCTTGCAGTCGGCCGCGTCCAGTGCTGCGCGGGCGTGCGCAGCAAGTCCGGCATCCACCTCGACCGTGGTGACCGCACCAGGCCCGACGATGTGGGCCAGCAAGGCCGCATTCCACCCGGTGCCGCTGCCGATCTCCAGCACCCGCATGCCCGGTTGCAACTCCAGGATGTCGATCATGCGAGCCATGGTGCGCGGGTCGCTACTGGAGGAGGCCGACGTGTAGCCGCGTCCGGTCGCCGGGTCGAGGATGTGCGCGGGAGCCCGCGGATCAGGGGCGATGGCGGTGACCACGGGCCGGTCGGACCGGACGTGCGAGCGCCAGGTGTCCGGGTCGTCATCGCGGTGCAGCGGGGTCGGCCACCCGGTGTCCTCGCTGCGCACGTAGATCGTTGCGGGGATGAACGGTTCCCGATCGACAGCGGCAAACGCCTCGCTGGAGGTCATTGTTTCCCCGATCCGCTGCAGGCCCAGCACCGCTCCCAGACGACGTTACCGTCGTCGGATTTGTTCCACCCGCCGTTTCCGCTGCATACACCGCAGTCGACTTCCTTCTTGTGCTTTCCCATGCCAGTTCCCTCCGGTCACCAAGACGGTAACCAGACGACTGCGCAGCGTCAGCAGAATGACCGAGTGCGGCCACCTGGCGACCCGGTAGGGCGCCGCTCTGCACCCGGAGGCCGGGTCGGCGCCGTCACCCGATACCGCCGCCGCACGGCAGGAAGGCCCCCGGCTGGCGATCGGATCGCTGCCGGGGGCCTTCCGCATTGCATTGCCCACGCATTTCCCGGTCCCGGAAATACCGGTCGTCAGGGGCGCGGCGGCGGTGCAATCGCGCCGGACGTCCGGGGGCGGCCGGGCTTCGGCGGCGGCGGTTCTATGGAGTCGGTGCCCTTGCCGGGACTACTAGCAGGGCTTCCACTCGGTGATCCGGTCGTTGATCCAAGCAGGGATGTCCCGCTGAATGCCGGGACCAAGCAGCATGTAGCGCCCGTCGCTCCGATAGAGGCAGACCATGGTGTCAGTGCGGTTCCACATTGAACTCGCCTTTTTGTCCATGTAGCCGACCATATTGTGGGTCGGTCCGCCGTAGACCATGGTGCCGTTGCCACCGGAGTGCTCCCAGGCACAGACCTGGCCGGCGGGGCATTGGTTCCAGTCGGCATTGGCCGTTCCCGCCGTGGCGACCATGGCCCCTGCCGTGCATGCGATCGTGACCGCTCCGGTGGCCAGCATCTTCTTGAGTTTCAATTCAACCCGGCTTCCACTTCTGGGTATTAGAATATCTAAGATATCGCACTATCGTGGCGAATCAATTGTTCGAATGCCGAGTAGCGGCGCCGATTTCCCGCCTCCACATCGGCTCCGAAGGGTGGAAATACTCCCGTGGGACGACTGTTCCGCGCGTACCATACCCCCTCCCTCAGGGGCCGGCGAACGCGTCCGGCGCACCCACCGGTATGGCCGGGCCGTTAAAAAACAGGACCTGCAGCGCAGCACGGGTACCACGAAATTCAAAGTGGTTCGGAAACAGCCCCGCGGAAATAAGGTTTACACAGGTCAACGGCTTTCGCGGCTTGCCGGATCCCTTGCGGCGGCACCGCCTCCGCGGATTGATCGCGCGGCCCCTGGGGCGCGTTCGGAGCCGCTGCCGAACCGGACAAGCGCCTGCGGGGACCGGGCCGGTGCCCGCAGTGGTCAGCTGCTCGGAGTCGGGGTCGCGGTGGGCCCGGTGGGCTCGTCCGCGGGGGGTGCTTCAGCGGGCGGGAAGACGAAGCGCTGGCGGTTGCGGACGATGATGCTGTAACCGTCGGTGGTGGCCGCCTCCACGTAGGCGTTCAGCCCCTCGGCCGCGACGTCCTTGTCCGCGGCGTTCAGGACCACCTGGTCCGACGCGGATCCGTCGGTGCCCGCGGTGTCGCCGTAGATGTAGCCGCCCATGGCCAGGGCCGGGGTGATCGCCTGCTCGGACTCGTCCTCGAACCGCCAGCGGACCTCGCCCGCCACCAGGTCGACGGCGATCAGCGGGGTTGCGCCGGTCGCCTGGGGCAGCAGCAGGGTGCCCGTCCGCGGCTCGTAAAGGGCTCCCTGCAGCGGGGGCGGCGCGAACTCGCCGCCGCCCGGGTTGGCACCGGGCTCGGCGAAGCTCCACAGCAGGTCGCCGGTGTGCAGGTCGAGCAGCGACAGCACCGACCGCTGCTCGGGCGCGCTCCAGCGCACCAGGACCGCAGGGCCGGTGGGCGGGTCCTCGGCACCGCCGGCGCCGTCGGTTTCCGCAGCGTCCTCGCTGCTTCCGGTGCTTCCGGCACCGGCGCCCTCCCCCTGTTCCGGCGGCGGTGAGGCGCTCCCGCCGGCGCCGGGTGTCGCGTCCGCCGTCTCGGAGGTGTCCTCGCCCGTGCCGCCGGTTTCGTGGTCGCCGGGGATGTCGTAGGTACCCACGACCTGGGCGCGGGGCCGCTGCACGTCGGTGCCGCCGGCGAGGTCGGGATCGTCGCCGGCGATGCTCCACAGCAGCTCGCCCGCGTTTTCGGCGCCGATGCCGCGCGCTTGGAGCAGCCCGGCGCCGTCGTCGAGCAGCAGCACCCCGTCGCGGGCCGCGACCGGCACACCGTTGCGGTCGGGGTCGGGTTCGGTCGGGGACTCGGCGGTGTTTGCGTCCTCGTCCTCGTCCTCGCCATTGGCGCCGTCCGATGCGCCGCCGCCGGGTGCGGGCGCCGCAAAGGTGTAGTCCCACAGCTCTTCGCCGCCCGGGTCAAGGACGGTGTAGTCGCCGTAGGGGTCGTCCGCGCTCCAACCGGCGGGGCGCCGCACCACCGCGCCGCCGACGAACGACTCCCGCCGGCCCGTACCGCGCCACACGGTGTCGCCGTCGGCGCCGATCACCTCGGTGCCGCCGCCGCGGCCGTCGACGAGCAGCACCTGCGAACCGTCGGCGCCGGTCCCGAACCGCTGGATCTGGCGCCTGCCGTGCCACAGGGTCTCGCCGTCCTCGGCGCCGACCAGCACGTGCCGCTCCTTGCTGTTGGAGCTGATGAGGAACGCGTCGCCCACTGACGAGATGCGCACGCCCATGTCGTCGCCGAGGATGGCGGGCCCCGCGCCGCCGGGGCCGTGCAGATGGCGCAGCGGTTCTCGGCCGACGCCCGGCGGGACTTCGCCCGTGAAGGAGGTGGGCAGCGGCCGCGGCGAGTCCTGCGGCCGGTCCGGTTCGCCGCCGGCCGTGCAGGCGGTTCCCGCGACGAGCAGCGCCGCCCCCGCAGCCGCAGCCGCTGAAAGTGGCGCCCGCCGCCAGGTGCGCATGGCCGGTCACTCCCTACGACGACATCAGGTACCGGAATCCTAGAACGCCGCCCCCGCGCCGACACACCCGCGGCCGGACCGGACTCGGCTCACTCCGCGGCCGGATCGACCTCGATGGTCATCGTGCCGCCGGCCTCGTACTGCGCCCTGCCGCCGGAGACCTCGGCCAGCCACGCGCCGAACCCGGCGAGAGCCGGTTCGGCCACGGCAATGTCGATGGCCACGCCCGCGCCGTAGCGCACGTCCTGCACCCGGTAGGCGGAATCGCGCAGGTCGCTCTCCAGCTTGCCCGCGAGCACGTAGTCGGCGCCGACCGTGACAATCCGCAGTGTGCGCCGCTCCAACTCGCCGACCTCGTCGAGCGCGGCGGCCACCGCACTGCCGTAGGCGCGGATGAGCCCGCCCGCCCCCAGCTTCACGCCGCCGAAATAGCGGGTGACCACTGCAGCGGTGTCGGTGATGCCGCGGTGCCGCAGTACCTCCAGCATCGGCACCCCCGCTGTGCCCGCGGGTTCGCCGTCGTCGCTGGAGCGCTGCACCCGCCCCTCGGCCCCGACCACATAGGCCGTGCAGTTGTGCGCCGCGTTCCAGTGCAACCGCCGCCGTTCGGCGATGAACGCGCGCGCCTCGTCGTCGCTCCCGACCCGGGCCAGGGCGCAGACGAACCGCGACTTCTTGATGTGCAGCTCGTGTTCGCCGCCGCCGCTGATCGTTCGCATGTCCGTTTCGATCCTAGGCGGTCGACGGGCGGGTGGCCGCGGGCGGACCGCCCGCGGCCACCGCGCCTACAGCGAGAAGACCCAGAACGCGATCCCGTACATCGCCGCCATGATCAGCACCACGGCGATTGCGTTCAGCCAGATCCCCGCCTTCACCATCTGCCCGATGCGGATGTAGCCGGACCCGAAGGCGATGGCGTTGGGCGGGGTCGCCACCGGGAGCATGAAGGCCAGCGAGGCCGCGAGAGCGGCGGGCACGACCAGGAGCATGATGTCCATGCCCAGGCCGACCGCCACGCCCGCCAGCACCGGAATGAAGATGTTGGCGGTGGCGGTGTTGCTGGTCAGCTCGGTCAGCAGCAGCACCAGGGCCACCACGATCAGCACGATCAGCCACGCGGGCACCCCGCTGAGCAGGCCCACGCGTTCACCGATCCAGTTACTCAGCCCGCTCTCCTCGAACTGCACCGACAGCGCGATGCCGCCGCCGAACAGCAGCAGGATGCCCCAGGGCAGCTCCAGCGCGGTCGGCCAGTCGAGTGCGGCGACGCCCTTGCGCGGCTTCACCGGGATCAGGAACAGGGCCACCGCGACGGCCATCGCGATACCGGCGTCGGAGATGTTGGCCAGCCACGGCAACGCATCGCCGATGAGGGCGGTATCGGCCAGCAGCGGGATGCCGACCCAGGACGCGGCCGCGCATACGAAGACGGCGAGCACCGTCCACTCGCCGCGCGACATCGGCCCCATCTCGTGGAGCTGGTCGAGGACGAGCCGGCGCCCGCCCGGCAGGGTGCGGATCCCGGGCGGGTACACCAGGCGTGTCAGCACCAGCCAGGCGACCACCAGGAACACCGCTGCCAGCGGCAGCCCCACCATCATCCACTGGCCGAACCCGACCTCGATCTGGTGGGTCTGCGACAGGTACCCGGCCATGAAGGCGTTGGGCGGGGTGCCGATGAGGGTGGCGACCGACCCGATCGAGGCGGAGTAGGCGATGCCCAGCATGAGCGCCGTCGCGAAGTTGGCGTCGCCCTTGCCGTCGCCGAGCTGGTTGACCAGGCCGAGCACGGACAGGCCGATCGGCAGCATCATCACGGTTGTTGCCGTATTGCTGACCCACATTGTGATGAACGCGGTCGCCAGCATGAACCCGGCGATGAGCATCACCGGGCTCGTGCCGACCGCCGCCACCACCGCCAGTGCGATGCGGCGGTGCAGGTTCCACCGCTGCATCGCCATGGCCAGCATGAACCCGCCCATGAACAGGAAGATGACGTCGTCGGCGTAGGGCGCCGCCACCTCGGCGATGTCGGCGCCGATGAGCACGGGGAACAGCACCAGGGGCAGCAGCGCCGTCGCCGGAAGCGGGATCGCCTCGGTCATCCACCACGCCGCCATCAGCGTGGCGACGGCCGCGGTCACTTTTCCGGGATGGTCCAGCGAGTCGGGTAGGAGGAAGTAGACGGCCAGCGCGAGTACCACCCCCGCGACCAGGCCTATCCTCTTGCGCGACAGGCCGGTTTCGGCCTCGGCGCTGTCGCCGGGAGCGGCGGATGCGGTGCCGCCTGTCGCCCGGTCCGCCCCGGGTGGGGCGGGGGCCGGCCCGGGCTCGTCTGGTGTTGCCATGGAATGTCCTCGGATCAGTCACGCACGTGTCCTGCTTCACCCGATTTCTACCTTTGTCCCGTAGCGCGAACCGCCTGGGGAGTATCGAAGCGGCAACAAAGAGCCGTACCGGGCATCCGTAACGGGAGGTCGCGCTGTACATCCACCGGGAGAACCGGCCGCGCGCCGGGCGGCTCGCCCCCATTCCCGCAAAATCCGGTGATGGCGGAGTGACTTTGGGTAGCGTGCCGCCAACATCAGCCGGAGGAACCGGGGGGTTCTGACGTGTTCGCGATCCGATCCACCATCGCCCTGGCCGCCACGGCCGTACTGGTCATGGGATGCGGCGAGGACATTCAGGCGGACGACCAGGGAGCCGCCGACCCGTCTCCCTCGAAGGGCCATACCGCCGAGGCCGCCGGCGGCCCGGATCTCGCCCGCATCAACGCGGAGTTCGAGCCGTACTCGCCCGGCGCCGAGGCGGTCACCTACGACGAAGAAGCCGTCCCCGTGGGCGCCACCGTCAATGTCGATGTCACCCGCGACGGCGCCGAGACCGACTTCGCGCTGGCGGTCAGCGGCCTGCAACCCGACGAGACCTACGGCGCCCACGTACACGTAAAGCCCTGCGGCGAGACCCCCGATGCCGCCGGCGGGCACTACCAGGACGACCCGGCGCCCCCGCATGCCTCACACGATCCCGAATACGTGAACGACGACAACGAGGTCTGGTTGGACTTCACCACCGACGGAGACGGCACCGCCACCTCCGACGCCGATGTCGACTGGCGGCCGCGCGAGGGCGAGGCCAACTCCATCGTGATCCACTCCGACCACACCAAGACGGCCCCGGGCGTCGCCGGCGAGGCCGGCACGCGCCTGGCCTGCGTCAACGTCCCGCTGTAGCAGTAGGGCGGCCGGGCGGCCGCGGCAGGCTCCGCGCGCCAAGGTGTTCACGAGCGGCCGCGGCCGACCGCGCCCGGTTGCGCCCGCAACCGGCTACTACCGGTTACGGAGTCCGCCGCGGCACCGCGGTGGACACGCCCGGCCCCACCGCCGGGCAATTGCGGGCGAACCAAGATACGGCCAGGTCGGAAGCGCTTTTCCATGCACAGTCGCGCTTGCGCGCGGTTCGGCGGATACGCCAAACTCAACACGGCCATTCGTCACCCACTGTGATTGGAACATCATGCTTCGTCGTACCGCCGCCTGGGTGGGGGCCGCCTGCGCTGCCGCCCTGGTCTCGGCGGCGCCCGCCGCGCCCGCGAGCGCCGAGGAACCGTCCTCGACCTTTGAGATCACCGTCGAGCGCGCGAGCACGGGAACCCTCGACCGCTACTGGCTGAACTGCAATCCCGATTTCGGCACCCATCCCCGCCCGCAAGCGGCCTGCGAGCGGCTGCGCTCGGGCGGCGGCGAGTTGGAGCGGATGCGCAGCGGCTCGGCGCTCTGCCCGTCCACCAAGGCCCCGGTCGACGTCCGCATCGTCGGCAACTGGCGCGGCACCCCGACCGAGTTCAACGAGCAGTACCCGAACGACTGCTATGCGCGCGTCTTCGCCGAACCGGTGGTACCGCACGCTCCCGCCCACAGGTAGGCCGCTCCGCCCGCCGCGGTGGGCGGGGCCGCCCGGCCTTCGACCGCGGTTGCGGTGCACCGCGCTCGATCCGGCCGGATGTGGCGACACACCGCACGGAATCCGCGCTGTTCACGGATTGCTGTAGCTAAATAACGGGGAGTGACCATTGTCCGGGTCGCCGAGGAACCCCGAGGAACGAGAGCTGCACCGTGCCGATCCGCCCTGCCAACCTCGCCACCATGTCCGCCACCATCGCCGGAGCGCTGTCCGGTATGCGTGCCGGCAAGGACAGTGTCCGGCCCGTCACGGTCACCTTCGAGTCCGGGCATCGGCAGGTGGTCGATAGCGGCGGCTGCCGGGCCCTCGAATCCGACCAGGGCGGTGTGATCGCCATCGAGTCCGACACCGCCGCCAAGTATGCGCTCTTCGCCGGCACCTCGTGCCAGGGCACCCGCGCTGTCACCTCGGGCCGCGGCTCGGCCACCTTCCGCCAACCGGTCCTTGCCGGGGCGATCGTGCTCGGCTGATCCGCGCCCGCCGCCCGGGCGGCACCGGGTGGCGGGCGCGAGGCGGCGCGGTCAGCCGGTCTCAACGCCTGGCGTCACTGCGCCCGGCGGAGACTCAGGCGACACGGCGCGCCCCCACGAAGTGGCGGTTGTAGTAACCGGCCATCTTGACGATCTGGACCCTTTTCCCGGAACTCGGCGCATGGATCATCTTGCCGTTTCCGACGTACATTCCGACATGGCCCGGCCCGGAATAGAAGAACACCAGGTCTCCCGGCTTGAGGTTCGACCGCGACACCGAACGCCCTTGGTCGAACTGGGTGTATGTGGTGCGGCTGATGTTCTTGCCGGCCTTCTTGTAGGCATACTGCACAAGCCCCGAGCAATCAAAGGACCCCGGACCTTCGGCGCCGTATACGTAAGGCTTGCCGATCTCCTTTTTCGCGTGTTCCACTGCTTCCCTGGCGACGCTCGACGCCTGGTACACCCGTTCATCGGCGACCGCCTGCGGCGCGGAGGCAAGACCGAATGCGGCGAGCACCGCCAGGGAGGATAACGTCAGCGCGGCCTTGGTCATCCGGCGCGGACTGTTTCCCCGTTTAGGCCGTGCGAATCCCATGGAAAGCTTCATTGTTCCCCCATATTGTTCAATGTCCCGGAGCGGTGCGCTCCGGTGCACAGTTCCATAGGGAAACACAGGCATTCCGCGGCACTTGTTCTTCTCGGAGTCCTGGCGTGTCGCAGTTGAATCCCCGCTGCGCCGGGCCGACGGCGTTCCCGGGGCGCCGGCCGCCACGCCAATTGCGTGCGATAAGCGAGGTTTGCCGGTAAAAAACGCAATCGCGCGGTTATCGGTGCCCGGAGTCCCTGCACCCCGGTCCGCAACGGCGCCTGCTCCAGCGGCCGCACGAGCGGATCAGCGGCAGGCCCCGTCCCATCCGAACAAGCACAGGATGGGGCCTGCCGCCGACCGCCGGTGGCCGCCGCCCAACCGCTACAGCGCGCCGCTCCGCCACGGGCCGGTGACCGCGTAGGTGATACCGGGGGTCTGCACGTTGAAGAAGAGCACCTGCCCGTCGGGGCTGAAGGTCGCCCCGGCCAGCTCACTGGTGTTGCTGCTGTTCAACGCGGCGAAGTCGAAGATCTCGCCCCGGTCGGTCACGCCGCGCAGCATGTCGGTGCCCGAGCCGTCCTCGCACAGCACCAGGCCGCCGCTGTTGGGCGAGACGCAGATGTTGTCGGGGCTCTGCAGCAGCTCCGGGTCGACCGACTCGTAGACCAGCACCAACTGCCCGCCGGACCGGCCGCGGGGGCGGTACTCCCACACCTGGCCCAGGCCGGCGTCGCCGCCGCTGGTCGAGACGATGTAGATCGCACCGTCGCCGTACCAGGCGCCTTCCAGCCGGGCGAAGACAGCGCCGCCCTGCTCGCGGCCCTGGTTGAACACCGCCAGCGAGTCGCCGCTGTCGGGGTCGGGCTCGGCGATGTCGACCCATTCCACCGCCAGCGGCTTGCCGGAGCGCTGGCCGGTGCGGGTGTCGTAGCGCGAGTGGTCCTTGATCGCGAGCATCTGCAGCCGCCCGCCCTTGCCCAGGTCCGATGGCTTGTCGGGGACGAACCGGTAGAAACCGGAGCTGCCGCGGTCCTCGGTCTCGTAGACGATCCCGGTGTTGGGGTCGACCGCGATCGCCTCGTGGGTGAACCGGCCCATCGCCTTGTAGGGCACCGGGTCCACCGGGCCGTCGGCGTCGACGGGCACCTCGAAGATATAGCCGTGCGGGGTGTCGGTGTCGAGGCCGGTGAAGGTCTCCTCGCAGGACAGCCACGAGCCCCAGGGCGTGGGACCGCCGGCGCAGTTGCGGATGGTCCCGGAGAGGCTGGCGGACGAGCCGACCAGGCGCATGGCCTCGGGGTCGAACTCCAGCGTGGTGGTGCCGCCCGCCGCCTGCGGGTCGTAGTTGGGCGAGGCGAATGCCGCGCCGCCGCTCTGCTCGTGGTTGCGCACCAGGCGCAGCGCGCCGTCCGGGCTCTCGAACGCGGCCATGCCGTCGTGGCGGCCCGGGGTGGGCGTGCCGTCGCTCATCTCGGTGCCGGTCTGGCCGAACGCCACGTAGGAGAAGCCCGCGGGCAGCAGCAATTCGCCATCGGGGCCGGCGGGGCGCAGCGGTCCGTAGCCGCCGTTTTCAGGGGCGACGCCGCCGCGGTTGTTGCCGGCGCCCGGGCCGGACGCGTAGGCCGCGGTCTGGCCCATGAGCCCTTGCAGTGCGGTTGCGGCACCGACCAGGCCGGTACCTGCCAGGAAACGCCTGCGGTTCACACCGGATGTCTGTGCCTCGAACTTGTCGGGCATCGGCCCTCCTTTGACGAGTTTGCGGACCTGGTGAGCCAACCTCGCCCAAGTGACCTGGACATGATCTGCACGTCTCCGCTCGCTGACGCCGCACGCAACACCCGCCACGCGGGCTTATCGCACTCGGTTACCGGAGGATGGCCGCCCGTGCGCGGGCATACGGGAAGCCCTGCGGCGCCGGAGGTCTCGGCGCCCGCCCGCAGCCGGCGCCGCACCCGCCCACCCGCCGAGCCGGGTTCGGCGGCGCTCACTCCTCCAGGCAGCGCTCGACGATCCGGACCATCCGCTGGACGAGCGCCTCGGGATCCTGTTCCATCAGCGAGTCGGCCCCGCCCATCCGCCGGACGCTGCCGATACCGATCAGCAGCGCGGCCACGAGGGTGGCGCGGGTGCGGGCGTCGGCGCCGCCGATGTAGGCGGCCAGCGGCCCGATGATCGCGCCCTGCAACCGCTCCTGGAAGACCGACTGCAGGTCGGGGTCGCCCATGGAGTGGACCAGCGCGCGCTGCAGCGGGGTGCTCTCGCCCAGCGAGCGGTAGACGACGTGCTCGGCGATGCGCCGCGGCAGCGAGGCGCGGTCGCCCTCGAAAACGCCGGGGAACGCGGCGTCCTCGGCGACGACCTCGGCGAGCAGGCCGCGTTTGGCACCGAAGTAGCGGTTGATCAGCGCGACATTGACCCCGGCCTCGGCTGCGATGCGGCGCGAGGACACCTGCTCGTAGCCCTCGGTCGTGAACAGATCGCGGGCGCTGTCGAGAATGCGCTGGCGCGTGGCCTCGCGGTCGCGCACCCGCCCCTGGCAGGTGTCGGCGGCGTCCGGCTGGTCCATCCCGCTCCCATGCTGTCGCCGTCGCAGAGTCCCTGCTCAGCGACGCCTCTCGTACTTGGTCCTCCGCACTATAACGCCCCGACTTGACAAGTCAACACTGTTTACTTATACCTGGATAGGAGGCAATCCACCCGAACCACCCCCGTTCGCACCGGGGGCGGTTCGCCATGCCACCGGCACCCGGCCCCGATCCGGCGGATCCAGCGCGCACGCACCGCCGCGGGGCCCGCCACCGCAGCAGCGCACACGGGGCTATGAACAGGAGAACGCGAACGTGGAGCAACGCTCAGCAGAATCGGATTTAGCCGGAACGGACCGGCCGGCCGACGCCGCCCCGGGGGAGCCCGCCGCCGATACGGCCGTTGATGAGGCACCGGTGAACTACTCCCGGCGCCAGATCATCAACATCCTCATCGGGCTGATGCTGGCCATGCTGACCTCGATGCTCACCACCTCGATCGTGGGCACGGCGCTGCCCACCATCGTCGGCGAACTGGGCGGGCAGGACCGGCTGTCCTGGGTGGCCAGCGCCACCCTGCTGACGATGACCGCCTCCACACCCGTGTGGGGCAAACTCTCCGA
This sequence comes from Streptomonospora sediminis, assembly GCF_054778995.1. Taxonomy (NCBI): domain Bacteria; kingdom Bacillati; phylum Actinomycetota; class Actinomycetes; order Streptosporangiales; family Nocardiopsidaceae; genus Streptomonospora; species Streptomonospora sediminis. The sequence goes on from NZ_BAAGYZ010000005.1 coordinate 338,368, forward strand.
CGTCTGGGGCCGCAAGCTGCTGTTCCAGATCGCCCTGGTCATCTTCATTACCTCATCGGTCGCCGCCGGCTTCGCCAACGACATGGCCTGGCTCATCGCGGCCCGGTTCTTCCAGGGCATCGGCACCGGCGGGCTGGCCGCACTGCCGCAGATCATCCTCGGCGACGTGGTCGCGCCGCGCGAGCGCGGCCGCTACTCCGGGTTCCTCGGCTCGGTGTTCGGCGTGGCGACCGTGGGCGGACCGCTACTGGGCGGCTTCCTGGTCGACAGCCCCCTGGGTTGGCGCTGGTGCTTCTTCATCACCGTGCCCCTGGCGGTGGTCGCCTTCATCGTCATCCAGCGCCTGCTCAAGCTGCCCGCGCGCCCGCACACCAATAACCGCATCGACTGGTGGGGCGCGACCTGCATCGTCGGCGCCGCCAGCGCTGCCATGCTGCTGCTGAGCCTGGGCGGCCAGGAGTTCGCCTGGCAATCGGCGCCCTCCTACGCGCTGATCGCCGCCGCGGCCGTGCTGATCGCGGCCGCCGTGCTGGTCGAGAGGCGCGCCCAGGACCCGATCCTGCCGCCGCGCCTGTTCCGCAACGGCACGTTCGTGCTCGGCTCGCTGGCCTCGGCCGCGGTCGGCATGAGCATGTTCGGCGTGATGATCTACCTGCCGCAGTACCTGCAGATCGTGCAGGGGCTCAGCCCGACGGCCTCGGGACTGATGACGCTGCCGATGGTGCTCGGCCTGCTGGTGGCCTCGGTGGCCTCGGGTTTCCTGGTCAGCCGCACCGGCAAGTGGAAGATCTTCCCGACCGTGGGCACGGTGCTCATCGCGACCGGCTTCTGCACCCTGACCCTGCTGGACGTGGACTCCGGCCTGGTGCTGGTCGCCGTCGGCGTGGCCCAGATCGGCCTGGGGCTGGGGCTGTGTATGCAGATCCTCATCCTGGCCACCCAGAACGCGGTCGCACGGGCGGATCTGGCCTCGGCGACCTCGGCGGTGTCGTTCTTCCGCAACCTCGGCGGCGCGATGGGCGTTGCCATGTTCGGCTCGGTGATGACCAACCGGCTGCACGACGAACTCGCCCGGTTCGCCGAACGCGCGGGCGGTTCCGCGCCGGGCGAATTGTCGGGCTCGGCCACGGGCTCGCCCGACGCGATCCACGCGCTGCCGCCCGCCGCACAGGAAGCGGTCATAACGGCCTTCAGCAACGCGATGCACACCGTGTTCACCCTGGGCATACCGATCGCGGTGGTCGCATTCGCGATCGTGCTCTTCTTCAAGCAGGTCCCGCTGCGTTCGGGACGCTGAACCGCTGAACCGCGCGCCCGTCCTGCGCGGCAAGCGGCGCTTTCGGGGCGCACCGCTCCTGCTCCGGCCGGACGCGGTGCGTCCCTTTCGCTTGTTGCCGTACCTGTGCCGGCTCCCGCCCGGTTCCCCGGACAGCGCAGCGCCGGTGCACGCGCGCGGGCGGCCAGGGCGGGGCGAGGCGGCAGCAGGCGAGCTTGGACGCTCAGAGGTAGCGGCGGAAGCCCTGGGCCGAGTTCGCGAAGCCCACCGACTCGTAAAAGGCGTGCGCGCCGCTGCCGTTCTCGTGGGAGAGCAACTCGATCTTGTAGCAGCCGGCGCGGGAGGCGCGGTCGACGGCCTCTTCCATCAGCGCGCGGCCGACACCGCCGCGGCGGCACGCCGGATCGACCACCAGGTTGTCGACGATCGCCCAGGACTGCGCGTCGTGGGTGAGGTTGGCGACCACCAGCAGATCCAGGGTGCCGATGATCTGGCCGCGGCGCTCGGCGACCAGGACCGAGCGGTCGGGGTCGTTCTCCATCCGGGTCCAGGCACGCACCGCTGCTGAGGACATGCGGACCGTGCTGCTCTGCGCAGGGACGGTTTCGCCCAGATCGCGAAGGAGCCGCAGAATCGCACCGAGGTCAGACCGAATGGCCGAGCGGATAATCATGGCTTCCGGCATCGTAGCCGACATCGACACAAAGGCCGACGTCCCCCCTCAGGCCAGGACAAATACCACAGAGCGGGGGCGCGTTGCGCGCCCCCGCCCCGCTGGTGAACATGAGCGAGTCCCGTCCAACCCGGCCGTCGGCGGTCCGTGCTTGCGGGGCGCGCACGCGATGGACGCTCCCGCTGATCGCGCGGACCGCGCCGGGTCACGGCTTGATGATGCGCACTCCCTCAGTTGCCTCCGGGTCGTCGGGCCGCTGCTGGATGCCGGTCACGCCCGGGTCGTTGGCCGGTTGGGCCGGACCGCCCTGCTGCGGCTGCTGCGGTGCCGGCTGCGGTGCAGGGCCCGCGTAGCGCGCACCCTGCGGTTGCGGGGCCTGCCGGACGGGCTGCGACGTGAAGTCCGCGTTTTCGCCCTGGGCTCCGGCCGGCGGAGACGGGTTGAGCCGGACGGTGGAACCGTCGGCGACGTCGAGCGGCTGCGCGGCCGGACCGACCCGCGTGGTGGTCTCGTCGTCCCCAGCCGGATCGCCGCCGCCGGCGGCCGATGCCTGCTGCCCCATCGGGGCGTCGCCGCCCGTGTTGCCGCGGGCGCCTGAGCCCGCGGGCGGCTGCTGCGGAGCAACGGCCGGAGCGGCTTGGCCCTGCGCGGCAGGCTGCGGCCGTTGGGCGGGCTGCTGCGGTTGCTGCGGCTTGCGCCCCTGCTGAGCGGCGGGTTGGGCCTGCTGCTGGCCGCCCTGACCGCCCTGACCGCCTTGGCGGCCCTGCTGCGCCTGCTGCGGTTGCGGTTGCGGTTGCTGCGGGCGCTGCGGCCCGGACTGCTTGGTGTGCTGCCCGGGCTCGGCCGCCGCCTCGCGCTGCTCGGCATCGACCTCGGCTTTGGACAGGCCGGCTTCGAGCGGGCCCGACTTGTTCTCGGCGTCGAGCAGCTCGGCGAGCGTGCCGTGCATGTCGGTCAGCCGGCGCACCGCCTCGTTGTGCGTGGCCGTGAGCGTGGCCAGGCGGCGGTCGGCGGTTTCGTTGATCTTCTTGGCCCTGGCCTCAGCGTCGGCGACCCGGCGCTCGGTCTCCTCGGCGGCCTGCGCGCGGAGCTGTTCGGCCTCCTGCTTGGCCGTCGAGACCATCTCGTGGGATTCGGAACGCGCGCTGGAGACGACGCGCTCGGCGTGCTCCTCGGCGTCCTTCAGCCGCTTGGTGGCTTCCTCCTCGGCCTTGCCGCGGATGGAATCGACCTCGTTGTCGACCTTGCTGCGCTTCTCCTTCGCCTCTTCCTCGGCGATGCGCAGGATGGTGGACATGCGTTCGCTGATCTGTTCGTGCTCGGGCTTGACCGCGGCCTGTTCCTTGGCCTCGGCCAGCTCGCGGCGGAGCTGCTCCAGCTCGTCGTGGGCGCGCGCCAGCCGCTCCTGCAGATCGCGGGTCTGGTTGTGGTTGCGCACCACGTAGTCGTCGACCTGGCGCTTGCTGTAGCCCCGCTTCTCGGTCGGGAAGGCTTCTTCTCGAAGGAAGTTCGGCAAGATCTCTGCGCTGTGCTCGTTCATGTCCTAATCAACCAGGTTGGCTGCCAATGGGATGGTGGCCGGACTCCCTGCCTATCATTCCCATAACACCCGGAAAACACGTCAATGACATCCATTCCCCAAGCTTGGCGGTGTCATGGGAAACCCGCGCAGAGAGCCGTATCGCGTGCAAAGTGTGACTAAGTGAACACTGGGGGAGGCGACTACGGTAATGGGCCCTGCACCTCCCCCTCAATAGCCTGGATGTATCGTTCCCGCGCGGCGTTGCGCCGCGGCCGCCGTGCCCACCGCACTACTAAGGTATGCCCGTTCACGGCGGCGCGGGGCCGGTGTGGACCATTCGACACGCGGCTCGGGCGACGGCCGGGCGGCAAGGAGGTGCAGGTGTCCGCTCCCTTGGTCGGAGATGCCCCGTTCGGGGAACCCGACATCCACCATGATGCCTGGATCGCCCCCGGCGCGGTCGTCGTCGGACGCGTGCGCATCGGTTCCCGCAGCAGCGTCTGGTACGGCTCGGTGGTGCGCGCCGACACCGAGGACATCGTGATCGGGCGGCTGTGCAACATCCAGGACCAGTGCGGGCTGCACTCCGACCCGGGCGAACCGGCCGTGCTGGCCGACCGGGTCAGCCTGGGGCACAAGGCCATGGTGCACGGCGCCGAGATCGGCGAGGGCGCCCTGATCGGTATCGGCGCGATCGTGCTGGGCGGCGCCACCGTGGGCGAAGGCGCCCTGGTCGCAGCGGGCGCGCTCGTACCGCCCGGCAAACACGTGCCGGCGGGCACCCTGTGGGCGGGCCTGCCGGGCAAGGTCGTGCGCGAACTGACCGACGAGGACCGTGCGGGCTTTGCCGAAACCCCCGAGAAGTACGCCCGCTACGCCGAACGCCACCGCGAGGTCACCTGGCTCAGCGGCCCCCGGGGCCGCCGCTCCTGAGCCCCCGCCCGGGGCTCGTCCCCGGCGTCCGGCGGCCCGGCCGGCGTCCGGACGGGACCGCCTTTGCCCGGCTTTGCCAGACCATGCTTTTGCCGGACCGGGCTTTGCCGCCTTGCTGCGCGGTCCCGCTGCGCCGGTCCCCTGTGGCGCCCCCTGCGTCGGCCGCGCAAGCCGCCACCAGCGGAAACCCTCTCCCACCCGATCGCCGCCTCCCCCTGCACATGTCCGCCCCGAATCCGGTTAACGGCCAGCGGTAACGGGTCACCGGGGCAGGCGTTCGGCACGGGGGTGAGGCAATGCGACCGTCGGAACGGTCGGGAAGGCGGCCGGCACCACTGGGGATCTGGCCGCGCCTGGGCCAGTGGCTGCGGCGCGCCACAGCAGCGGGCCACGAGCGCTACACCCTGCTGCTGATCGGCAAGAGCACCCTGGCGGCCACGATCGCCTGGATCATCTCCTACCACCTGCTGCACGCCGCCGCCCCGGCGTTCGCGCCGTTCTCGGCCGTACTGATGATCCAAGTGACCATCTACCAGTCGATCGCCCAGTCGGTGCGCTACCTCGGCGCGGTCGGCGCCGGTGTGGCCGTCCAGGGCGTGGTCGGATTCCTCGCCGGACCCAACCTGCTGACGTTCGTGATCGTCACGCTCATCGCCCTGGCGATCGGCCGCTGGCCCCGGCTCGGTTCGCAGGGCTCGCAGGTGGTCACCGCGGCGTTCTTCGCCTTCGCGATGTACATCATGGCCACCAGCCCCATCGAGCGCGCCACCCAGCTCGGGCAGATCCTGCTGCTGGTCGCCATCGGGTGCACGATCGGCGTCGTGGTCAACGTGCTCGTCATCCCGCCGATGCGCTTCCGCAGCGCCGAGTATGGGGTCCGCGCACTGTCCCACGCACTCTGCGACCTGCTGTCGGACATGCACCCGCCGCTGCGCGAAGGACAGCTCGACAAGGAGCGCACCGAGCAGTGGCGGAGCCGCGCGAACCGTATGGAGGGGACCATCGCGGAGGTTCGCAGCGCGGTGCGGACGGCCAAAGAAAGCACCTACTACAACCCGCGGCGGCTGCTGAACCGCCACCGGATGCCCCAGCAGGGGTTCACCGGCTACGCGAGCGTGGTGGATGCCCTCGAACGGAGCGCCTCCCAGCTGTCCTCCGTCGCCCGGGCACTCGACGAGTCCGTCACCGAAACCCAGCAGGGCCCGCAGCGTCAGGGGTTCCTGGAGCTCTACGCCGACTTCCTGGCCTCGCTCGCCGAAATCACCCGGGAGCTGAGCGAGGTCGAGGAAAACCGGCTCGTGGAGCAGTCCGGACACCTGCAATCCCTGGCAGACCAGGCCGGCGACTACGCCAACCGGCTCTCCGAGGGTGCCGAGGACATCCAATTCATCATCACCGACCGGTCGAGCCCGTACGGCGCCCTGCTGATCGAGGCGAGCCGGCTCCAGGAGGAGTTCCAGTACACCTGCGACCTGCTCCAACGCAGCGTGAACCGGGAGATGCCGGAGGGTTGAGCCCTGTTTAGGAAGTGTGTGAGCACCGATTGACATCACCGGATTGCAGGGTGGCTGTGCGCCCGTTATGTCGGTTTCCCGTTGATGATCATGCGGACATGCCGGTCCCAGCGTTGTATTCCGGGCATTTCCGCAGGGTCGGTGACCGCGCGCCCCCGCCGCCCGCGGACGGACCGGCCGACCACCCCCTAGTTCCGGCGCGCCTCCAGGGGGCAGGCGGCTTCGGGGTCCCAGTGGTTGGGTGAGCAGGCGACGACCGAGACGAAGGCGCGTTCGTCGCCGCCGAGTTGGTACTGCCAGGTGACATCGCGGCCGGCGGCGATGTCGCGCAGAGTCGCGGCGTACCGGTCGCCCCGGTCGCCGTGGGGGGACCAGAACGCGCCGGATCCGTTGATCTCCGCGCGTACGGTCTCGTATCGGTCGACCATCCACTGCGCGGCGTCCTGCGCGGTGTGCCAGGTTCCCGAGATCCTGTCCGCGGGCTTGCGCAGCCACCAGCCCATCTTGATCGGCGGCACATCGGCGGTGGCGAACTGGGGTCCGTCGATATGGGCGTCACGCGCCTTGCGCGAGCGTTCACTGTCGGATCCGCGCCAGAAGTACCCGTGATAGTGCACGCACCGATATTCGCACGCAGGGCCCGGCGTGACCACTGGGACCGGCCAAGCAGCTGCCGTCTAGTCCGTTCGGTGCCCGGTGTCCGGGTGCGTATACCGCCGGATGACTACTTGAACGCGAAGTTAAGAATGGCCCGTCTGGGTCATGCGTCCGGGGACTACCACGACGTAACCTGCGATTAGCGGGATGTCCCGGGCGGGATCCCACGGCGGCCGTGGCCGATTCGGGGATACTCGCGACCTTCCGCGTTTCCTGTCCAGGGCGGGTCGCGTCCCCGTGGTGCTGTCAATGGAGGTGGGCGCGGATGGATCCCGACTTGCGCCTCCACGACCAGGTGGCGCTGGCGGAGATCGAGCTCTACGCCGAACTCCTGATCGCGGCCGCCGGGTCGGACCGGCGGCTGACCTACGAGGAGATCGACATTGTGCTGGGCGTGTGCCCTGCCGTGCCCGAGCAGGCGCGCCGCCGGCCGCTCGGACGCACCGCCCAACCGCACGGCGCCGGCTGAACCACCGGTTTTCCGGGCGAACCGCGAACCACCGCTGCGCTGCTTACCCGGCCATCCGGTGCCGGGGCCGCGGCCACCGGCGCGGCAGGGCCGCGCCCCGGGCGGCGGCTGCCCGGAGCGCGGTCCTGCCGCGCCGGAGATCCCGCGGTCGCGATCGGCGGCCCGGCACCCCGCCCCGCCTGCGGCGCCCAGGGCGGCTCGGACCGGCCGGGCGGCCCGGACTAGCAGGCCGCCCCGCGGATACCCGATACTCAGGCGCCCTTAGGCGTTCTCCTTCTCGCCCGCCTCGCCGGCCGGGGCCGCATCGCCCTTGACCGAGCGCAGCAGCAGCTGGGAGACGTCGACGACCTCCAGGGACTCCTTGGCCTCGCCCTGCGACTTCTTCTCGTTGATGGCGTCGCCCAGCATCACCTGGCAGAACGGGCAGGCGGTCGAGACCGTGTCGGGATCGGTGGTCAGCGCCTCGTCGACCCGCTCGGTGTTGATGCGCTTGCCGATCCGCTCCTCCATCCACATGCGCGCGCCGCCCGCACCGCAGCAGAAGCCGCGCTCCTTGTGCCGGTGCATCTCCTTGGTGGTGATGCCGGGCACCTGCGCCATGATGTCGCGCGGCGGCGTGTAGACCTTGTTGTGGCGGCCCAGGAAGCAGGGGTCGTGGTAGGTGATGTTCTCCTCGATCGGCTGTACCGGGGTGAGCCGCCCCTCCTCGACCAGCTTGGCCAGCAGTTGGCTGTGGTGGATGACGTCGTATTCGCCGCCGAGCTGCGGGTACTCGTTGCCCAGCGTGTTGAAGCAGTGCGGGCAGCTCGCCACGATCCTGGTGACCCCGGCCTCGTTCAAGGTCTCGACGTTCTGCTGGGCGAGCATCTGGAACACGTACTCCATGCCCAGCCGCCGCGCGGGGTCGCCGGTGCAGGCCTCCATGCCGCCCAGGACCGCGAACTTCACCCCGGCCGTGTGCAGTAGTTCGGCGATGGCCTTGGTGGTCTTCTTGGCGCGGTCCTCCAGCGCTCCGGCGCAGCCGACCCAGAACAGGTACTCGGTGCCCTCGGGGAGCTTGTCCTCGACCACCGGGACCTCGAAGTCGAGCTCGCCGATCCAGTCCATGCGCCGGTCCTCGGCCATGCCCCAGGGGTTGCCCTTGTTTTCGAGGTTCTTCAGCAGCGTGTTGGCCTCGGACGGGAAGCTGGACTCGATCATCACCTGGTAGCGGCGCATGTCCATGATGTGGTCGATGTGCTCGATGTCGACCGGGCACTGCTCGACGCAGGCACCGCAGTTGGTGCAGGACCACAGCACGTCGGGGTGGATGATGCCGCCCTCCTCCTCGGTGCCCACCAAAGGCTTGCCGAGCAGGGCCAGGACGTCGTCGTGGATATCGGGCGTCTCCTCGGTGACCCCCTGCATCAGGTAGGGCGCCTTGGCGTAGGCGTGGTCGCGCAGGTCCGTGATCAGCTTCTTGGGCGAGAGCGGCTTGCCGGTGTTCCACGCCGGGCACTGCGACTGGCAGCGCCCGCACTCGGTGCAGGTGCTGAAGTCGAGCAGGCCCTTCCAGGTGAAGTCCTCGACCTTGCCGACGCCGAACGGGCCCTCGTCGGGGTCGGCCTCCTCAAAGTCCAGCGGCTCCTTGCCGGTCTTGTCCATCATCGGCTTGGCCGCGCCCAGCGCCGGAGCGCCGTCGGGGTCGCGTTTGAAGTAGATGTTGAACGGCGCGGTGAAGCGGTGCCAGCCGATGCCCATGGTCAGCACCGCGGCCAGGACCATGAAGAACATCCAGGAGATGAGCAGCTTGAACGCGGCCACCAGCGCCAGGGCCGGTTCGCTCGCCGGCAGCACGGCACCGAGCGCGTGGGAGACCGGGGTGGCCCACACCGGGAACGGGAAGTCGTTCATGGCGACCTTGAACCCGCGGATCACGAAGATGCAGGCCAGCAGGGCGATGATGTAGGCCTCGACGTAGTAGGCCGTCCAGTGCACCGAGTTGGCGAAGCGGGATTCGCGGCCGATCCGCCGCGGACCCTTGAGTTGGCGGTAGGCGGCCAGGCCCACGATCGCGATGAGTCCGACTGCCGAGACCGCCTCGATGAACAGCCCGTAGACCGTCCAGTCATGGATCAGCGGCAGGTGGAAGTGCGGATCCCACACCTCGCCGTGCGCCTCGGCAACGGTGAAGACCAGCAGGGGGAAGGACACCATCACGAACCAGTGGGCGACACCCACCCACGGCCGCTTCAGCATCCGGGTGTGCCCCAGTACCTCGATGAGCGTGGTCGTCAGCCGCCGGCCGAACGGTCCCGTCCGGCCTTTCTCGGCCGGCCGGCCCAGCCGCACGGTCCGCACCATCCGGCTGATGCCGAACGCGAACGTGGCGACGCCGACCACGGCGACGACGGTCGTGATGATCCCCAGAACCGTGTAGAGCATCGCCCGCGGCCTCCCATCCTGCTGTCGTTCCCCGATGCGCCACACATCGGAGGCCCACCCATATGTTACTAGCCAGTAATACGTGGTGGGTCCGCCGCCCCTGGCGCGGCGCCGCAACGGCCGCCGTCCAACGGTAGAAGACCATGCTGCGCAGCGAATCGGCGGGACCACCCGCCCCGGCAAGCCCCATCGGCGGGGCGGGGATGCGCCGGGGAGCGGAGGGCGGGGCGGTCCGCGGACTTCGGGCAGGCGTTCACGGCGGCGGAGGTTCGGCCACGGCGCCGGCGACCACGGTGGCCACCATCCCTCGGACGGCCGCGGGATCGGGCGGGTCGGCTTCGCGGTCGGCGAAGAGCAGGTGGGCGGCCCCGACCAGCGTGGGGGCGAGCGTGTCGATGTCGGTGCCGACCGCGATACGGCCCAACTCGCGCTCGGCCGCCAGGTAGCCGGCGACCGCCGCCGCGGCCTCTGCCGCGACGGCGAGGCCGCTCGCCCCGGCCTCGCGCAACCGGGCGCGGAGGCCGTCGCGGGCGATGGCCAACCCCATGGCGGCCATGGCCAGCGGGTTGAGCAGGTCCGCCAGCGCGCCGGCCAGGTTGCCGGCGACGGTTCCCGTACCGGCGACGCCGCGCAGATCGGCGGCCGCCCGGCCACCCGGCGCGACGACACGCTCCAGTACGAACGCGGCGAGGAAGGCGTCGAAGTCGGCGAAGTGCCGGTGCAGCACGCCTTTGGCGCAATCGGCCTCGGTGGTGACCGCCCTGCTGGTCAGCGCACCGGGCCCGTCGCGCAGCACGACGCGTTCGGCGGCATTGAAAAGCTGTTCGCGTGCGTCGCGGATGGCGACTCCCGTGGGCAACGCGCCTCCTCCTCTTGTTCCGGCGTGTTCGGCTGCGGCTGCGGCGCGGACTTCTGTTGCCGGGCGCTTTCCCTGGGCGCTCCATTGACGAGTGGGCACCCGCCCATTAATAGTGGGCGCATGCCCACTATACCGCCGGAACGCGGATCGCGCTCCGAGGAACAGCAGCCCCACCAGCAACGACAGATGGCCGAGTCGTTCGGCACGGACGCCGCACGCTACGACCGCGCCCGGCCCCGCTACCCCGCTGCCATGGTCGAGCGGATCGCCGCCGCCGGGCCCGGCGTCTGCGACGCCGGCTGCGGCACCGGCATCGCCGCCCGGCAGTTCCAGCGGGCCGGCTGCCGGGTGCTCGGGGTCGAACCCGACGCCCGCATGGCCGGCCTCGCACGCAGGCGCGGCACCGAGGTCGAACTCGCCGCCTTCGAGGACTGGGACCCCGCCGGGCGGCGGTTCGACGCGATCACCGCCGCGCAGAGCTGGCACTGGGTGGACCCGGACCGCGGAGCGGCCAAGGCGGCCGCCGCACTGCGGCCCGGCGGCCGCCTGGCGGTGTTCTGGAACGCGGACGGGCCACCGCCCGAACTGACCCGGGCCGCCGCCGAGGTCTACCAGCGGGTGATACCCGAGTCCCCGCTCGCCGCCTATACCGCCTCAACGTCTGCGACCGCCGATACGGAGCCCTACTCGGAGATAATCGCCCGCGCCGCCTCCGGCCTGGGGCACTCGGGCTCGTTCGGCGCCCCGGAGCGGTGGCGGTTCTCCTGGGAGCGGTACTACACCCGCGACGAGTGGCTGGACGCCATCCCCACCACCGGGTACCTCACCCGCCTTGAGCCGGACCGGCTGGAGAAGGTGCTGGCGGGTCTGGGGGCCGCCATCGACCGGCTGGGCGGCGGCTTCACCATGAACTACACCACAGTGGTCCTCACCGCGGTGCGAACCGGCGGCGGCGATCGGGCCCAACCCGGAGCCGAAACCGGCGCCGCGTGACCGGCGGGCCCTCCCGCACGCTCCCGCCCGCCCGCGCTCCCCGCTACCGCGCCGAGCGCGGGCGGCCCCGTGCGGCGGGCCTCCCGCACCCCTGAATCCGCCGCGCGCGCCCCTGAGGCGGCCCTGAGGCCACCCCGGCCGGTCCCGGAGCTTGCCGGGCCGGCCGGTTCCAGCGGGAACAAACGCCGCGGTCCCGTCCGTTATAGGAGTCGGAAACAGGCATTGAGCCCCCTCGGCTCAAGTGATTTGACAGCACGCGAGCCGCGAAGCAAACTTACGCCTGTAAGACTCAACTCTGACGGAGGAACGTACTCATGGCACGTGCGGTCGGTATCGACCTGGGGACGACGAACTCGGTCGTCTCGGTCCTGGAGGGCGGCGAGCCCACGGTCATCGCCAACGCCGAAGGTGCCCGGACCACCCCGTCCGTCGTTGCCTTCGCCAAGAACGGCGAGGTGCTCGTCGGCGAGGTCGCAAAGCGTCAGGCGGTCACCAACGTCGACCGGACCATCCGTTCGGTGAAGCGCCACGTGGGCACCGACTGGAAGACCCAGATCGACGACAAGGACTTCAACTCCCAGCAGATCAGCGCGTTCGTGCTGCAGAAGCTGAAGCGCGACGCCGAGGCGTACCTGGGCGAGGAGGTCACCGACGCCGTCATCACGGTTCCGGCGTACTTCTCCGACTCCCAGCGCCAGTCCACAAAGGAAGCCGGCACGATCGCGGGTCTCAACGTCCTGCGCATCATCAACGAGCCCACCTCGGCGGCGCTGGCCTACCACCTGGAGAAAGAGGACGAGGCCACCATCCTGGTCTACGACCTCGGCGGCGGTACCTTCGACGTCTCCCTGCTCGAGGTCGGCGACGGCGTGGTCGAGGTGAAGGCCACCAACGGCGACAACCACCTGGGCGGCGACGACTGGGACCAGGCGATCGTCGACTGGCTGGTCGAGCGCTTCAAGAACAACAACGGCGTCGACCTGTCCAAGGACAAGATGGCGCTGCAGCGGCTGCGCGAGGCCGCTGAGAAGGCCAAGATCGAGGTCTCCAGCTCCAGCGAGTCGGCCATCAACCTGCCCTACATCACGGCTTCGTCCGAGGGCCCGCTGCACCTCGATGAAAAGCTGACCCGCGCGGAGTTCCAGCGCCTGACCTCCGACCTGCTGGACCGCACCAAGGAGCCGTTCCGCCAGGTCATCAAGGACGCCGGCATCCAGGTCGACAAGATCGACCACGTGGTCATGGTCGGCGGTTCCACCCGCATGCCCGCGGTCGTGGATCTGGTCAAGGAGCTCACCGGCGGCAAGGAGCCCAACAAGGGCGTCAACCCCGACGAGGTCGTTGCCATCGGCGCGGCTCTGCAGGGCGGCGTGCTCAAGGGCGAGGTCAAGGACGTCCTGCTGCTCGATGTCACCCCGCTGTCGCTGGGTATCGAGACCAAGGGCGGCGTGTTCACCAAGCTCATCGAGAAGAACACGACCATCCCGACCAAGCGGTCCGAGATCTTCACCACGGCCGACGACAACCAGCCTTCGGTGCAGATCCAGGTCTACCAGGGCGAGCGCGAGATCGCGCAGTACAACAAGAAGCTCGGCGTCTTCGACCTCACCGGCCTGCCGCCGTCCCCGCGCGGCGTGCCCCAGATCGAGGTCACCTTCGACATCGACGCCAACGGCATCGTGAACGTGACCGCCAAGGACATGGGCACCGGTAAGGAGCAGTCGGTCACCATCTCCGGCGGCTCGGCCATGAGCAAGGACGACATCGACAAGATGGTCCGCGAGGCCGAGGAGTACGCCGAGGAGGACCGCAAGCGCCGCGAAGAGGCCGAGGTCCGCAACAACGCCGAGTCGCTCGTCCACCAGACCGAGAAGGTCATCAAGGACAACGAGGACAAGATCCCGGCCGAGGTCAAGACCGAGACCGAGAGCGCCGTCGGCGACCTGAAGACCGCGCTGGAAGGCACCGACATCGAGGCCATCCGCCAGGCGAGCGAGAAGGTCGCCCTGGCCAGCCAGAAGATCGGTTCCTCCATCTACGGCCAGGGCCAGCAGGGCGACGCCGACAGCGCCGAGAGCGCCGCCGCCGGCGGGCAGACCCAGAGCGACGACGACGTCGTTGACGCCGAGATCGTCGACGAGGACAACGCCAAGAAGGACGGCAACGCCTGATCGGCCGGTAGGCAAGGCAAGGGAGGCGCAGCCAATGGCGCTGCCGGAGAACGAGAACGGCAAGGAGCAGCAGGGGCCGGTGATCCGCGACAAACGCCGCATAGATCCCGAAACCGGTGAGCTCCGTACGCCCGAGGGAGCCGAGGACTCCGCTCCCGACTCCACCGAGGCGGAGATCGGGGTGGAGGACGAGCCCGTCATCATCGACGACACCGCCGAGGGCGGCGAGCTCCTCAAGGCCCGCGAGCAGCTTGTGGAACTCACCAACGACCTCAAGCGGCTGCAGGCGGAGTACGCCAACTACCGCAAGCGGGTCGACCGCGACCGGGTGGCAGTGCGCGAGCAGGCCACCGCCCAGGTGGTGGGCGACCTCCTGCCGATCCTGGACGACATCGGCCGGGCGCGCGAGCACGACGAACTCAACGGCGGGTTCCGGTCCGTCGGCGAGGCGCTCGAGGCGCTGGTCACCAAGCTGGGGCTGAAGAGGTACGGCGAACAGGGCGACGAGTTCGACCCGAACGTGCACGAGGCCCTGACCATGGTGCCCTCCACCGATGTCGAGGTACCCACGGTCATCGAGGTCTTCCAGCCCGGCTACACCATCGGCGAGCGAGTGCTGCGCCCCGCACGCGTGGTGGTGGCCGGTCCGGGGGACGATGCTGCAGAGGCCGGTACCGCAGCGGACGAGGCGCCCACCGAGCCCGCCGAGCCCGAACCGGGCGAAGGCGAGCAGGGGGCCTCGGCCGGGGCCCCCGAAACCGGCCCCGCCGGCGGGGCCGGTGCGGACAACCAGTAGACCGCCGGGCCCCGGGCGCCATCGCGGCGCCCGGGGCGCGCGGACACCGGGTGCGCCTGGCGGCGGGCCGCGGACCGCGGCCCGCCGGGGGCGGTGCCCGGGACCATTCGACCCAGAGCGCGAAGCGGGAGAAGGCAAACGTCGATGAGCACCAAGGACTATTTGGAGAAGGACTACTACAAGGTCCTCGGAGTCTCAAAGACCGCCTCGCAGGACGAAATCAAGCAGTCCTATCGCAAGCTCGCGCGTGAAAACCACCCCGATGCCAATACCGGCGACCCCGGGGCCGAGGACCGCTTCAAGGAGATCTCCGAGGCCTACAACGTCCTCAGCGACGAAAACCGGCGCAAAGAGTACGACGACGCCCGCTCCCTCTTCGGCTCGTCCTACCGGCCGGGCGGGGGCAACACCGGCGCGGGCGGCTTCGACCTGGGCGACCTGTTCGGCCAGGGCGGCGGCCAGCCCGGCGGCGGTGGCGGCGAGCGGCTGAGCGACCTGTTCGGCGGGCTGTTCGGCGGCCGCGGCCGCACCACCACCCAGCCGCGGCGCGGGGCCGATATCGAGACCGAGACACGGCTGACCTTCTCCGAGGCGGCCACCGGCGTCACCCGCTCCTTCCAACTCAGCAGCGACACCGCATGCCCCACGTGCAAGGGCACCGGCGCAAAGGCGGGCACCGCACCGCGGGTGTGCCCGAAGTGCTCGGGCACCGGGCACGAGAACCAGAACCAGGGCGGGTTCTCACTGTCCGAGCCCTGCAGCGAGTGCAAGGGCCGCGGCCTCGTGGTCGACGACCCCTGCCCCACCTGCACGGGCAGCGGACGGGGCAAGAGCACCCGTACCATCCAGGCCAGGATCCCGGGGGGCGTCTCCAACGGGCGGCGGATCCGCATCAAGGGCAAAGGTGCGCCGGGCGAACACGGCGGACCGGCCGGAGACCTCTTTGTGGTGGTGAATGTGCAGCCGCACCCCGTGTTCGGCAAGTCCGGCGACAACCTGACGATCACCGTCCCGGTGACCTTTCCTGAGGCCGCACTCGGCGCCGATGTGCGGGTGCCGACCCTGAACGGCCTGCCCGTAACGGTCAAGATCCCGCCGGGCACCCCCAACGGGCGCACGTTCCGCGTGCGCGGCAAGGGCAGCACCCGGCGCGACGGCACCACCGGCGACATGCTGGTGACCGTTGAGGTATCGGTGCCCCAGAGCCTCAACGGCGAGGCGCGCGAGGCACTTGAGAAGTTCCGCGCCGCGACCGCTGACCAAGACCCGCGCAGCGGGCTGGAGACCCGCGCAAAGGGGAAGTGAATGTCATGACGAATCCGGGACTGGGCGAGGACATCCCGGTCTATGTGATTTCGGTGGCCGCCGAACTGTCCGGGCTGCATCCGCAGACATTGCGCCAGTACGACCGGCTGGGCCTGGTCTCACCGGGCCGGGCCTCGGGCCGGGGCCGGCGCTACTCCATGCGCGACATCCGGACACTGCGCGAGGTGCAGCGGCTCTCGCAGGAAGAGGGCATCAACCTCGCCGGGATCAAACGGATCCTGGAGCTGGAACGCGAGGTCGAGAAACTCCGCGAACACCTCTTCCATCTGCACAACGAGCTTGAGGCGGCGCGCTCGGCGGTCGCGCGGCGCTCCGCCGGCGATGCCGGCGGCGGCGAGCTGCTGCCGGTGCGGCGCGCCCGGCTCACCATCTTCAACACCTCTCCTCCACCCGAGCAGGACCAGTAGCGGCGCCCACCGCCCCGGTCGGCCGCCGCGGACGGCCGGCCGGGGCGGTTTGTGCCCGGCCGGCGCAGCGGCGGCCGGACCGACCGCGGAGCACACCCCGGCGCTGCAACCCACGAACCACACAACCGCATAGCGATCACGCGTGAAGGGGGCGGCGACGCATGAACTACAAACTCACCACAAAGAGCCAGGAAGCCGTATCGGCGGCGATGCGGCGCGCGACCACGGACGGCAACCCGCAGGTCGAGGCGGTCCACCTGCTCGCCGCCCTGCTCAACCAGGGCGAAGGCATCATCCGCCCGCTCCTCAAGGAGGTCGGCGCGGGCCCCGACGACCTCGCCGCGAAAACCGAGCAGGCCATCGCGGGCCTGCCCAAGGCCGCGGGCAGCACGGTGGGGGCGCCGCAGAGCGCGCGCCAGCTCATCGTCTCGCTGAACACCGCGGCCCAGCGCGCCCAGCAGATGGAGGACGAGTTCGTCTCCACCGAGCACCTGCTGGTGGGGTTGGCCGCCGACGGCGGCGAGGCGAGCCGGCTGCTGAACGACGCCGGCGCCGCACCCGAGGCGCTGCTTGAGGCGTTCGAACGGGTCCGCGGCCCGGGCAAGGTCACCAGCCAGAACCCCGAGGAGACCTACCAGGCGCTGGAGAAGTACGGCGTCGACCTCACCGGCCGGGCGCGCGCGGGCGCGCTCGACCCGGTCATCGGGCGCGACTCCGAGATCCGGCGCGTGGTGCAGGTGCTGTCGCGGCGCACCAAGAACAACCCGGTGCTCATCGGCGAACCCGGCGTGGGCAAGACCGCCGTTGTCGAAGGGCTCGCCCAGCGGGTGGTGGCCGGCGACGTGCCGGAGTCGCTGCGCGACAAGCGGCTGATCGCGCTGGACCTGTCGGCGATGGTCGCCGGTGCCAAGTACCGCGGCGAGTTCGAAGAGCGGCTCAAGGCCGTGCTCAACGAGATCAAGGAGAGCAACGGCCAGATCATCACCTTCATCGACGAGCTGCACACCATGGTCGGCGCGGGCGCGGCCGAGGGTGCCATGGACGCCGGCAACATGCTCAAGCCGATGCTGGCCCGCGGCGAGCTGCGCATGGTCGGCGCGACCACGCTGGACGAGTACCGCGAGCGCATCGAGAAGGACCCGGCGCTGGAGCGCCGCTTCCAGCAGGTGCAGGTGGGCGAACCGTCGGCGGCCGACACCATCGCCATCCTGCGCGGGCTCAAGGGCCGCTACGAGGCCCACCACAAGGTGCAGATCGCCGATTCGGCGCTGGTGGCGGCGGCCACGCTGTCGGACCGCTACATCACCGCCCGGTTCCTGCCGGACAAGGCAATCGACCTCATCGACGAGTCGGCGTCGCGGCTGCGCATGGAGATCGACTCCCGCCCGGTTGAGATCGACGAGCTGCAGCGCACCGTCGACCGGCTGAAGATGGAGGAGATGGCGTTGGACAAGGAGTCCGACGCCGCCTCCCTGCACCGGCTGGAGCGGCTGCGCGCCGACCTGGCCGACCGGCAGGAGGAACTCAACGGGCTGGTCGCCCGCTGGGAGCAGGAGAAAGCGGGGCTGAACCGGGTCGGCGAGCTCAAGGAGCGCCTGGACGGGCTGCGCACCCAGGCCGAACGGGCCCAGCGCGACGGCGACTTCACCGAGGCGTCGCGGCTGATGTACGGCGACATCCCGCAGTTGGAGAAACAGCTGGAAGAGGCGTCCACCGCCGAGGAGGAGGCCGACAGCACCGACGAACCGACCATGGTCAAGGACGAGGTCGGCGCCGACGACGTCGCCGACGTGGTGTCGTCGTGGACCGGGATCCCCGTTGGCCGGTTGATGGAGGGCGAAACCGCCAAGCTGCTGCGCATGGAGGACGAGCTGGGCAAGCGCCTGGTCGGCCAGCAGCAGGCGGTGGCCGCGGTCTCCGACGCGGTGCGGCGCGCCCGCACCGGGATCTCCGACCCGGACCGGCCCACCGGCTCCTTCCTGTTCCTCGGCCCGACCGGCGTGGGCAAAACCGAGCTGGCCAAGGCGCTGGCGGAGTTCCTGTTCGACGACGAACGGGCGATCGTGCGCATCGACATGAGCGAGTACTCCGAGAAGCACTCGGTTTCGCGGCTGGTCGGGGCGCCGCCCGGCTACGTCGGCTACGAGGAGGGCGGCCAGCTGACCGAGGCGGTGCGCCGCCGGCCCTACACGGTCGTGCTGCTCGACGAGGTCGAGAAAGCCCACGTCGAGGTCTTCGACACCCTGCTGCAGGTCCTCGACGACGGCCGGCTCACCGACGGGCAGGGGCGGATCGTCGACTTCCGCAACACGCTGCTGGTGCTGACCTCCAACCTGGGGTCGCAGTTCCTTGTCGACCCGGCTCTGGTCGGCGGGGAACGCCGCGAGAAGGTGATGTCGGTCGTGCGCAACACCTTCAAGCCGGAGTTCCTGAACCGGCTGGACGACCTGATCGTGTTCGAGACCCTGTCCACCGACGAGCTGACCCGCATCGTGGACCTGCAGGTCGACCGGTTGGCCGCGCGGCTGGGCGAGCGGCGGCTGAAGCTGGAGGTCACCTCGGCGGCACGCGAGTGGCTGGCGCTCACCGGCTACGACCCGGTCTACGGCGCGCGGCCGCTGCGCCGGCTGGTGCAGGCGGCCATCGGCGACCCGCTGGCAAAGGCGCTGCTGTCGGCGGAGCTGGTCGAGGGCAACTCGGTGGTCGTCGACCTCGACGAGGGCAGGGACGCACTCAGCGTCCGCCCGGGCACGCCCGAGCCCGAGCCGGAGCCGGCGTCGGTCTGAGGTGGTGTGTCCGGCACCTGCCGCGCGGCCCCGGCGACCAATCGCCGGGGCCGCGCGGCGTTGTGCACGTGTGGTGGCCGGCAGGGGCCGTGGAGTCGAGTGGGGCGCCGCCCGCACGGGTGGCCGGGCGGCCGTGCTGTGCCGCGCTGTTAGAGCACGTCGGTGTCGTTGCGAAGCGACTGCCGGGTGCGGTCGCGGCGGACCATCATCAGGATGATCGTCAGCACGACCACCACCACACCGGCGCCCATGAGGATCATGCCGATGGCATCCAGGTTCAGTCCGGCGATCTCGGCGGTAATGCCGTAGGACAGAACAGCTCCGATGACCACCAGGAAGATGCCGAGTCCGATTCCCATTCCTGCCTCCGCACCGCGTCAATTGCGATCCCGTCGACTACTTCTACCCGCTCGGTGCCCCGGCATCCCGGACATCCCGGAAACCCGCCCCCCTGATCCGCTGGTTCTCAGGACAACCGCGGTGTACGTCGCTGGTGTCCGGGTGCGAGCGTGATCTGCCGGACCTCCGCGACAACGTTCGCGAGGAACCTCTTCGACCGGATGCCGTACCGATACGCGGCGGCCCCGGCTCCGCAGGCAAGCTGAGCGTCCATGCCCAACGCATGCGCCGCGCCTTCACTCATGATTCCGCTTCGATTCTCGGTGTCTCACTGTTCGCGGCTCTGGATGAAGTCGGTGCGGATTCGTTCCACGGTCTACTCGCGGGCAAGCTTTCGACCTATCGTTTCGTACACACGACTACTGTCGACCGGCTTACGAGCGCCGGGTTCTATGTACTTCCCGCCTTCAACCGGCCGCATGTCACCGTCGTGCTGGGCCCGCCGGACCGAAGCGGCACACTCATGGACCTGTTCGGGCCGCCGCGGCCCAACCCTGGATATGGCGAAACGAGGCGACGAAGAAGGTGACAGGGATGGTCTCAGTGGACATTGCCGCCGACCTCAACGCCGAGGACAAGACAGGCCACGTGTGGGCGTTCCTCGATGAAGCCCGCGACCCGTCGATCATCGTCCCAGGTGGCCTGGTGGTCGCCGGTGATGACGACGCGCCTGCCGTTGCCGTCGTAGCGGACCTGGCCCCGCACCCGAGCGGCACGCTGGTCCACCTGGACGTCCTGCCGGGCGCACTCGATCAGTACGTCGCCCTCGCCAAACGGGTGGACACCGCCGCCTGATCGGCCCGCTTCTACCGCGGGAACCGCCGCTTCGCCTGGTGCGCGGCAACGATCATGCGGTCATGCGCGAATATGCCGTGATCCGGGGCCGGATCACGGCATTTCTGCATGATGACCGGGATCGCTCCCGCAGACGAGCACGCCGCCCGCCGGTTGACCGACGTGCCTCACCTGAGTGAGGCAGGCGGACACATCATCGACGCCACCGGTCATCGTCACGCCCGTGCTGCGTTCCTACCTTTGAAGGGAGACATCAGGGTCATGGCCGGCTTCGCGGTCACACACGATATTGATTCGAGGAGTTGGCATGCAGGCACTCGTCCATGCCCCGTCGGCCCGGACGGGACTTGCCCTCGCCGAGGTTCCCGATCCCGTCCCCGCCGCCGATGAAGCGCTGGTCGCGGTGGAAGCGGTGTCGCTGAACTTCGGGGAGGTGCGCTACCTCGCCGCGATGCGGCAACCGGGCGAGGTGCCGGGCTGGGACGCGGCCGGCGTCGTCGTCACCCCTGCCGCCGACGGTTCCGGCCCACCGGCCGGCGCCCGCGTGGCGACCTTCGGCGCCGCCGGCGGGTGGGCAGCCCTTCGGGCGGTGGCGACCGGCGAGCTGGCCGCCGTACCCGGCGCCGTCGATCTCGGGGCCGCTGCGACCGTGCCCGTCGCGGCGGTGGCCGCACTGCGGGCGCTGCGCCGGATCGGGCCCCTGGACGGCCGCCGCGTCCTCATCACCGGCGCCTCCGGCGGGGTCGGGCGCTACGCCGTGGCGCTCGCGTCCCGGATGGGCGCCGAGGCCGTGGCCGCCGTCGGCTCCCCTCAGCGCCGGAAAGGGCTGCGGGAGATCGGCGCGTCCCAGGTGGTGCACGGCCCCGAGCTCACCGGCCTCACCGGCAGGCTCGCGGGCATCGTCGACAACGTCGGCGGCACCGCGCTCGCCCGGGCGGTCGGCCACCTGGAGCCCGGGGGTATCGCGGTGAACGTCGGCGCGGCCTCGGGGGAGCCGCTGGTCCTCGACCTTGAGGCGCAGCGCGGCCGTGCCGCCGATACCCGCATCGAGATCTTCGTCCGGGGCGGCGAGAGCGCCGAGGACCTCACCCTGATCCTCGACCTCCTGGCCAACGACTCGCTCACCCCGCAAATCGGTTGGCGCGGGTCGTGGCGCGACGCCGACGACGCGGTCGACGCCCTGCTCGGCCGGAAGATCGACGGCAAGGCCGTCCTCGACGTTTCCTGACTTTCATCCGATCACCCCTTCTTTCCCAACATCAATATGAGGAGCACCATGTCCACCGAAGACAGCGGCGTCCTGTACCCCGGCACCGCCCGTCCCCCCACACGCTCCGCCCGCATCGCATGGGAGGGCAACCTCGAAGGAGGCTCCGGCCAGGTGACGCTGGAGAGCTCGCGGGCCGCCACCCACCCGGTCTCCTACTACGAGCGCACCGCGCAGGACTCCGGCGGCACCACCAGCCCCGAGGAACTGCTCGCCGCCGCGCACACTGCCTCCTACGCCATGGCCCTCTCGGCGGTCGTCGCGCAGTCCGGCGGCACCCCGGAAACCCTGGACGTGAGCGAGGACGTCTCGCTGGCCCCCGATCCCGCGGGCGGGTTCCGGCTCACGGACCTCACGCTCACCGTGCGCGGCCGGGTGGCGGGCCTGGACGCGGCCGGCTTCGCCGAAGCCGCTCAGCGCGCAGCCGGCACCGACCCGTTCGGCAAGGCGCTCGCCGGGGTGCAGATCACCGTAAATGCCGAACTCGAGTCCTGAGCACCCACCCCCTCCGGCGGCCACCTCTCGGCGACCCCGGTTCCTTACCCCGAGACGGAGAACTCCCATGATCCGGTATTTCGCCATGTTGACCCGGTTGCCCCAGGTCGCCCCAGAGGTGTTCCACGATCACTGGCGCCACCCGCACGCGACCTACGGCAGCCTGATCCCCGGCATCCGCACCTATGTGCAGGCCCATCACATCCACACCGACCTGCTCGACGCCGACCAGGACACGCACGAAGCCATTTCGGTGATCGAGTTCGACTCCGTCGCCGAGGCCGACGGCCTGGTTAGCGAGCGGCAGTACTACGACTGGATCCTGCCCGACGAACCCCTGTTCATGGACAAGTCGAAGATCGAGAACTTCGCCACGGAGGAGGAGGTGCTCGTCGCCCGCCCTCGGCCCCAGGAAGGGGCGGGCTACGGCGATGCGCAGTGGTACCACCTCGACCGCAGCGTGACCATCCAGCTTCTGCAATTCGTCCGCCTCGACGGCAACCCCGACTGGGCCGGCAGTGACGACGCCGACCTGGGCCGGCGAATCGGCGCCCTGCGCCACGTGCGCAACCACCCCTCCCGCGAGTTTCACGGCGACAACCCGACCTTCCTCGGGGCGCGGCAGCTCTGGTGGCCGACGCGGACCGCCTTCGAGGACGGAGTGGCCGCCGACCCGGAGGCGTTCACCGAGCTCGTCGGCCGCGGCGGCCACTCCCTGACCGTCCTCGTGCAGTCGGAACGCTTCGTCCGATGACCGGGCCCATCCAGCACACCAGTACGAGAGGCGATCATGGCATTCGGATTCTTCGTGCCCAACCTGGGGCCGGCGGCCACTCCGGAGGGGATCGTTGAGATCGCGCGGCGCAGCGAAGAGCGCGGGTTCGGATCGCTGTGGGTCACCGACCGCCTGCTCGTGCCGACCCGGCCGATCCGCCCGCACCCGGGCTCGGCGGACGGTCTCCCTCCCGAGGCGCACCGGTACGCTCTCGACCCGATCGCGGTGCTCACCTACGTGGCGGCCAGGACCTCCCGCATCCGTCTCGGCACGAGCGTGCTGATCGCCGGCTACCTCAATCCGGTGGTACTGGCCCGCCAGCTCACGACGCTCGACATCCTCTCCGGCGGCCGGGTGGTCGCCGGGTTGGGCGTCGGGGCGAACCCGGAGGAGTTCACCGCGACCGGCGGTGACCTGTCCACACGCGGGCGGCGCATGGACGAGTTCCTGGACCTGCTGGTCTCGGTGTGGACCGAGAATCCCGTGAGGTATGAAGGCAGGTTCTTCACCGTGCCCGAGTCCTCGATCCTGCCCAAACCCGTCCAGAACCCGCACCCGGCGATCGCCCTCGCGACCAACAGCGCCGCAGCGGCGCGGCGCGCTGCGCGCGTCGGCGCAGCAATCCACCCGGTGAACGCGGCAGGCGCCGACCTCGCCGATCTCGCCAAGCTGTACCGGTCCGCGCGCGCCGAGGCCGGCCGCGACCCGGACGGCGGGCAGATCATCCTCCGCGCGGAGATCGCGCTTTCCGACCGGCCGCTGGGCAGCGACCGCGCCCCGTACCACGGGACGGTCGAGCAGGTCGCCGAAGACATCGGGAACGCTCGCCGGTCCGGCGCCACCGAGGTTCTGTTCGACCCCTCCTACGCTGCGGGATCGCTAAGCGAGTTCGAGTACTACCTCGACGAGCTCACCCCGGTGGCGTTCGCCGCCACGTGAGGGGGCGGCCGCCGGTAGAGCACCCTCCGTGCGCGCGACCGCTACACCGGCACTCGGCCACCGGTGCGGGCGGCCGCGCGCACGTCGGTGCGGAACTCGCTCGGTGCCAATCCGCGAGCACGCCGAAAAGCGCGGCTGAACGCGTGCGGTGAGGAGTACCCCACGGCGGCGGCCACGGCCTCGACCGTGTCATCGGTGTCGCGGAGCCGTGCGGCGGCGAGGTCGATGCGCCATGCCGTGAGGTAGGCGCCGGGTGTCTGGCCGAGCGCGGCCGGGAAGCGGCGCGACAGGGTGGCGCGCGACACTCGGATCGCGGCGGCCAGGGTCGCGGTCGTCCAGGCGCGGGCGGGTTCGCGGTGGATGCTCTCCAGTGCATCGCGGACGACCGGGTCGAGCAGCGCACCAAGCCACGAACTGGGCGGTTGCACCGACTGCGTGGTCAGCCACGCCCGGACGAACTGGAGCAGCAGCAGGTCGATGATGCTGTTGACGGCCGCGGTGGTGCCGAGTTGCGGGTGGGCCAGTTCCCGGGTCAGCAGCCGGACGGTGTCGTCGAGGTAGGCCCGCTCGCTCGCCGCCACGTGCACAGGTCCCTCAAGGGCGGTGAGCACCGGCGTGCTGACCTCCGGGTCCTGCTCGTAGTGCAGGGTCACCAGGGTGGTTTCGGCTTGTTCTTCCCCGAGTTGCAGGACGCCGCCGACCACCCGCGCCCGGTCGGCCCTCTCGCGGTCGCAGGGGCCCATCATCACGCCGGGCCCGCTTGCCAACCCGTGCTCGGTGCCCGCGGGGAGGAGCACGGCGTCGCCGGCGTCCATCCTCCGCGGCCGCGTTCCGGGCACATCGAGCCACAGCGTCCCGGCCGTGACGACGTGTAGAGCGACGCCGGGAAAGGTGTCCAGCCACAGTCCCCACGTCCCGCCGGCCTCCACGCGCGTCCCCAACGAACCCCGCGCGCCGGAGACCCGCAATGCATCCGCCAACAGGTCCATGCCACCACCGTAGCGGGTGGCGGTCGGCGGCCCCCGCCCGCCGACCGTGTAACCGGCCTGCGGCCGGTACAACGGCCCGATGCGCAGAGGTTGTGCGCACCGGGCCGCAAGTGCCGGGGCGGGATCGCCGCTCCGGTGGCTGTGGATGGGGACTGCGGTTGGGGGCCGCGGACGGCTAGAACGCCGACTCGGGGACCTCCATCAGGTCCAGGCCGACCTTTTCGGCGATCGCGCGCTCGGTGGCCAGGCGCGGTAGGACCTGGTCGGCGAAGAAGCGCGCGGCGGCGATCTTGCCGGTGTAGAAGTCGCGGTCGGTGTCCTTGGCCCCGTCGAGGGCGGTCAGGGCGATTTCGGCCTGGCGCAGCAGCAGCCAGCCCAGGACCAGGTCGCCGGAGCTCATCAGCAGCCGGGTGGTGTTCAGCCCGACCTTGTAGAGCTCGTCGGGCTGCTCGGCGGAGCGCATCAGGTCGCCGACCATGGTCTCGACCATCTTCTCGACGTGCTCGGCCGCCTCGGCGAGGGCGGCGCGCTCCTGCTTGAGGCGGCCGTTGCCGGCCTCGCCCGCCGCGAACTCCTTGATCTCGCCGACGAGCCGGCCGAAGGCCTCGCCGTTGTTCTTGACGATCTTGCGGAAAAAGAAGTCCTGCGCCTGGATCGCCGTGGTGCCCTCGTAAAGGGTGTCGATCTTGGCGTCGCGGATGTACTGCTCCAGCGGGTAGTCCTGCAGGTAGCCCGAACCGCCCAGGGTCTGCAGAGACTCGGCCAGCAGCGCGTAGGACCGCTCGGAGCCCACGCCCTTGACGATGGGCAGCAGCAGGTCGTTGAGCGCGTCGGTGGCGCTGTAGTCGGCGCCCTCGTGTTGGGCCATCTGGACCGCGTCCTGCTGCGTGGCGGTGTAGATGACCAGTGCGCGCAGCGCCTCGGCGTAGGCCTTCTGGGTCATCAGGCTGCGGCGGACGTCGGGGTGATTGGTGATGGGCACCCGCGGCGCGGTCTTGTCGGCCATCCGGGTGAGGTCGGCGCCCTGCTTGCGCTCCTTGGCGTATTCCAGCGCGTTGAGGTAGCCGGTGGAGAGTGTGGCGATGGCCTTGGTGCCGACCATCATGCGGGCGTGCTCGATGACCAGGAACATCTGCCGGATGCCGTCGTGCTTGTCGCCGACCAGGTAGCCCACTGCCGGGTGTTTGGCGCCGAAGGTGAGCTCGCAGGTGGTGGACGCCTTCAGGCCCATCTTGTGCTCGACGTTGGTGACGTAGACGCCGTTGCGCTCGCCGGGCGAGCCGTCCTCGTTGACGAGGAACTTGGGGACCAGGAACAGCGAGAGGCCTTTCGTACCGGGCTTGGCGCCCTCGGGGCGCGCCAGGACCAGGTGGAAGATGTTCTCTGTCATGTCCTGCTCGGCGGAGGTGATGAAGCGCTTCACTCCGTCGATGTGCCAGACGCCGTCGCCCTGGTCGACCGCCTTTGTGCGGCCGGCGCCCACGTCGGAGCCCGCGTCGGGCTCGGTGAGGACCATGGTGGCGCCCCAGCCGCGGTCGATGGCCTGCTGGGCGGTGCGTTTCTGGGCGTCGTTGCCCTCCTGGTAGAGGACGTTGGCGAAGCCGGGCCCGGCGGCGTACATGTGCACGGCGGGGTTGGCGCCCAGGATCAGCTCGGAGGCGGCCCAGGCCAGCGAGCGGGGGGCGTTCAGCCCGCCCAGTTCCTGGGGGAGGTCGAGGTTGTACCAGCCGGCGTCCATGTAGGCCCGGTAGGACTTCTTCAGGCTTTCGGGGAGGGTGACGCCGCCGGTCGCCGGGTCGAACACCGGCGGGTTGCGGTCGGCGTCCTCGAACGAATCGGCCACGACCCCGGTGGCCAGCCGGTTCACCTCGTCGAGGATGGTGCGGGCCGTGTCCTCGTCCAGCTCCTCGAACGGCCCGGCGCCCAGGACGTCCTGGCGCTTGAAGACCTCGAAGAGGTTGAACTCAAGGTCACGGAGATTGCTCTTGTAATGCGACATGGGCGCGCTCCGCTCGTCCGGGCCGCTGTGTGTGCACACGCGATCTACTGGTGGGTAACACCGCAATGTTACTACCCGGTAGTAGGCGGCGGCTACCGGCACCCGGTGTCGCCGCAGCGAGAGTCCGCTCACTTGGCCGACCCGATGCGCGGCACCCCCGCGGCCGACCGGGAATCCCGCGGACCGGCCCCCGGCAAAACCACTCACACGGACCGGCGGACATGGAACAGGCCACACCGACACCAGATCCATCTATTGAAAAACAATAGGAAACTATCGATAATCGATGCATGTCCCGCTTCTTCATCATCCTTCTCCGCGCCGGCGCCGCCATGGCCATCCTGGTCGGGGTCTTCGGCCAGGTCGCGGTCATCCCGGGAACGGCCGCCAACGAGGTCGACCGGTTTCCGCCGTACGAGCCCTATGCCGTCCCCTATGCGGCGCTGGCGATCATCGGCGTCGCCTGCGTCCAGGCCGCGCTCGTCGCGGTGTGGATGCTGCTCGGCATGCTCCAGCGCGATGCGCTCTTCAGCCCCAAGGCCTTCCGCTGGGTGGACATCGTCATCGGCGCCACCATCGTCGCGACACTGGTCACGGCCGGGGCCACGGTGCACATCGCGGCGAGCGGCATGCCCTTCCCCAACAACATGCAGGCGGTCGGCGCGCTGCTTTACACGTCCGTGGCCACCTGTGCGGGGGTGGCTTTGGCGATGTTCCTGGTGCTCATGCGCAGCCTCCTACGCAAGGCGACGGATCTGCAGACCGAGATGTCCGAGGTGGTCTGATGGCGATCGCCGTCGACCTCGACGTGCAGCTCGCCCGCAGCGGCATGTCGGTTGCCACGTTCGCCGAGGCAGTCGGGATCACCCCCGCAAATGTCGCCGTGCTGAAGAACGGACGCGCCAAGGCGGTACGGTTCACCACGCTCGACGCCATTTGCCGCACGTTGGCCTGCCAACCGGGCGACATCCTGCGCTGGGTCCCCGACGGCGATGACCAGAACTCCGCGGACGCAGGCCGGGAGTAGGCCGCCGGGGCGGGCGTTCACAGCTTCCGCCGCAGGCGGCGGGGGCGGGTGACGCATCGACCCTGCAGAGATGCCCAATACCAACGCTGAGAGCGGGCATTTCTGCAGGGTCGCCGCCGGCTCCACCCGCGTCATCGCGGCCCGCGCTCGGTGCGCCCGTCGGCAGCGCGTTCGATGGCCGTCTGCACGGCGCCCACACGGTCGGCCAACAACCCGACAGCGCCCACGGCGCGGGTCATCGGGTCGTCGCCGTCGCCGCCCAGCGCCTGGGCGCGCCGGTAGGCGGCCTTGACCTCGGCCCAGCGGTCGGCCTGCTCGGCGCCGAGTGTGCCGCGCAGTTCGGCGAGCTTGAGCAGGTTGGCCTCTGCACCGGAGGTGAGGGTCTGGGCCTCGCCCAGGTAGTGGTCGTCGATCGCCGCTTCCAGTTCGGCGCCGTTCATTACCGGCACGACCCGCTCGGCCAGCTTGTTCATGTTGCGGTAGGACCCCTGCAGCTGGAACGGCGGCTCGGTGCGCGACTCCTCTGCCTGCGCCGCCGAGGCGATGTAGGCCTGGTTGGTCGCCAGCACCACCTGCTGGATGCGCACGAGCTTGGCCAGCACCGCCTGGATCTGCTCCAGCTCGACCCGCGAGTAGGGGTGCGAGAGCTGGTCGGCGCGCACCGAGTCGTCGCCGCGGGCCATGCGCACGAGCAGCTCGATGTCGCCGCGCTCGCGCGTGGACAGCGGGGCCAGCACCGGGTTGGACGTGAGCGCGTTCTCGATGTAGCTCAACGCGAAGAGTTCGTCCCGCCCGGAGAGCACGTCGCCCAGGTTGTAGACGTCGGCGCGGTTGGCCAGCATGTCGGGGATGCGGAACCGGCTGCCCTGCTCGGTGTAGGGGTTGCCGGCCATGCACACCGCGAACCGCTTGCCCCGCAGGTCGTAGGTGCGGGTGCGCCCTTCCCAGACGCCTTCCATGCGCCGCTGGCCGTCGCACAGCGAAATGAACCTCTGCAGCAGTTCGGGGTTGGTGTGCTGGATGTCGTCCAGGTACAGCAGCGCGTTGCCGCCCATCTCCAACGCGAAGTTGATCTTCTCGACCTCTTGGCGCGCGGTGGCGTCGGGGGCTTCGGCAGGGTCCAGCGAGGTGACGGAGTGGCCCAGGGCCGGGCCGTTGACCTTCACGAACACCAGCCCGAGCCGGCTGGCGACGTACTCCATCAGCGTGGTTTTGCCGTAACCGGGCGGGGAGATGAGCAGCAGCAGGCCGCTCTGGTCGGTGCGTTTGCCGTCTCCTGCGGCGCCGATCTGTTTGGCGAGGTTGTCGCCGATCAGCGGCAGGTACACCTCGTCCAGCAGCCGGTTGCGCACGAATCCGCTCATCACCGACGGCCGGTACTCCTCCAGCCGCAGCCGGGTGCGTTCGCGGGCCACCAGTTCGTGGCGGCGGCGCTGGTAGTCGCGGAACGCGGGTACCTGTTCGGCGCGGAACCGGCGCACCCGCGCCAGCACCTCGTCGAGCCGCAGCGCCATCCGCCGTTCGCGGATGTGCGGGTGCGCCCCGAGCAGGCCGGTGACCTCGGTCTCCAGCGGCGCCGCGGAGTCGCGGCGCTCCAGCGCCGAGCCGCACAGCTCGATGGCCGCCGCCTCGGCGAGGTCGCCGCCGCCCGCGGCGCCCGCCGCACCCGGGTGTTCGCCCGCACCGGCCAGGTAGGCCTCCAGCCACGCCGTGACCAGCTGGCGGCGCGCCGCCAGGTCGCCGCCCAGCGAGCGGACGTCGCGCTCGAAGTCCTCCCGGGAAGCGGCCGGCGCGCCGCCCAGGGCGCGGCGGAACCGGTCCAGCAGCGTGCGCGCGCCCGCCCCGGTGACGAATCCGCCGCCCTGGGCCAGCTCCTCGAACAGGTACTCCCCCGCAGGCGCGGCGTCGGGCTCCAGCAGGTCGCCCAGCCCGGAGGCGGCGGCAAAGGCGGCCAGCGCCTCGCCCAGTTCGGCGCAGAGCCCGCCGATCGCCGGCGACCGGTGCCCGCCGAACGCGTCGCGGGCCCGCGCCAGCGACGACGCCCGGGTGGACCAGGCGGCCTTGGCGTCCTCGGACGCGCCGAAGGCCCAGAACAGTTGGGCGGCGGCGCGGGCCGGCCCGGGGTAGCGCAGCAGGCCGGCCGCCGCGTGCAGCCGCAGCAGCGCACCCAGCAGCAGGGCGGCGTCGTGGTCGTGCACGCCGCGCTCGTAGCCCTCGTCGTAGCGTTCCTCGGCGGCCGCACGCACCAGCGGCAGCAGCCCGGCGGCCGGGTCGCCGCCGTCCTGGGCCGCCGCCCGGTGCAGCTCGGCGATCGGGACCGCGCCGGTTCCGGCTTCGGCGTCGGCCAGCATCGACACCGCCAGGTACTCGCCGCGGTAGACCCCGGCGTCCTCCGATACCAGGGCCTGCTCCCACAGCGGGCGCGTGGCCAGGAACTCCGGGTCGGTCACCGGCATGCGGAAGTCGGTGCCGGTGATGCTCAGCGCCATCGCGCCGCCGCTGGGCACCAGGGTCAGATCCAGCGGCTGGGTGTTGACTGCGAAGCGGTGCCGGCCCAGCTTGATGGTGTCGCCGCCGCCGTCGTACAGGTCGACGCGGTCGCGCAGCGCCCGCCCGGCCTCCTGGCGGGCGGCCTTGAGGCGGCCCTCCAGCTCCTCGGCGCGCACCGCCTCGCCCAGTTCGCGCAGTTCCGCGGCGCTGGAGCGCAGCTTGGCCACCATCGGGTCGGAGGCGAAGTAGGTGTTGACCTCATCCAGCGAACCCAGGCCGGCCACCCGGCGGGCAACGGTGGACAGCACCCGCTCGGCCGACTCCATCATCCGGTCGGCGCGGCGCGCCCGTTCGTCCAGCAGTGCCTGCTTGCGCGCCGAGAACGCCTCGTAGACGTCGTCGCGCTTGGCGGCCAGCTCCTCCAGGAAGTCGTCGAACTCCGCGAAGCGCGACTCCAAGTTCTCCATCTGCAGCATCAGCCGGCCGAGCTGCTCGTCGCACCGGCCGGGGCTGTCGGCGGCCGACAGCGCACCGGTGACGGCCTGGCCCAGCAGTGCGAACTCCGCGGCGAACTCCGCCCGCCCTTCGGAGTCGAGCAGCTCCCTGCGGCGCGCCTCCAGGGTCGCCCGCGCCCGGTTGACGCCGCCCAGCACCTCGCCGATGCGCTCCAGGATGGCGGTGCGCACCCGGGCATCGGCGATGTCGAGGGACCCGACGACCTCGGTGACGATCTCCAGGCCCTCGGTCTGCTCGGCGATGCGTTCACCCAGCGGCCGGGCGTCGGCCACCGCGGCGATCGCTTCGGCGTCGGCGACCAGCCGGTCGACCTCGGTGTGGTAGGCGCTGAACGCGTCCTCGCCCTGCAGGAACTCCACGGCGCGGCCGCCCGCCGCGCCCAGCTCGTCGGTCAGCGAGGTGTCCAGGCCGTCGACGCGGGCGGTGTCGATGTAGCGCATCTCCCGCAGCGTGACCAGGTGCCCCTGGGCGCGGCGCAGCTCGGCCAGCCGGGCCACCCAGCCCTCGGCCGTGCGCGGGGTTTCACCGCGGGAACGGCGCACGAGCGAGGCGACCTCCGCGGCGGCATCCTCCAGCGCCCGGTCGGCTTGGGCGGTGAGGGCCTGCACCTTCTCGAACTCGTCGAGTACCTGTTCGGCGGTGCTGCGGACCTCGGCCAGCGGAGCGCGCAGGTCGCCCAGCTCAGGGGCTGCCAACCAGTGGTAGTGGTCGAACACGCGCCGGCAGTTGGCGATCAGTCCTTCGAAGACGGCCGCCGTCGGCGACATGTCCTCGACCATGCGCGCCACCGACAGGCAGTCGGAAACCCCGCGCACCAGTTCGGCGTTGCCCACGCGCTCCAGCGGCCCGGTGCCCACCGGTTGCGCGGCAGCGTAGGTGTCGGAGACGTAGGGGGTCTGCCACACCTGCATCGGGTGCACGCGGGTGGGTTCGCCGGAGACCGCCCGGAAGACCACCAGGGTGCCGTCGTCGAACAGCGAGTATCCGTGGCAGGGGATGGGTGCGGCGACCTCCTTGCGGATGACGTTGTAGGGCAGCAGCAGGCTGCGGCCCTCCTTGCGGGCGTGGAACACGTAGAGGACGTCCTCGCCGTTGGGCGAGCGCACGGCCTTCTCGAACTCCAGGGCGTCCAGGTCGGCGTCGAAGGTCTTCACCGCGCCGGTGGCCAGGTAGTAGCCGCCGGGGAAGATGATGCCCTGGTCGTCGGGCAGCCGGCGGCACGCCTGCCCGATGCCGTCGAGGCGCACCACGTCCTTGGTGCGGGTGTTGAACACCAGGTAGCGGGCTTCGGTCTCGTTGTAGGGCAGCACCCGCAGCAGGATGAGCGCGCCGATGCGGGCATAGCCCACCTCGGCGTCGGCCAGGCTCTGCAGCGGCTCGTCGACCGGTTCGCTGTAGACGCCCTCGCCGACCTCGGTGTTGTTCTCGACCTTGACGGTCAGGGTGCCGCCGACCGTTTCGACGAACAGCTCGCCCAGGATGGAGATGTGCGGGTGGCGGCCCGGCACGTGGTCGTCGCGGGTGGCGGCGGTCCACTCGAAGTCGTAGGGCGGCGGGAACACGTGGTCGCGGTCGCCCCGGTTGTCCAGGTAGGAGATTGCGCCGGTGGCACCGATCTCCCAGCGCAGCACGCGCACGTCGGAGGTTTCCGGGCCGGTCTGGAAGACGGCGAGCAGCTTCTCGTCGACCCGGCGCAGCTGCATCAGCCGGGTTTCGCGGTAGTAGCGGTACAGCTCGCCGAAGTCGCGCTGGAACCGGGGGGCCGCCAGCAGCTCGGGCAGTTCGGCGAACTCGGCGGTGTCGAACCGGAACGCACCGGTCGTACCGGCCGCGTCGGCACCGCCGGCACCGCCGTCGGCTTCACCGCCTTCAGCACCGCCAGCACCGCCGCGGTTGAACGTGTGCAGCGAGAACACGTCGCTGATCTTCGTCTCGGGTTTGAGACCGATGAACACGTTGTAGCCGAACAGCATGAACCCGTTGACCGAGATGATGTCGCGGGGCACGCAGTTGTTCTCGGTACGGATCCGGGCCGTGCCGGCCAGGTGCAGTTCGTTGCCGCCGAACACCTCGACGCGGCGGGTGTTCAGCGCCTCGGCGCGGCGGGCCAACTCGGTGGCCTGCGCGGCCAGGCGCGAATACAGCACCTCGTAGGTTCCGGCGTCCAGGTCTCTTGCCGGGGAGGGACCGGAGGGGCCCGCCGCGGCGGGCCCCTCGGTGGCGGTGTCCGTCACCGGTTCGCCTTTGCGCCGTCGAGCGAGGCAACCGGAGCGTTGTCGACACCGAGCCGCCGGGCGGTGCTCAGCAGCTCCTGCATCTTGTCGGCGTCGGGACCGCCGGAGTCTATGAGCCGCAGCAGCACCGCGGAGACGGTGAGGTTCTTGACGTCATCGGTACCGACCGAGCCCAGCATCCGCGACAGGTCGCGACCGAAGTCCTGCGAACCGTCGAGCCAGGATCCGGCCAGGCTCTGGGCGACGTCGGAGTTCTCCACGAACCCGTCGACGGCCTTGCCCATGCCGATGGAGTTGACCATGCGGTCGAAGAACATGCCGTCGCCGCCGACGATGTTGATGTCGGCCTTTTCCAGCCCGGTGGCCAGGACCGTTGCCTGGGCTTCGGCAACCTGGCGGTGCACGTCGATGCCTGCCAGCCGCACGTCCTTCTCGGTCTCCAGCCGCAGGCGGTACTCCTCGTGGCCGCGGCCGGCCTCATCGAGGGCCGCCATCGCGCCGGCCTTCTCATTGAGGCCCTCGGCCTCGGCCCTGAGCTTCTCGCGGACACCCTCGGCGGCGGCCATCGACTTCTCCCGCTCGACGACGGCCTCGGCGCGGCCGAGCTTCTCGACGGCTTCGGCGTCCTGCTCGCGCACCTGGACGGCGGCCAGGCCCTCGGCAGCGGCCTCGGCCTGCAGGCCCTCCGCGTGGCGGATCTTGGCGCGGGTGTCGAGCTCGGTGGCCTGCTGGCGGGCCTCTGCCAGGGTCAGCTCCTCGGCGGACTTGTGCTTGGCGGCCTGCTCGGCGGCCTCGGCGGCCTTGATGTCCTTGACGAGGTTCTGCTGGGCCTCGGCCTCGGCGTGGATGACGATGGCCTGCCGGCCGCGCTCGGCCTCCTCGACCGCGCGCAGCTTCTTGATGTTCTCCTCCTGCTCGGCGACGGTCTTCTCGACGGCGACGCGCTCGCGCACGACCTCGGCGACCTCGCGCTTCTCGGCCTCGACCTCCTTGTCCTTGGCGATGCCCGCCAGCTCGGTCTCGCGGTCGCGGCCGATGACCTCCAGCATCCGGTCCTTCTCGATGCGCTCGCTCTCGATGGAGATGACGCGCTCGCGGTTCTTCTCGGCCACGGCGATCTCGCGCTGCTGGTTCTCCCGCTGGACGCCGAGCTGCTCGTCGGTGCGGATGTGCGCGGTCTGCGACTTGAGGCGCTCCTCGGCCTGGACCCGCTGGGTCTCGGCCTCCTCGCGGGCCTTGAGGGTCTCGATCTCCCGCGCCGCCTTGGCCTCGGCCTCCTCGCGGCGGCGGCGCAGCTCCTCGCGGGCCTCCATCGCCTCGGTGCGCTGGCGGTCCTTCTCCTTGGCCTCGTCCTGCTCCAGGGAGTGGGTGCGCTCGTTCTTGGGCTTGGTCAGCTCGGTGATCTTGAGGATGCCCTGCGCGTCCAGGATGTTGTCGGCGTCCAGGCGCGCCTTGGGGGTCTGCTCCAGGTAGTCGATGGCGGCGTCATCGAGCACATAGCCGTTCAGGTCCTGGCCGATGACCTCCATGATCCGGTCGCGGAACTCGGCGCGGCGGGTGTAGAGGTCCTCGAAGTCGAAGTGCTTGCCGACGGTCTTCAGCGCCTCGGAGAACTTGGCGCTGAACAGGTCCTGCAGCTTGTCCTGGCTGCTGGCGTTCTCCACCCCGATGAGCTTGGCGACACGCAGTACGTCCTCGGTGGTGGGGTTGACGCGGACGAAGAACTTGATGCTGATGTCGGCGCGGATGTTGTCCTGGCAGATCAGGCCGTCGTTGCCGCTGCGTTCCAGCTCCATGGTCTTCACGGAGATGTCCATGGTCTCGGCCTTGTTCAGGACCGGCAGGACCACGGATCCGGTGAAGGTGACATCGACCTTGCGGATCTTGGAGATGATCAGCGCCTTGCCCTGTTCGACCTTGCGGAACAGGCGGGTGACCGTGATGAGCAGGCCGATGACTATTAGCAGCGCTACGGCAAGCAGCACGCCTGCCCCAACGGTGATGGTGCTCGTATCCATCAGGCGGTGTCTCTTTTCTTCGTTGCGGCGCGTCGGACGCGGGCGCGCCCGGGCGCCGGCGGTGGGGCGCGCTGGGAGCGGTGCGGACGCGGGCGTTGGCGCAGAGCGCGTAACTGGTCGAAGGATCGGGGGGCCGGGGGTACGCGGGGTCGCGGTTGTCTTGGGATGCTCGGGGGATGCTGCGACGTTGCGGCGCCGCGCTGCCGGCGCCGACGCAATGCGGTGCCGGTTCGCGGCTTGCGGATACGACGGAGCCGGGCGGCCGCCGGTTCCGCCCCTGCCCGGTGGGGCGGGGCGGCGCACCGGCCGGTACGGCCGCGGGAACGGTGAGCCGGGCGGGGCAGCGGAGCGGATCAGGGGTCCGGGGAGCACTCCGAGCACGCCGAGCGCGGAGTGCGCGGCGGCACCGGCCGCCGGGACCGGCCGCCGGGTTCCGGAGCCCCGCCACCCATCAAGCGGAGGACCCGGGGTCGAGCGCGGAGTCGAACGGTGTCACCCGGTAGACGCCGGAGTCGGTGTCGTAGTCGAAGACGAGCGCGGTGCTGCCCGCGGTCAGCCGTTCGTCGCCGATGGTGCGGACCTCGATCAGTGAGGACGATCCGTCGCCCCCGGAGATCTCCGCCTGCCCGAAGTCGCGGTCGACCCGGCCGGTGCGCACCACACACGTGCGGCCGACGAAGTCGGTGCCGCGGCGCTGGTGCTCGGCGGGCAGCAGCTTGCGCAGACCCATCACGACCGCGCTGGTGACGCCCCAGGCGATGATGACGGCCGCCACCAGGACGACCAATCCCAGCGCGATCATCAGCGGCGACGACACCGGGAACGAGTCGATCAGCACGGTACCCACCAGACTCACGAACCACGCCACCGCGACCATCAGCGACAGCACAACGGTCACCGGTACGCCGCCGAGGCCGATCGCCCCCAGCGCACCGCCGATTCCGCCGCCGGAATCGGCGCCGGAATCGGCGTCAAGAATGTCGGCGCCGACGGCGCCCAACACCACGAACAGCCAGTAGCCGACGACCACCACCAGCAGGAAGCTGAACAACGCGGTGGGAAACGCCAGTGAGGCTTCGAGTAGACCACTCATGGGTGTTGCCGCGCCCTCCCACAACTCCCCAGCGGCACCGGTTCTACGTAAGCCCGGAACCGGCCGCCGTGCGCGGCCTCTGGCATGTGCTCCCTGACCATACCGAACGGGTGGTCGACCGCTTAAGCCCGGTGACCGGCTTGTCCGGATGCGGTCATCGGCGGGCGGATGTTCGGGGAGGCCGCGGGACCGCCGGGCGCGGGCTCAGGCGCCGCCGGCGGTTCGCGCGGGTTCAGCGGCGGGCGCGGTCGCCGTCCAGTGGGCGGCGCCACAGCAGCACGGCAAGCACGCCGCCCGCCAGCACCGTGGTGACGGTGACCGGGACGAACGCGGCCTGGAACCCGGCGCCGGTCTCCAGGATGATCCCGGCGGCCACGATGACCACCACCGTGGTCAGAAAGCCGCTCATGTTCACCAGTCCCGATGCCACTCCGGTGCGTTCGGCGGGCATGCCGTCGCGGGCGAAGTCGAAGGACAGGGCGGGCGCGATCACCGCGCCGGCCGCGCTGACCACCAGCACGATCACGACCAGCCACGCCGGCGGGAGCCCGCCGGGCCAGCCGACCAGCACCAGCCAGCCCAGCCCGAGCATGCCCGCCAGCCCCGTTGCCAGCGGCCGCCGCACGCCGGGCCACCGGCCGGCGAGCGCGCCGATGAGCGGGGAGGTCCACAGCACGGCCACGCCCACACCCGAGAGCAGCGTGCCGGCCAGGGCGGGCGAAAACCCCATTCCTTCCACCAGGAAGGGGTAGCCCCACAGCATGCCCAGCATCGTGAAGGGCGGCATGATCGCGGCGTGGTGGGCCAGGCCCACGCGCGGGCCGTGGGTCCGCAGCGCGCCGGTGATGCTCGCCCATGCGGCGATCGGCGCGTGCGGGGCCGCAGGGGGGCCGCCTCCGGGCCGGTCGCGCACCACCAGCAGTACGAGCAGGGTCATGGCCAGAGTCACGCCGGAGAATACGAGGAATGCGGCCGTCCAGCCCAGGCCGTGCAGTGCGAAGGACAGCGGGGCGACGCTGGCGGCCTGGCCCAGCCCTCCGGCAACCCCGGTGAGGGCGCTGACGAGCGCGTAGCGGGAGCGGGGGAACCACAGCGCGGCCAACCGGATGACGTTCAGGAAGGTGACCGCGTCGCCGATACCGATCAGCACCCGGCCGGCGATGGCCGCCTCGACCGAGGGGGCCGCTGCGAACAGGCCCACGCCCAGCGCCATGACGACCGACCCGAACAGCAGGGAAACGCGCGGGCCGACCCGGTCGGCGAGCACCCCGGTGGGCACCTGCAGCAGCACGTACACCAGTAGTTGGAGCATCGGGAGCATGGACAGCAGTGCCGGTCCGACGTCGAAGCGCTGCTGGGCCTCCAGGGCGGCGGCGCCGAGGCCGTTGCGGTGGAACATCGCCAGGAAGTAGACGCCAACTCCGACGCCCCACACCAGCCAGGCCCGGCCGCCGCCCGGTGCCTGCAGGGGGGCGGGATCCGCGGAGGCCGCGGGGACTTCGGGGGCTGTGGAGGCGGTGGGGGCGGGGGCTGCAGGGTCTGCGCCGTCGGCCTCCGGGGATTCGCCGGACAACCGGTCACCGGATGAATTTGCGCACACTTGGACCCTTCGCTCGCGGCGGCGCTGCGCGGAGCCGGTCCGCACCGACCGCTCCGACCCGTCCGCGGGGTTCGTCCGGTCTGATTCGCCGGGCCGGTCCGGCTGCCCGGGGGCAGCGGTTCCGGGGGCGGGGTCGGCGCCGCTCACGTGCGGGCACCCAGCAGTTGCGCGGCGGCGTCCAAGTGGACCTGCACGACGCGGCGGGCGGTCTCGGGGTCGCCCACCCTGATCGCCGCAAGGATGGCCGCGTGCTCGTCGATGTTCCGACGCATCTGCTCCACGGTGCGAACCCCCTCTTCCATCATGCGCAACTGGCGGTCGCGCAGCGAGTCGTACAAGCCGGCGAGGATGTCGTTGCCGCCGGCGGCGACGATCTCGCGGTGGAACTCGCGGTCGGCGAATACGAATGC
Source organism: Streptomonospora sediminis (assembly GCF_054778995.1). Classification (NCBI taxonomy): domain Bacteria; kingdom Bacillati; phylum Actinomycetota; class Actinomycetes; order Streptosporangiales; family Nocardiopsidaceae; genus Streptomonospora; species Streptomonospora sediminis. The sequence continues at coordinate 376,220 of NZ_BAAGYZ010000005.1, forward strand.
CTGGCGGCCGCCCTCGACCTCGGCGCGCATGCGCTCCAGCAGCTCACTCAGCCGCCGCGCGAGGTCCTCGCGCGCGGCGGGAGCGGCGCCGGCCGCTTTCTGCGCGGTGTGTGTCTCGACCAGGCGGCGGGTCTCGATGACGTCGTCGATCTCGCCCTGGGAGACGGGGACCACGAGTGCACCGCGCTTGGGGTAGAGCCGCACCAGTCCTTCGGCCTCCAACCGCAGCAGCGCCTCGCGCACAGGCGTGCGGGAGACCCCGACGCCGGTGGCGATGTCGCCTTCGCTGATGAGGTCGCCGCCGGCATAACGGCGGCCCAGGATGGCGTCCTTGGCGTAGCGGTAGGCGCGGTCGGTCGCGGAAGTCGTTGTATGCATCTTGTATCTATGCTAGCCGCAATCTCCCGCGCGTGCGCGCGAAAAGGAGAGGAAACAGCAGGACAAAGGGGTGTGACGCACCACCCGGCAGAGTGGCCCGGGACACGGGGGCCGGACTCGCCCCCCCCGGGGGCGCCGGCTGCGGTGGGCCCGCGGGACGGTGAGCGCTGCGGGCGTGCAGTGGCCATGCGGTGGGGCAACCCTGGGCAACGCAACCGGATATGCCAGACAAAAGCGGGCAAAGGCAGACCCATGCAACAACCAAGGGCAACCGCCTCCGATCCGCGTCCCGGGGCGGCCACCCAGCAGCATTGACTACCACGTTGCGAATTTGCTTAAACACGCTGCGTCGATCGAAACGCCGATGCGCTCCACCCCCGGAAGTCATTGGGCAGATTTGTACGGTCCAACAGGTTTGACTCGCGAATAAGGTAGCGAAAACCCGCAGACAACCACCCTCACCTGCGAAAACGCGTCGGCCTGACGCACCCGGCCCCGGCGGATCAACCCGTATTCCCATAGAGGAGCACAGTCAGGGGCAGTGGCCAAAAACGGCCACACAGCACTTCGAACACCCCTCCTGAGCTGGAAAAACAACTCGTACACCCAGATGTCACCCTGCCTCCACCTGTGACATGGGCCACATTTTTGAGGGTCGACCCCTAGGGGGCAATCCCTGCTACTATCCGGAGCGCAAAGAATAACCAGGAGGTAACGACAGGGTTCGCTGCCTACCAACTTTGCGAAGATCGTGGGTCTTTGACTGACCGGCCCATGCTCTGCCCGCGGCAGCGCGAAAGCTCGTAAGAGCGGCACATCGCCGCGGTAACCGGACTGATCAGGAGACGTCGAATTGAGTCACTGGCGGTTGAACAACCCGCGGGCCTGCCGCGTCAAATCGGCGCTGGCCAACCGCGTGAAACACAGACCTCGGCACGCGTTCTGCGCCGAGCGAGCCGTCACCGCTCTGTGGGACGAACTCACGGCGCTCGCCGCCCGTCCGATGTACCGGGCCGGCACCTCCGAGCTCGCCGTCATATCGGTCATGCGGGGTATCAACGTCTGGTGCCGCGACGGCCAGTTCTTCTGGAACGACCTGGTGGGTAGCACCGTCACCCATCCGGCCAGCGATCCCGCTGGGGCCGCGGAGATGCTGAACGCATTCTCCTTCCCCCTCACGAGCCCCTTCCAGCGCGGTCGCCACCACGCCCCCTCCCCCTCCCTCACAGCCGCCTGAAGCGATCCCGGCGGCCCCTTGCACCCATCGGGTGCCCAGGAGCCTCACCAAGCCCGCAGCGGGCACTCAGAGGTTCAGTGGTTCATCGGCAGTGCCACCGCTTCGTCGCGGCCGGGGTCAGGTGTCCCGTTGATCCTTGGTCGAGACTCGATATGACTCGATCGGAGCCTCTGCAGAGTCAGATGCCGGTCACGCCCGATCGGTTCCGCCGCACCGGAAGGAAATTTTCCGCGATTGCGGGCGGGGCCGCCCGCGGGACCGCACAGACCCGCGGGGCCCCGGATCGCGGAGAGCCGGAGAGCCGGAGAGCCGGAGAGCCGGAGAGCCGGAGAGCCGCAACAGGCTGACCGCATCGGCGATTTACGTGTTGCCGTTGCCGTTGCCGCTCTTCCCGCCGCCACTGCCGTTCCCTCCGGCGCTGCCACTGCTCCCTCCTCCCCGCTCGGCGATCAGGGCCGCCACGCCGTCGAGCATGCGGCGCAGCCCGAACTCGAAGACCTCGTCCGGTCCGGGCGCCGCACCGCTGCTGAAAGCCGCGGCGAAGTGCGGGTAACGGGCGAAGTCGACGTGGCTCTCCAGAAACTCGTCGCGAGCCGCCTGCCAGGCCTGCGCCTGCCCGCCGGCGTCTTCGCTCGGCGGCCGGATCGCCGGGTCGGCGGCGTTGCGCGCCATGCCCCGGACCAGGCCGTCGAGTCCTTCGACCACCGTGATGCGTTCGGCTCCGGTGAGGCCGGTGCCTTCGAGCACCCGCAGTGCGGAGTCGAACCAGGCCATTAGGTTCGGGCCCGGCAGCGGCCGGTCCGAGGCGATCTGCAGAGTCCAGGGGTGGCGGCGGAAGTCCGCCCAGTCGGAACGGGCCACGGCTTCCAACTGCTCGCGCCATCCGCCGGGCAGGGTGTGCGGCAGCGGCCCCTCGCCGACCATTGCGTCCAGCATCAGCGCAAGCAGTTCGGGCTTGCCCGGGACATAGGTGTACAGCGAGGCCGTGCCGACCTCCAGCCGCAGCGCCACCCGGCGCATGGACAACGCGGCCAGCCCTTCGGCCTCGGCGACCTCGATCGCGGCTTGGACCACGCGCTCACGGCTCAGCCCGGGCCGCGGACCGCGGCGGGGGTGCGGATCGTCCACCCCCCAGAGCATCTTCAGCGCGCGGGTGGGGTCTTCGTAGGTGTCTTCGGTACTCATCTTGCAGACAGCATAAAACTCCGTATACCGTTCGGGGATATTACTCCGAACGGTGTTCGAAGTTGTTATCCGGTTGTCACCGTGCCACCGAGGCGGACATCCCGGAATACGGCGGACACCCCGGCGAAGGGACGCGCCGATGTCAGATGCGGGCAAGCCCGGGGCCTGTGAAGGCGGCGGGGCGGCGAGCGGGCACGACGATGCGGGGGCTCCCGGGGGACCCCTTAATTCAAGTCAAGCCGACCCCACCTCCACACCACCAACCCGATCCGCCGACCTGTGGACAAGTGGACACGACGACACGGAGGCCCCCGGGGGACCCCTTAATTCAAGTCAAGCCGACCCCACCTCCACACCACCAACCCGATCCGCCGACCTGTGGACAACCGGTCCCCCGCCGCCACAGGACGCCGAGCCGCCCGGCGCGGCGGCGGCCCACCCGGCGGTGCCGGCCGACCCGGCGGACGCGGAGCCGCCCGGCTCGACCGCGCCCCGCCGGCACCAACCCCCGCCCCGCGGCGGCGTGCGCGCCGGCGAGCGGGCGCTTGCGCCCGACCTCGCGCGCGGGCTGATGCTGCTGCTGATCGTGCTGTCCAATACCGCGTTCTTCCTCTACACGGCTGAGCACGGCCCCTCCGGCTGGCACCCGGTCGACGGCTCAGCGGTGGACCGGGCGGTCCAGTTCGCCATGATCACCGGGCTGGATCTGCGTATCTTCCCGCTGTTCGCGTTCCTTTTCGGCTACGGCATGATGCAGGTCATGCGGCGCCAGACCGACGCCGGAAGCACCAAGCGCGCCGCCGTGCGGCTGCTGCGGCGCCGCAGTCTGTGGCTGCTCGTCTTCGGCCTGCTCCACGGCTCCCTACTGCTGGGCGGCGACATCCTCGGCACCTACGGGGTGGCGAGTCTGCTGATCGGCTGGCTGTTCCTGCGCCGGCGCGACACCACGCTGCTGGTGTGGGCGGTGCTCTTCCTGGGCATTTCCGCGTACTTCGAGTCCCAGTCCGCGCTTGGCATTTTGGCCGCCGGCGACTCCGCCGCCCTGGCCACCGAGCCCTCCACCACCTACTACGCCTCCGGCGAGGAGAGCTACGCCGCCTCGGTCGCCACCCGGTTCTCCACGTGGCTGTTCGTCGCCTTCGGCGGCGGGCTCCTCGGCTTCTCTTCCTACACCGCGATGCTGCTCGGGTTTTGGTCCGCCCGCAAGAGGCTCCTCGAGGAGCCGGAACGGTACCTGCCGCTGCTGCGCGGCACCGCGATCGTCGGGGTGGCCGTCGGCCTGCTCGGCGGGCTGCCTTCCGCCCTGGCCCATGTCGGTGTGCTCGGCGCCGCACCAGCGATGATGGCCGAGGGCGGGCCGCTGTACACGATCCAGTCGATCACTGGCGTAGTGGGCGGGCTGGGTTACGTCTCGGTGTTCGCCCTGATCGTCCACCACCTCTCCGACAGCGCCCGGCGCAGCCTGCCGGTGGCGGCGGTCGCCGCGGTCGGCAACCGGTCCCTGTCCTGCTACCTCGCGCATTCGCTGATCGCCGCGCCACTGCTGGCCGCCTGGGGGCTGGGCTTGGGCGCGCACCTGACCAGCGCGACCATGGCGCTCGTCGCGATCGGCGTGTGGCTGCTCACGGTCGCAGGCGCCTACGCCCTCGACCGCACCGGCCGCCGCGGCCCGGCAGAGGTGGCACTCCGCCGCCTGATGTACGGCGGCCGCGCCACCGCACCCCCCGCGCAACCGCGGTCCGGGTAACGGCGGCGCGGCGCGGCACGGTACCGGACTCGCCGGCCGGTCGATCGGCCGCCCCCTCGACCGATCGACCGGCACCGGGAACGTTCGTCACCGCCCCAAGCCCCGGTACCGGTGTACGGCCAACGGCAGGAACACCGCGGTCAGCACCGCCGGCCAACCGAGCGCGAGGACCGCCGAGTGGTCGGCCGCCCAGCTGTGCGCGTTCCAATCAGGATTGCCGAACAGCTCCCGGATGGCCGCGGCAGTGGCCGACAGGGGGTTCCACGCGGCGATGGCGCCGAGCCAGCCCGGCATCGTGCCGGGCGAAACGAACGCGCTGGAGAGGAACCCGACCGGCCAGACCAGGATCTGCACGGCAACGGCCGCCTCCAGGGTTTTCAGCAGCAGCCCCAGGTAGGTGCCGACCCAGGTGAACGCGAACCGCAGCCACAGCAGCAGCCCGAGCGCCGCCAGCGCCGGCGGTAGGCCGCGGTCCGGCGCCCACCCGGTCAACAGCCCGGTCGTGACCATAACGGCGAGGCCCACCACGGCGTTGGCCATGTCGGCGAAGCAGCGGCCGGCCAGGGCCGCCGCGGTCGCGACCGGCATGGCGCGGATGCGCTCGGTGACGCCCTTCGCTGCGTCGGCGGTGACGCTCACGACCATGCCTTCCAACCCGAACAGCATGGTCATCGCCAACATGCCGGGGATGAGGAAGTCCATGTACCGGCCGTCCGGGACGGCCATGGCGCCGCCGAAAAGGTAGCCGAACATCAGCACCATCAGGACCGGGAACAGCAGCCCCACCAGGATCGATACGGGACGGCGCCTCCAGTGCCGCAGGACCCGCCCGGCCAGGGTGGCGGCATCGCGGAGCCCGTCGGCCGCCGATGGCCCGGGCGGCTGCGGGGCGGGCGGCAGCGCGGTCGGTTTCGTGGGGGTCATGATGTCTGCTCCGGTGCCTGGTCGGCTGTCCGGTCGCCCGGCTGATCGGCCGGGTGCCCGGCCGGCTGGTCGACGGTCTGCGCAGCGATCCGTTCGCTCGCCTGCTCGGTCCCTGTCGCGCCGGTCTCGCCGGTTACACCGGCGCTGCCGGTCAGGTGCAGGAAGACCTCGTCGAGGGTGGGTTTTCGGGTGACGGTTTCGACCCGGTCGGGCCCCACCCTCGCCTTCAGCTCGTCCGGGGTGCCGTCGGCGACGACCCGTCCGGCGTCGATGACGGCGATCCGGTCGGCCAGCCGGTCGGCTTCCTCCAGGTACTGGGTGGTCAGCAGCACGGTCGTGCCCGAACCGGCGAGCGACCTGATCGCGTCCCACACGTCGGTCCGGGCCCGCGGGTCCAGGCCGGTGGTGGGTTCGTCGAGGAACAGCACGGGCGGCGACAGGATCAGGCTGGTGGCCAGGTCGAGCCTGCGGCGCATGCCGCCGGAGTACTCGGCGACCGACCGGTCGGCGGCTCCGGCCAGGTCGAACCGCTCCAGCAGTTCACCGGCCCGCCGGCGGGCCGCGGCGGTCGGCAGGTGATACAGCTTCGCGAACATCACCAGGTTCTGCCGACCGCTGAGAATCTCGTCCACAGCGGCGTTCTGACCCACCAGGCCGATCCGGTAGCGAACCGCGCGCGGGGCGCCGAGCGCGTCGCACCCTGCCACACGGACCCGGCCCGAGTCGGGGCGGAGCAGGGTCGTCAGGATCCGGACGGCCGTGGTCTTGCCGGCCCCGTTCGGCCCGAGCAGGCCGCACACCGTGCCCGGCTCGACGCGCAGACCGAATCCGTCCAGCGCCGCCTTTCCCTTGTAGCGCTTGTGCACGTCGACGGCTTCGATCGCCGCGGCTCCCGGCGGGGCGCCGGACGCCGCCACCTTCTCTTCGTATGCCATACGGAGAAGAGTAGCAATAACTTCGTACAGCGCACGAAGTAAATCTTCCTATGATGAGGCCATGGCGGAGACAGAGATCGGTGGCAGCGGCGATCCGGCGCGCACGATCGCCACGCTGTGGGGCACCCGGCAGCTACCGCGGCGCGGCCCCAAGCACACACTGACCACCGCGGAGGTCGTCGCCGCCGGAGTCGCGATCGCCGACGGCGACCAGGAGCTCGGCGCCCTGTCGATGCGCCGGGTCGCCGAGTCGCTGGGCGTGGGCACGATGTCGCTCTACACCTACATCGCGTCCCGTGAGGAACTCGTCGCAGCCATGCTCGACAGCGTCTACGGCGAGGCGGTCCGCCGGCTCGGCCCGCGGGGCGACACCGCATGGGACGACGGCCTGCGCGAGGTCGCGCAGGTCAATTGGGACCTCTACATGCGTCATCCCTGGGTGCTTCAGGTGTTCACCGGGCGCCCGGCGCTGGGGCCGCACGCCATCGCCAAGTACGAGCGCGAGCTGAGCGTGATCGAGGGCATCGGCCTCACCGACGTCGAGATGGACTCGGTCGCCACCCTCGTGCACACCCACGTCGAAGGCGTCGCCCGGCGCAGGCTCGAAGCCGACCTGGCCGTCCGACGCACCGGCATCACCGACGAGCAGTGGTGGCAGCAGGTCCAGGGACCGCTCACCGAGGTGTTCGACCCCGCCCAGTACCCGATCGCGGCCCGCGTCGGCCAAGCGGCGGGCCAGGCGCACCAAGCGCCGCACAGTCCCGAGCACGCCTACACCTTCGGCCTGGACCGGCTGCTCCATGGCGTGGCGGCCCTCATCAGCGACCGCGAGCGCGCGTCGGCTTGATCGGCGGCGCCGCGACCCGCCCGACCTAGCGGCCGGCCCCGGCCGCCGGACCGCGCCGGTGTTCCGGCGTGGCGGCGACGGCCGCGTTGATGAGCGCAACGACCGAGTCGCGGTGGTCGTATTCGTTGCGGGCGATGACAATGCGGCTGGGTTCGGTGTCTTCGACGGGGACGCAGGCGACCCCGTCCGGAATCGGGCTGACGAGCGACCGCGGCAGCACGGCGACGGTCCGGCCGATCCTGACCAGCGGGATCAGCTGGGTGATGTCGGTGGTTTCGGGCCCGTCGCCGACACTGCCGGGGACGCCCTTCCAACGCGGGAAGCTCTCACCGGCGAGCTCCGCCAACCGGACGGCATTGCGGCGCGCGAGCACGTGTCCTTCGGGCAGGACCGCAACCCGGTCCTCGACGTGGAGGGTTTCGGCGGCGAGTCCGGTGAGGTCGTCGAACGGCACGTAGAGCAGGGCGGCGTCGGCCCGTCCGTCGTGGAGGTGGTCGGTCCGGTCGACGCTGCCGCTGAAGAGGATGTCGACCTGCCGCGCGTTCGGCTGCTGGGCGTAGGCGGCGAGGATCCCGGACAGCAGGTTCGCGTCGCCGCCGGGTTTCAGCACCAGCCGGAGCCGCTCGTGGGCGCCCGCCTGCTGCGCCTGCTGCACGGCCACCGCCATCGCGTTCAGCGCGTGCCTGCCGTGTTCGAGGAGGGTTTCGCCGGGGGCGGTGAGCACCACGCTGCGGCTGGTGCGGGTGAACAGGCGGACTCCGAGCCGGGACTCGATGCGCCGGATGGTCTTCGACAGCGCCGGCTGCGCGACCGAGAGCCGTTCGGCGGCACGGCCGAAGTGCAGTTCCTCGGCAACGGCCACGAAATACCGCAGTTCCCGAACCTCAAGCAAATTCATTCCCATAGGTTATCGGACGTTTCCCGATGTGTATTGGACCCCAGCGGAACCGAAGCGCCAGCATAGAGGCATGATCAACCACACGATGCTCGTAGCATTCGAAAACCCGATCCCGGATGCAGAGCTGGATCAGTTCCTAAAGGACATCGAAAAAGCGATGACGGAGACCGGTGCGACAGAGACGTTCTCGGCGCAGCGCCACATCCCCGTCCCCGGTGAGGAGTCGATCCCCGCGTTCATCGCGACCGCGGTTGTGCAACTCGGTGTCGCGGACCGCGAGGCCCTGGCCACGATGTTCGCCGCGCCCGGCGCCGGCGAGGTCGTCCACAAGTGGCAGGCCCGCCACCCGTACAAGGTGGCGTGGGTGAACCACGAGGCGCCGGCGTGAACGACTTTGCCGGTAGTGCCGCGCTGGTCACCGGCGCCGGCAGCGGGATCGGACGCGCCATCGCGTCCGATCCCGCCCGCCGGGGTGCGTGTGTGGCGGCCCTCGACCTGGACGGCACCGCGGCGGCGGAGACCGCCGAGGCGATCACCGCTGATGGCGGCACGGCCATTGCTGTCGCCGCCGACGTCGCGGACGAGGATTCGGTGCGTGCCGCTGTTGCGCGGACCGCGGCCGGGTTCGGGCGGCTGGATGTCGCCGTCAACAACGCGGCGGTTCCGTCGACCGGCCAAGACCTCGCCGGCATGTCGGCGGAGGCGTGGGAGCGCGTCCTGCGCATCAACCTCACGGGCGCGTTCTTCTCGATCAAGCACGAGATTCCGGAACTGCGCCGCACCGGCGGCGGGGCGATCGTGAACATCGCCTCGAACGGCGGCCTCTACGCCATCCTGCACGCCCCGGCCTACGTGGCGAGCAAGCACGGCGTGGTCGGACTGACCAAGGTCGCCGCGGTCGACCACGCAGCGGAGGGAATCCGGGTCAACGCGGTCGCGCCCGCGATCACCCGCACGGCAATGTTCGACCAGGTCGCCGCAGGTACGGACATGATCGCCCAGCAGGAGGCGATCACTCCGCTCGGCCGCCTTGCAACGGCGGACGAGGTCGCCGCCGCCGCGATCTGGCTCTGCTCCGCCGGAGCCTCCTACGTCACCGGGGCCACGCTGTCGGTCGACGGCGGACGGCGCGCCTGACCGCAACGCCGGGACGGCCGCCGCAGCGGCCGTTCCGGTCGCTGCCGGAGCCGCCACGCACGGCCGCCCGGAACGGCCGCGGGCACCGCGACCGCGGCAGGCGGCGATCCACTCGGCGGGCGTCTGGAGGGCGTGCCGCGGCGGTGGCGGGGCGGGGCGGGGTCAGTCCCCCGGGCTGATCCCGCGGATGGCCAGGTCGAGCAGGCGCTTGGCCTCGGCGGCGGGGTCCGGGTGGTGTTCCGTGGCCAGCACGATGCCGGCGACAAGGTTGTGCAGGTCAGCGGCTGTTGTTTCGGACGCCAGCGCACCCTCCTGCTGGGCCCTGTGCATCAGCGGGTGTACCGCGTCGGCGAGTTGGGACGAGCACGCGTGCGTCTCCATTGCGGAGGCGGCGTCGTCGCCGACCAGTGCGTTCGCCAGGCCGCGGACGGTCGCGGCGTAGTCGGTGAGCACTCTCAGCCATTCCAGCAGCGCAGCCCGCGCGTCGTCGGCCCTGGACAGTTCGTCGGCCTTTTCGCCGAGGGTCGTGATCCGCCGGCTGAATACCGCCTCCAGCAGTGCGCGCCGGCCCGGAAAGTGCCGGCGCACGGTGGCCGAGCCGACCCCGGCCGTGCGGGCGATCTGCTCCAGGGAGGCGTCGGCCCCGCGCTCGGCGACCTCCTGCTCGGCCACGGCGAGGATGCGCGCGTAGTTGCGGCGGGCGTCGACACGCTGACCGGTCAAGGCATCTCCTTCACAGGGAAAGTGGCGGGCCCCGCCACATCGTGTATTGTACCGAAAGGCAAACGGCGACCCCCGCCGTTTATATTCATCGCAACGAGCCCCGGAGGGCACCATGTCTGCACACCCCGCCCCCGTACTGGTCACCGGTGCCACCGGCAAGCAGGGCGGGGCCACCGCCCGCGCCCTGGTCGCGGCGGGTGTTCCGGTGCGGGCCCTGGTCCGCGACCCGTCCACCGACCGGGCGGCGGCGGTCGCCGCGCTCGGCGCCGAACTTGTCACCGGCGACCTCCGCGACCGCGACTCGCTGGTCCGGGCCGCCGAAGGCGCCCGGGCCGTCTTCTCCGTGCAGACACCCGACCTCGACGACCTGGACGGCGACTCGGAGCGGGTGCAGGGCATCAACCTGATCGAGGCCGCGCGGCAGGCCGGAGTCCCGCAGTTCGTGCACACCTCCACCTCCGGTGCCGGCGAGCACCGCGCTGCCCCCGGCTGGAACGAGGGCCGCTGGGCAATACTGGAGAACTACTATGAGACCAAGACCGCACTGCAGGACCGGCTCCGCGAAGCCGGTTTCGAGTACTGGACGCTGCTGAAGCCGGGCTTCTTCATGGAGAACTTCCTCCCGCCATCCTTCCTGATGCCCAACGGACCGCAGGGCGGGCTGATCACGGTCATCAAGCCCGCCTCTGCGTTGACCCCCGTCGCCGTCGAGGACGTCGGAACGGCGGCCGCCGCGGCGATCGCCGACCCGGACCGCTTCAACAAGGCCGAACTGGACTTGGCGGGCGACGTACTGACCATGGCGGAGTGCGCGGCGATCCTCGGCAAGGCGCTGGGCGTCGAGCTGACCGCGCCGGACATGACGACCGAGGAGGCGGTGGCCGCCGGGATGCCGTATTGGGCGTCGGCCCACGCGTGGCAGAACGAGGTCGGCCAACCGGCCCGTCCCGAACAGGCGCAGAAGTTCGGGCTGACGCTGACCACGCTCGACCAGTGGGCGCAGCAGCACCTCGCGCCGCAGGGCTGAGGCTCAGGTCTGCCCGGTTTCCGCGGTGGGCGTGGTCGGTGTGGTGGGTGTGGCCTGCGCGGCCATCTCATCCTCGGCGGGCGCCAACGCATACGAGCGCACACCCGCGATCCGGCCCGCCCGGACCGCGCCGCGCTCGCCGGGCAGGGGCGGCAGGCGCCACTGCCCGTCCCGAAGATGGCCGCAGTAGCCGCAGGCCATATCGGTGTTGGGGCGCGTGCAGGGTCGGCACGCCCTATTTTCGGCGGTCACGAAGCATCGCCTCGACCACGGCCGCCTCGCCTTCCCCTCAACCGGATGGCAGGCGTTCGTCGACGCGCTGAGGGCCGCTTCCCGCCGCTGAACAAGCCAGCCCCGGCGGGGCGGAAGCGGCTCCACCCCGCCGGTGGGCGCTACCGGAGCTGCTACCACCCACCCTGCTGCGGCCCTTGGTTAGGCGGCGGGCCGGGCGGCCCAGGCGGCGGGCCCTGCTGCACCGGGGCGCCGGGGGGCGGGCCGGCCGGGTAACCCGGGTACGGCTGCTGCTGCGGCGGTCCTGAAGGACCGGTAGGCCCGGCAGCCCCGGACTTCTTGCCGGACTTCACCACCAGCACCACCACAAGGGTCACCAGTGCGGCCAGCACTATGATGATGCCGACCACGAACAATGGCACGATAACTGACATCACAAAAGCCTATTAGGCCGCCACTGGGCGTGGCCGGCGATCGGCCTTGTCACCGTGGTGCGCGGGCCTGCGGGCCGGGCAGGGCAGGGGCGCACTTCCGCACCCCAGCCGCCCTGCCCCGGCCGCCGGATCCGCCACCAGGCCGGCAGCCGTCAGCCGCCGGCTGCCGGGCATCAGCCCCAGACCAACGCCGTGGTCTTGGGGTCCTCCAACATCGCGCCGACATCGCGCAGGACCTTCGATCCCAGTTCGCCGTCGACCAACCGGTGGTCGAAGGACAGCGACAGGGTGGTCACCTTGCGTACCGCCAGCTCTCCCTTGTGCACCCACGGCATGTCGCGGATCTGGCCGAACGCCAGGATCGCGGCCTCGCCCGGGTTGATGATGGGCGTGCCCGCGTCGACCCCGAAGACCCCCACGTTGGTGACGGTGATCGTGCCGCCGGTCAGGTCCGCCGGAGTGGCGTTGCCCGCGCGGGCGGTTTCGGTGAGGTGCTGCAGGTCGCGGGCCAGCTCCGGCAGCGGCTTGGTGTGGGCGTCCTTGATGTTGGGCACCACCAGCCCGCGGTCGGTGGCCGCCGCAATCCCCAGGTTGACATAGTGCTTGCGCACGATCTCCTGGGTCTCGTCGTCCCACGAGGCGTTCACCTCGGGGTGGCGCCGTACGGCGGTGAGCAGGGCGCGCGCCACCAGCAGCAGCGGCGACACCTTTACCTCGGCGAACTCCGGCCGGTCGCGCAGCTTCTTGGCGGTCTTCATCATCTTGGTGACGTCGACCTGCAGGAACTCGGTGACGTGCGGGGCGCTGAACGCGCTGCGCACCATGGCCGCCGCGGTGTGCTTGCGCACGCCCTTGACCGGGATGCGTTCCTCGCGCGCTCCCGGGGCCGGGCCGGCGGCGGCCGTTGCCGGCGCAGGCTCCTGCTCGGCGGGTGCCGCCTGTTCCGGCGCCGGTGCGGTGGGAGCAGCGGCACCCGCGCCCGCCGGCTCTGCACCCTCACCCGCGCCGCGGCGCACGTCATCGCGGGTGACGACGCCGCCCGGCCCGGTCGGGGTGACCGAGCGCAGATCGACACCCAGGTCCTTGGCTAGTTTGCGCACCGGTGGCTTGGCGAGCGCCCGCGCCGGGGCGCCGTCGCCCGTTGCGGTACCCGCGCCCGTTCCCGGAGCCGGCTGCGCGGCCTGTGCCGGCTGTACGGCCTCCTGCGCGCCCCGTGTATCCGGCGCGCCCGCAGCGCTCGTCTGTTCGGCCGGCGGCGCACCCCGGCCGTTGCGCTCGGCCGGTGCTTCCGGAGCCGCCGCCGTACCGTTCGCGGCCGCCGCACCCGGCCGCCTGCGGCGGCGCTGGGTGGACGCGGCCCGCTCGCCGTAGCCCACGAGCGGTTTCTCCCGCTCGTCGGCCTGACCGCCTTCAGCGGCCTGCCCGGCCTGCCCCGCCTCGGCGCCCGATCCGCTATCACCGCCGCCGGTGTCGATGGTGATGATGGGCGCGCCCACATCCACCGTGCTCTCGGCCTCGGCCAGCAGCTCGCGGACCGTGCCCGCGTAGGGGCTGGGCAGTTCGACCGCCGCCTTCGCGGTCTCGACCTCGCAGATCATCTGGTTGACCTGCACTTCGTCGCCCGGCTGGACGTACCACTGCAGCAGTTCGGCGTCGACCAGTCCCTCGCCCACGTCGGGCAGCCGGAACTCGCGCACGCCGCCCTGCCGGGTATCGGCCTGGCCCGTCCGGCCCGCCTGGTCAGCCTGATTCGTCTGGTTCACCTTGGTTCCCGCCCCCTCTAGTACGCGAACGCGCGGTCGACGCCGTCGAGAATCCGGTCGAGGTCGGGCAGGTAGTGCTCCTCCAGGCGGGACTGCGGGTAAGGGGTGTCGAAGGCGCCCACGCGGATAACGGGGGCTTCCAGGTGGTAGAAGCAGGACTCGGTGATGCGGGCCGCGATCTCGCCGCCGATGCCGCCCGTGACGGGCGCCTCGTGCGTGACGACCAGCCGCCCGGTGCGCCGCACCGACTCCTGCACGAGCGGGTAGTCGACCGGCGCGAGGGAGCGCAGGTCGATGACCTCGATGGAGTGGTCGGTGTCGGCTTCGGCCGCCTGGAGCGCGGTCTTGACCATGGGCCCGTAGGCGACCAGCGTTATGTCGGTGCCCGGCCGGGCCACGCGGGCCGAGCCCATCGGCAGGGCCGAGTCGGCGGACTCGCCGGTGTCGACGTCGGCCTTGTCGTAGTAGCGCCGCTTGGGTTCGAAGAACACGACGGGATCGTCGGAGGTGATGGCCTGCTGGATCATCCAGTAGGCGTCGACCGCGTTGGCGACGGTGACCGCCCGCAACCCGGCCGTGTGGGCGAAGTACGCCTCAGGGGATTCGCTGTGGTGCTCGACCGCACCGATTCCGCCGCCGTAGGGGATGCGCAGCACGACGGGAACGTTCAGCGCGCCTTCCGAGCGGCGGCGCAGCTTGGCGAGCTGGGTGAAGGTCTGGTTGGTGGCGGGGAAGAAGAAACCGTCGAACTGGATTTCGCAGACCGGCCGGTAGCCGCGCAGCGCCAGGCCGATGGCCGTGCCCACGATGCCGGATTCGGCCAGGGGGGTGTCGATGACGCGGTCGGCGCCGAAGTCCTTGTGGAGCTGGTCGGTGACCCGGAACACGCCGCCGAGGCGGCCGACGTCCTCGCCCATGATGAGGACCTTGGGGTCGGCCTCCATCGCCCGGCGCAGTCCGGCGTTGATGGCCTTTCCGATGGTGAGGTTCGTGCTCATGGTCACCGGCCTCCCTCGGCGCCGGCGTCCTCGAAGGACGCCAGGTAGTCGGCGAACCCGGCCCGCTGCAGGTCGAGCTCGGGGTTGGGGTCGGCATAGACCTCGTGGAAGATGTCCATCGGGTCGGGTTCGGGCAGCGAGTGGCAGTCGGAGCGCACTTGCTCGCCCAGGCGCTCGGCCTCGGCCTCGACCGCGGTGAAAAAGTCGTCGTCGCCGATGCCCTCGGCCTGCATGTGGGCGCGCAGCCGCAGGATGGGGTCCTTTGCCTTCCACTCCTCCAACTCGGCCGCGACGCGGTAGCGCGTGGGGTCGTCGTTGGTGGTGTGGGCGCCCATGCGGTAGGTGAACGCCTCGATCAGCATCGGCCCCTGGCCTTCGCGGGCGTGCTGCATGGCCTTGCGGGTGACGGCGAGGGAGGCGAAGACGTCGTTGCCGTCGATGCGCACCCCGGGAAACCCGAATCCGGCGGCCCGCTGGTACAGCGGGACCCGTGCCTGGCGCTCCGAGGACTCGGAGATGGCCCACTGGTTGTTCTGGCAGAAGAACACGATCGGGGCGTTGTTGACCGCGGCGAAGTTGAACGCCTCGTTGGTGTCGCCCTGGCTGGTGGCGCCGTCGCCGAAGTAGACGATGACGGCGGAGCCGTCCTCGCCGGTGGCGCCGTCGCGCTGGACACCCATGGCGTAGCCCGTGGCGTGCAGGGTCTGGCTGCCGATGACGATCGAGTAGAGGTACAGCCCGTGCTGCGCAGGGTCCCAGCCGCCGTTGGTGACGCCCCGGAACAGGCTCAGGAGTTCGCGGGGGGTGACGCCGCGCACCCAGGCGACGCCGTGTTCGCGGTAGGAGGGGAACGCGATGTCCTTGGTCCGCAGGGCGCGCGCGGAGCCGATTTGGGCGGCTTCCTGGCCGAGCAGGGAGGCCCACAGCGCGAGTTCGCCTTGGCGCTGCAGGGCGACCGACTCGGTGTCGACGCGGCGGACGAGTACGAGGTCGCGGTAGAGGCCGCGGATCTCCTCGGGGCTGATCTCCAGCGGGTAGTCGGGGTGGTGCCGCCGTTCTCCGTCGGGGTTCAAGAGCTGGACGAGCTCGGATTGTCCATGCGCGGTGTTGTCCGACACCTGTCGCTCCTCGGGTGGTCGGGGCCGGTTTCGCGGGGTACCACTACGTCGGCCGGATCTCTGCCGCGTACCCGGGGTAACGGGACATAGCGGCAGCCCTACCGACATCGTGACAGAACTCACCACTGGCAGCGCAAGAGCCCAGTGCCGACTTTCGTCCGCCGCACCATGATGTACCACTCGAGAAAAAGTGCAACTACCAGGACTTCCTAGCATTAGCAAGGCCGTCCGAAGAAGAATTCGGACGGCCTAAGGGTTGTCCGCCGAAACGCTCCCGTGCGTTCTGAATTGTTTGCACACAGTGACTTTCGGCGGTCCGCGCTTCCATTCATCGGCCGGCGCCGAGACCGCTGGGACTCGGGCGGCCCGGCGGGTGGGCGGGGCCGGCGTTCACCGGAGGTCGATGACGGCGCGGTAGCGGGCGCGGCCGTTGCGGACGTGGTCGACGGCGCGGTCGATCTGGTCGCGGGGGAAGACCTCGGCTTGGGCGCGGATGCCGTGCCGGTCGGCGAAGTCGAGGAGTTGGCGGGTGACGGTGGGCGGGCCGACCAATGCGGTGACCAGCGATTTCGCCCCGGGCAGGATGCTCAGTTGCCCGATGGTGAACGGGTTGGCGGGGACACCGACGACGCACAGTTTGCCGTTGGGGCGCAGGGCCGCGAAGTAGTCGTCCCAGGGCAGGTCGGCGCCGACGGTGTCGAGGATGAAGTCGAAACGCTCGCCGGCCTGG
Source organism: Streptomonospora sediminis (assembly GCF_054778995.1). Classification (NCBI taxonomy): domain Bacteria; kingdom Bacillati; phylum Actinomycetota; class Actinomycetes; order Streptosporangiales; family Nocardiopsidaceae; genus Streptomonospora; species Streptomonospora sediminis. The sequence goes on from NZ_BAAGYZ010000005.1 coordinate 392,532, forward strand.
GCGACCTCGTCTGCCGTAAGGAAGGCGTGGGCGCCGAAGCGGCGGGCGTCCTGCTCCTTGTCGGCGCTGGTGGAGATGGCGGTGACGTGGCAGCCCCAGCTCACCAGGATCTGCAGGGCGAGATGGCCGAGCCCGCCGATGCCCACGACGGCGACGCGGTCGGTGGGGCGCACGCCGTTCTCGACGACCGCGTTGAACACGGTGGTGCCGCCGCAGAACAGCGGGGCCGCCTCCTCGGAGGCCAGGCCGTCGGGGATGGGCACCACGTGCCGCCAGTCGCCGGCGCGGATGTGGCTGGCGAAGGTGCCTCCCCGGTCGCGGAAGATCACGTCGTCGCGCTCCGGGCACAGGTGCTGGCGTCCGGCCAGGCACCATTCGCAGGCGAAGCAGGATCCGGCGACCGCGCCCACGCCGACGCGTTGGCCGGCTTGGAGCCGTTGGGGGTCGACGGCGGAGCCCGTGGCCGCCACGACGCCCACCCCTTCGTGCCCGGGAACGACGGGGAAGTCCGCCATCCCGTAGTGGTCGTCGATGAGGCCCAGGTCGGTATGGCAGATCCCGCTGTGGGTGAGGGCGATATCCACTTCGAGCGGGCCGAGGGGTCCGGGCTCGTACTTGTAGGCCCTGGCGGGGCCGGCCGCATGGTCGACTGCATAGGCGTGCACGGTCATGGCGTGTCCGTTCGTGGTTCGGGGCCGGAGAGGGGGCCGGGTTCGGGCTCGGGTCAGGTTTCCAAGCGGGGGCCGAGCACAAGGGTGATGGCGGTCCGGATGTGCCTGCTGCGGTCCTCGGGCGCGATCGTCGCGAGGTGTTTGGCGCCCGCCGCGACGGCGAGGAGCTGGTAGGCGAGGTCCTCGGGGGTTGCGCCCGGCGTGCGGTCGGGCACGCCTTCCTCGCGCAGCACGGCGGCCACCGCGGCGACGACGTGGTGTTCGAACTCGTGCAGGAGTTCGTTGCCCAGCGTGTTCGCCGCGGCGAGAAGTTCCACCACTGTGTCGTCGGCGGTGGCGGCGACCGGCCCGTTCAGGGCGGTGAAGGCGCCGAGTAGGCGCTCGTGCGCCGGCAATGCCGTGTCGGCGAGCGCCTCGGTGACGGCGGCCTGGACTTGCGCGGTCATGCGGCGCAGGGCGGCGTGGAAGAGCTCCTGCTTGTTCTTGAAGTGCAGGTAGAGGCCCTGGCGCGACAGCCCGGCCGCCGCGGCGAGGTCGTCCATCGAGGTCTTGCGCAGGCCGTAGCGCAGGAAGACGGGCACTGCGGCCTCGGCGATCGCCTCGCTCCGGGACGGATCGCCTGCTTGTTCCTGCGCCGTCATGCGCACCGGTCCGCAAGCCGCTGTTTTCTTACCCGGTTCCGCACGAGCCCCACCTCTTCTTCGCGTCGCGATTGACGCTTTACAAGTTAGACCCATTTTGTCTATCTCGTCAAGGCGCGGCGCAACCGGTCCGGAGTGCGGCATGCGGGCAATACTGCAAGGAAACAGTCACGGAAAGTGACAGGTAAACACCGTTGGCGTTCAACGAGGGGATGGCAACGGTGGCGCTCCCGGGGCGGGGCGGCACAAGCCGGGCCGCCCGGGCTGTGGAAGTAGGCGCAGGGCGCGCGGCGCGGCTCAGGCCGCGGTGCGGACCCCGCGCTCCTTGGCGTAGTCGGCCAGGTGCTCACGCAGCTGCCGGCGCGCGCGGTGCAGGCGCGACATGACGGTGCCCAGCGGCGTTCCCATGCGGGCCGCCACCTCCTTGTAGGTGAATCCCTCGACGTCGATGAGGTAGACCACCATGCGGAAGTCCTCGGGGAGGTCGGCCAGCGCGTGGCGGATGGCGGAGTCGGGCAGGCGCTCCAGTACCTCCGACTCGGCCGAACGCGACCCGGTGGAGTGGTGCGCGTCGGCGGCGGCGAGCTGCCAGTCCTTGATCTCGTCGGTGGAGTCCTGGCGGGGCTCGCGCTGCTTCTTGCGGTAACCGTTGATGAAGGTGTTGGTCAGGATGCGGTAGAGCCAGGCCCGCAGGTTGGTGCCCGCGCGGAACTGGTGGAAGTTGGCGAACGCCTTGGCGAAGGTCTCCTGCACCAGGTCCTCTGCGTCGGCGGAGTTCCGCGTCATGCGCAGGGCGGTGGGGTAGAGCTGATCGGCATACGGGGTGACGGCGGTGACGAAGTCGAGCGAACCCGTGGACTCGGTCGATTCGGTGGACTCGTCGGTTCCGCGCATACGCTCCAGCTGAGTGGTCGTCAAATTTCCCCCTTGGGACGACCGGTGTTTGTTACTAACTTGATAGACGCACCAGAGTACGGCTGAAGATGCGCCCAAGCCGGGTGATGCGTGTCACGGAAACACCGGTTCGGGATGTTCAGCGGTTCAACGTAAGGTAAACCCTGGACGTTTATCGCCTCCGTTGAGGATGGCGGCGATCGGTGAACGCAACGTAAAGGCACGGACGAAGTGTCTCCTCTTTCCAGGTGAGTGGCGGGCATGCGGGCCCGGCACTCCCGAGCGGATGGCGGACAATGCGGCGCCGGTTGAGGCGGTGGCCAACGCAACCGGGCGCTCTCGGCCGCCGCGGACACCCGCCACCGGCGCGCCCGGGGGTTGCGGGCCGCACGCGGGTAACGCCCGGATCGACGCAGCGCCTCCTTCGGCAGCGGTGGCGGTTCAACGGGTGTGCCGGTGGCAGCGGTGGCGCCGGGCCCGCAGCAGGTGGTGCCGGACACCGGGCGCCGCCATTGCTTGCGCCTCCAACGGTGTGGGCAAGTGCACCTCCTTCCAGCCTAGAGGCCGAGCCTTCGAGCCCGCGCGGAAGGCTGTGTGCCGTACGCTTTTGGCTGCCTGCCTCCCCGCTACCCGCGGGAGCGGATCCATCGACCCTGCGAACCCGCCCGAAAACCTGTGGAGGACCCTGTGGCCCGCGTCGTGGTTGACGTCATGCTCAAGCCGGAGATCCTGGACCCCCAGGGCCAGGCGATAGTCGGCGCCTGCGAGCGCCTCGGGTTCGCCGGCGTTCAGGAGGTCCGCCAGGGCAAGCGGTTCGCGGTCGAGATCGACGGCGAGGCCGACGACGCCGCGGTGGCCGAGGTGCGGCGCATGGCCGAGACACTGCTGGCGAACCCGGTCATCGAGGATTTCTCGCTGCATGTGGAATAGGGCACATCGCGGCGCCGCGCCAGGCGTGACCTGAATTCGCCCGGTACCCCTGCCCGGCATTGCTTGCGCAGCACAATCTCAATGTCACGGACCGCATCCGGCCAACTAGCCGCCATGTCCGTTTCGCAGGTCGCCCCTCGGGAAGGCTCCATGGTGTGCCTACCGGTCGTGAGGGCTTCCGATGGACATAAATTTCGCGATTGCGCTCCCCCGACAGGCCTATACCGTGGCCGTGATGCGGGACTTCCTCGGTGAGGCGCTGCGCACCACCGGTGTCTGCGCCGATTGCAGATTCGCGATCCTGCTCGCCGCATCCGAGGCATGCGCCAATGCGGTCGACCACGGCGCTCCTTCCTGCGGCTACCAGGTTACCGCGCGGATCCACACCGATACCTGCGTCTTGGAGATCTCACACAGAGGGCCGGGTTTCGACCCGGCCCAGGTGCCCCTGCCAGACATCGAAGCGGAGTCCGGCAGGGGCATTCTTCTGATGCACCAGGTCATGGAGGACGTCGCGATCACCGGCGATCCCGACGGCACCACGCGGGTCCTGCTGCGCAAGCGGTTCCGCGAGTGCGGCGCAACGCCGCCCGAACACGGCGAATGGTCCCAGCGCCAACCCGCGCTGCGCTGACCCGCGGGCATCCGGACCGCCGCTCCGGCCGCCCGGCGCTGCGGCGCTGGCCCAGGTGCCGAGGTCAGCAGGTAACCTCGGTTTCGGACGCGTCGGCGGCTGTTGCCGCGGCGGCGCGCGACTCCCACCGACCAACATCCGGAGAGTGCCCATGACAGCCCGCGTGGGCGTCGTCACCTTCCCCGGCTCCCTTGACGACAGGGACGCCGCACGCGCCGTCCGCATCGCCGGCGCCGAACCCGTCGCGCTCTGGCACGGCGACACCGGTCTGCAGGGCGTCGACGCCGTGATCCTGCCCGGCGGTTTCTCCTACGGCGACTACCTGCGCTGCGGCGCCATCGCCCGCTTCGCCCCGATCATGACCGAGCTGGTGCCCGCCGCCCGATCGGGGGCGCTGCCGGTGCTGGGTATCTGCAACGGGTTCCAGATCCTGTGCGAAAGCCACCTGCTGCCGGGTGCGCTCACCCGCAACCGGTCGCTGCGGTTCATCAACCGCCCCCAGCTCGTGCGGGTGGAATCTACCGCCACCGCTTGGACCAACCGCTACACCGAAGGCGAGCAGATCCGCATCGTGCTCAAGAGCGGCGAGGGCAACTTCGTCGCCGACGACGCCACGTTGGATGAGTTGGAGCGCTCCGGGCGGGTGGTCGCACGCTACGTGGGCGATGCGCCCAACGGCGCCCGGCGCGGTATCGCCGGTGTGGCCAACGAGCACGGCAACGTGGTCGGTGTGATGCCCCATCCCGAGCACGCCGTGGAGGAGCTCACCGGCGCCTCCGCCGACGGCCTGGACTTCTTCACCTCCCTCCTCGCGTACTTGGCCGACACCAGCCCCGCGGCAGCGGCCGCGGCGGGCTAGACCACCGCCGACGCGACATCCTGGGGGACGTTATGCGCATGATGGACCTGCTGCGGTCACGGGTGGCCATGGTCGTCCTGGCCGCCGCGGTGACCCTGGGCATGGTCACCGCCGGGGCCTGGGGTCTGTTCAGCGCGCGCAACGCCCCGGAACCCTCTGCTGCCGGGCAGGGGCAGGGCGGACCGACCGGCTCGGCGGAGTCGCCTGCAGCGGCGCCGAAACTGGACTCAATGGGCAAGGCCCCCAAGGGCACCGCCTACACCGACTTCGGCGAGCAGTGCCCCGATGTGGAGTGCGTGCGCATCGTCGGCATCTCCCTTGAAGGGGGCAAGGACGGCGACAGGCAGGACTCCGGCAACCAGACCGAGGCCGCCATCAACAAGGTCTTCAACCATCTGCTGGACGAGGGCTGGGGCCGGGTGCTGCCCAACAGCGAGGCCGATCCCGACAGCGTGCCGCTCGGCGAGAGCTACCTGACCGACGGGCAGGTGCTGATCACGGCCACCCCGGTCAACGCGCCCGACGCCAGTGCGGGCGTGATGCTGATGCACGCCCAAAAACCCGCATCCTGACGCCATGCCAGTGACCGTGCCTGTTCCAGTGCCCGTGCCGCCGCCCGGGTGACCGCCGGAGGCCCCGGCCTCCCGGCACCCGGACTTCCAGCCGGCCGGTTCACCCTCTGCCGGCCCGAGTCCGCAGCCCGCCAGTCCGCCAGCCGGCCCGCCCGCCCTGCAACCGCGCCGCGCAAGCCTTTCGCCGAACGGAAAACACACCGATGCCCGAACAACCGCAGCTCGACACCGTCGCCACCGCCCAGCGCACCCCCGACTCCCCGCAGCCCTACGCCGAGTTGGGTGTGGCCGACGACGAGTACGCGCGCATCCGCCGCATCCTGGGCCGCCGGCCCACTGCGGCCGAGCTGGCGATCTACTCGGTCATGTGGAGCGAGCACTGCTCCTACAAGAGTTCAAAGGCCCACCTGCGCCAGTTCGGTGACAAGGCGCCGCACAGCGACGCGCTGCTGGTGGGCATGGGCGAGAACGCCGGTGTGGTCGATGTCGGCGACGGCAACGCGGTCACCTTCAAGATCGAGTCGCACAACCACCCCTCCTACGTCGAACCGCACCAGGGTGCCGCCACCGGGGTCGGCGGCATCGTCCGCGACATCCTGACCATGGGCGCCCGGCCGGTCGCCGTCATGGACGCGCTGCGATTCGGACCACTGGACGCCCCCGACACGCGCCGTGTGCTGCCGGGCGTGGTCTCGGGCATCTCCTTCTACGGCAACTGCCTGGGGCTGCCCAACATCGGCGGCGAACTCGGCTTCGGCGCCGGGTACGCGGGCAACCCGCTGGTCAACGCGTTGTGCGTGGGTGTGCTGCGCCATGAGGACATCAAGCTCGCCCAGGCGCCCGGCCCGGGCAACAAGGTGGTGCTCTTCGGCGCCACCACCGGCCCCGACGGGATCGGCGGCGCGTCGGTGCTGGCCAGTGCCACATTCGACGACGAAAGCCACGCCAAGCGGCCCAGCGTGCAGGTGGGCGACCCGTTCCTGGAGAAGCTGCTCATCGAGTGCAGCCTGGAACTGTTCGAGGCCGACCTGGTCGTCGGCATCCAGGACCTCGGGGCGGCCGGGGTCTCCTGCGCCACCACCGAGCTGGCCGCGGGCGGCACCGGCGGCATGCGCGTCGAACTCGACCGGGTGCCGCTGCGCGACTCCACGCTCACGCCCGAAGAGATCCTGATGAGCGAGTCGCAGGAGCGCATGATGGCGGTCGTCGAGCCGGAGCGCCTCGACGCGTTCCTGGCGACCTGCGGCAAGTGGAACATCCAGGCCGCGGTCATCGGCGAGGTCACCGAGGTCACGCCCGAAGAGGCCGAGCGCGGCGGGCGCCTGGTGATGACCTGGAACGGCGAGACCGTGGTGGATCTGCCCCCGCGCACCGCCTCCGACGAAGGCCCGGTGTACGACCGGCCCTACTCCCGCCCCGCCGAACAGGACGTCCTGCAAGCCGACACCCCCGACGGCCTGGAGCGGCCCGGCGACGACGAGGAGCTGCGCGAGCAGGTGCTGCAGGTCCTGTCCGCGCCCGGGGTGTGCGACCCGTCGTGGGTCACCGAGCAGTACGACAGTTTCGTCATGGGCGACACGGTGCTGTCCGCCCCGCACGACGGCGGCATGATCCGGGTGGGCGAGACCGGCGACCGCGGGGTGGCCCTGGCCACCGACGGCAACGGCCGCTACACCAGGTTGGACCCCTACGCCGGCACCCAGGCCGCCTTTGCCGAGGCTTACCGCAACGTCGCCGCCACGGGCGCCCGCCCGCTGGCGGTCACCAACTGCCTGAACTTCGGCTCGCCGGAGGACCCCGGGGTGATGTGGCAGTTCGCCGAGTCCACCCGCGGGCTGGCCGATGCCTGCCTCGCGGCGGGCACCCCGGTCACCGGCGGCAACGTCAGCTTCTACAACCAGACCGGCGAAAGCGCCATCAACCCGACCCCGGTCATCGGCGTGCTTGGCGTGATCAGCGACGTGCACAACCGGCTCACCACCGCGTTCCCGGCCCGCAGCGGCGGTGCGCGCATCATGCTGCTGGGCACCACGGCCGAGGAGTTCGGCGGTTCGGTGTGGGCCGAACGCGTGCACGGCCACCTCGGCGGGCTGCCGCCGCAGGTCGACCTGGCCGCCGAAGCCGCACTTGCCCGCCTGCTGGCGGCGGCCGCCGACGACGAGGTGCTGGCCACAGCGCACGACCTCTCCGGCGGCGGTCTGGCCGTCGCACTGGCGGAGTCGTCCCTGCGCGGCGGGGTCGGCTGCACGGTGCACGTGGACGATGCGTTCACCGCCCTGTTCAGCGAGTCCGGCGCCCGCGCCATCGCCGTGGTCGAGACCGACCAGGAGGAGGCGTTCGCCCGCCTGTGCCGGCACCACCGCGTCCCCGCCACCGAGATCGGCTCGGTCGGCGGTTCGTCGATGACGGTGACCTACGCGGACGGCGGCTTCAGCATCGACCTGGACACCCTGCGCAACACCTACGAGTCCCCGCTGCGCGAGGTCCTCGGCGCCGAGTAGCCGAGGGCGATCGGGGGCAAGCGGTTTTCCGGCCGGGGGCGGCGTGCCGGCGTGCATGCGCTGCGGGCGCGCCGCTCCGGCGGGGCAGGCGGCGGACGCGTATCGCCAACGGTCCGGCCCTGGCTACGCTGCCTTCCGGTATACGGAGATGTAGGTGCCGCATCCGGTGTTCAACGGACCGCCGTGCCAGTCGCCGAAGCGCTTCACGAGTTCGAGGCCTGCGCAGCCATCGAAGCGCTCCGGCGGGGCGAGGTGGCATACCTCCTGTGTGACGCGGACCGACCCGTTCTCGAAGTAGGCGCTGGAAATTTCCCAGACCAGACGCTCCTTATCCAGCACCCGCGATACGAGCATCCCGGAATCGGATCCGGGCCGCGCCTTGAAGACCGTGTCGACAAGGCGTTCTCCATGCAGAATCCCGATGGCCTCGGGGTTTTGCATCTCGATCACCAGAATTCCCCCCGGCGACACGAGGCCGGCCCACTCGGCCACGGTTTTCTGCTGCTCGCCAGACCCGGAAATCACGGAAAGGGTGCCGCTGACGCAATATACGAGCGGGTATCGGCCACCGCCGCTATATCCTCTCATGTCAGCGCACACCACGGGCACATCGACATTCTCTTCAGCGGCGTCCCGGCGGAGCACATCAAGCATTTTTTCCGACGAATCAACCCCCACTACAGCTCCAATTCTCCGCGCAAGGGGGATCGCAATGCGCCCCGTTCCAACGCCGAATTCGAGTGCCTTTCCGGGTTCCGGCATGAGGTCGGCCAGCATGGCGGCCGCGGCATCGGCCTCTGCGTCCTTGGGGCGGACCTTATCGTAGTGATCTGCGAACATGCTGCCATAGGGGTCGCCGTTACCTTGCTGCATGCGTCTCTCCCATCGGATTCCGACGCGGTGGCCCGGTCGACCGGCGCGTGGCCACCCGTGCATTTCAAGGTAGCAAATCCATTGCCCGCCGACACTCCGTGATCGTTCTCTGAAATTTCAGCAACGGGATTGCATCCGCGAACTTCCATGAATTCACAGCCCGTCCGGCAAATTCGTTCGCACGCACCGTTATAAGATCATTTTAATCCTGTCAAGAAAGCACCAACGTCCGCATTCGGACATGCTTTCGCTTGAAAAAGCAAGACGGACCGCGCCGCTGGTAGAAGCTGCACACAAAAGCACATGACCCGCGGTGCCGGGATTTTCGTTCCAGCGCCCAGGAGTTGACGCACCCACCGGGATCCGCCTACTTTGAAATTCGGTCAATTGGCCTTGACCAATTTCTACCCACAGGGAGACAATTATGTCGACTGCCCTTATCGACCGGACCGAGACCGAATTCGACCCGGCCGGCGCCCTCGCCGACGACCTGACCGTGGACGGCCTCCTCTCCGAGGAGCACGACATCTACGCATCCAGCAGCGGCTGGATCTGCACCCTGACCATCGAGTGCGGAACCATCGTCTGCGCCTGCCGGTAGGTGAGGCGCTTCCCGCCCCGGCGGATTAGCGGTGCGCGCAACACGGGGGCCCGGGTCCCGTATGCGCGCACCGCGCTTCCTCCGCCCGGGAAACGGACCGCCGTTCGAACATGACGGAGAGGTGGTAAGCGACTGCCATGCCGGGAATCTCCGCGGCGGACGCCGCACGTGCCCTGTATACCGGCGAACGGATCAGCACCGGCTCGGCCGCTCCGCCGGGGCGAGCGGAACCGGCCGAGTGCCCGGACGAATGGAAGCGATCAGCCTTTCCTGATCCGGAGGTATTCCAGCGCTACCTCGTGTCGCACGGTATTACCGAGAGTCAATTGGCCCACGCGCTGCGCAATGACAGGCCGCCTCCCGCAGGGCTTCCGGAGTGGGCGCGCGAACTGAACACGGTCATCACCGGGCACAGCCCCGATCCCGCACACGGCCGCCTCGGCGCGGTGGTCCTCGGGGTGCCCCATACCCCGGCGCCTTTCAGCGGGCTCTTCGCCCGCTTCGTCCCGCCGGCCCTGAACGCCGTCCAGGATGCGGCGGCCGGCTCCGGCGCGGATGCCGGGCCCGGAACCCGGTTGGGCGCCCGGCTGCAGACCGGACTGGCATCGCGCCTGGCCGCTCTCGCCGTCCGGGCGCTCATCGCCGATATGCACCGGGCCCGCAAGCAGGGAGAACTGCACGGCGAAACCCCCGGACTCCGCTACGCCGACTACAACGAGCGCCTGCTTGCCAGCCCGGCGTACCTCAGCCGGCTGTTCTCCGCCTACCCCATGCTGGGAAGGCTGCTGATCGAGGCCCGTACCGCCTGGGTACGCCATATCCGCGAGTTCTTCGCCCGCCTGCGCGCCGACCGCGCCGAGCTGTACATGCGCGGCTGGATCGACGCGCCCGACTCGGTACTCGTCTCGGTCGATACGGACTCCGGCGACAGCCACGACGGCGGGCGCTCCGTCATCGTCTGCGAGTTCGACCGCGGCCGGCGGGTGGTCTACAAACCGCGCCCGGTCGCCCTGGACTCCCTCTACGAGCGCGCCGTGGCCTTCGTCAACGAGCGCAGCCCGAACCGCCCCTTGGCGGCTCCTCCGGTCATCGAACGCGACGGCTTCGGCTGGACCGGATTCATTGCGCACCGGAGCTGTCCCGAGGACGGGCTGGACGACTACTACCGCGGGATCGGATCGGCGCTCGCGTTGGCCCACGTTCTCGGCGCGAGCGACGTGCACATGGAGAACGTCGTGGCCAGCGGACGGCACAGCGTGATCGTGGACTTGGAGACCCTGCTGCAGAACAGGGAGGTGGCGCAGGGCGGGCGGACCGCGTTCGCCAGGGCGAGGGACCTGCTCAACAACAGTGTGCTCGGTATCGGCTACCTGCCCATGCACGCCGCTAACGGAGAGGACCGGCAGGCGGCCGACGTCAGCGTGATCGCCGGCGGGCTGGTACAGGGCACCGAGATCACCGTCTCCGTGCTCACCGGCGTAGGAACGGACCGAATGGCCGTCGGCAGGGGCAGCGCCCGCATGGGGCCGGCCGCCAACCAGCCGATCGACCCGAGCCGGCTCCGCCCCGCCGCGTACACCCAGGCGATCATCGACGGGTTCAACACGGTCTACGACCTCATCGCCGCCGACGGCGGCTCCTTTGCCGCCGCGCTGGGAGACACCTCCGGCGTGCGTACCCGGTACCTGCTCCGGCCCACGCGCATGTACAGCAGGTTCCTCCACGAGAGCTGCCATCCCCGCTACCTGGCCTCGGGCCCCGATCGCGAACACCTGTTCAACCGCCTGTGGGCGACCACTTCGCGCCAACCCGCCCTCGGCGCGGGCGTGGCCTCGGAGATCCGCCAACTGCTGCGGCACGACGTCCCGAAGTTCACCGCGGCGGTGGACGGCACCGCACTTTCGGACGACAGCGGGATACTCGACCCGCACTACTTCTCGGCAACGGCCCTCTCCGCAGTGCGCGACCGGCTGCAGCAGACGGGTGCGGCCGACCGCAAATGGCACACGCGGATCATCGACGAGGCCATGTCCACACTTCAAGCGCGGGACCACGCGGACCCCGCAGCCAGTCCCGTGGTCGCGGGTCCGGCCGGTCTCAGCGGGCCGGCGGAGACGGCGCGGCGCGCACGCGCGGCGGCCACCGAAGTTCTGCGCGGTCTCGACGCCGCCCGCATCGATGGAGCCGACGGCCGCGACTCGATCTGGATCGGAATCAGCCCGGCCGCCTTCGACGGAGTGGGATTCGACTACCGGCCGCTCTCGCCCATGCTTTTCGAGGGGCTGGCCGGGATGGCCCTCGCCTACAACTACGCGTCACTGGTTCTGGGTGGCGACGCCTACCGCGACACCGCGCGCCGCTGCATCCGGCCGGTGGCGGCTTTCGTGGCGGACCGGTGCGAGGCGAGCACATCATCGGCCGAGCCGGTCGGTGCCTACAGCGGCTATACCGGTGCCCTTTACGCTTTGCTGCACCATTCGGCTGCTGTCGGCGGCGACCCGGGAACCGACACGCTGATCGCGAAGGCGGTTCGCCCGGTCGCCGACATGGCGGAGCGGGACACCGCCCACGATGTCGTGGCGGGCGCTGCGGGGGCGGCGCTGATCTGCCTTCGCCTTTACGAGTACTACGGCGATGCGCACTTCCTCGGTCTCGCTCAGGAGACGGCCGCACAGGTGCTCTCCCGAGCCCGCGAGGACGGGCGGGCCCTGTCCTGGCCGACCGACATCGACGGAGGGCACCTGGGCGGCCTGGCACACGGCGCATCCGGAATCGGCTGGGCGCTCATCGAGGTGGGTACTGCCGCGAAGGATGCGCGGCTGACCGAGGCCGGGTACCGGGCGCTGGCATTCGACACCGAGCGGTTCGAGGCCGCCCGCGGTTGGCCCGACCTGCGCAGGGAGGTACGCGGACAGGCCGCTTACCCCGTCCAATGGTGCCACGGCGCGGTCGGCATCGGGCTGGTCCGCGAACTGTGCCACCGCCTGCGGCCCGACCCTGCGCTGGCTGCCGAAGCCGATGCGGCCGTCCGCGCCGTCACGGAAAAAGGCGTCCCGCCCAACGACTCGCTCTGCCACGGAACACTGGGCGCCCGCGAACTGCTGCACACGGCTTGCGAACGGTCTGCTGAGGCACGCACCGCAAGGGAACGCATGGACAGGACAATCCTCGAACGGTTCGAACGGGGGGACGCGGCTATCGGTATCGCCGGAACCCGGGCGGAATCGCCCGGTCTGATGCTTGGATCCGCCGGTTTTGTCCTCGGGTTGCTGCGCATGGCGGCGCCACGGACGGTTCCGTCGGTGCTGTCGCTCCAAGGTCCGGTCCGCCCATGAGCGCGCAGACGCAGTGGCGGCTGCGCGACCACGTACGGCCGCACGGCCGGGCCCTGATCGCCGTGCTGGTGCTGACCGTCGCCTCCAGCGCCCTCATGCTCGCCCCGCCCATGCTCCTGGGCCGGCTCATCAGCGCGTTGACCGGCGCCGCTTCCGTGGTTCCCATATCGGCGGCGCTGCTGGCCGCAGCCCTGGGCGGGGCGCTGCTGGGCGCCTGGCGCACCTATGTGCTGCAGCGGACAGGCGAGGAATTCATCCTCGGTCTGCGCAAGGCGTTGTATCGGAGACTGCTGCGGCTGCACGCCGCCGAGTACGACGAAAGGTCCAGCGGCGACCTGCTGTCGAGGCTGGGCACCGACACCACGGTACTCAGGTCGGCGCTCACCTCGGGCATCTTCTCGCTGGTGTCGGCCGCGCTGACGATCGCCGGTGCGATCGCGCTCATGGTCTACATCAGCCCGGTGCTGTCCGCCGCCGCCATGGCCTGCCTGCTCATCGGCGTCGCGGTGGTCGCCGGTATGGGTGGGGCGGTCCGCCGAGCCAGCAGCCGGACCCAGGCCAACGTCGGCCTGATGACAGTGGCCATGGAGCGGGCGCTCTCGGCCGTACGCACCATCCGGGCCTGCGACGCGACGGACCGGGAGATCGCGGAGCTGGACGGCGCCGCCACCCGGGCGCGCGACTCCGGCGTGCGGATCGCGGCCCTCCAAGCCCTGGCATCGCCCGCGATCGCCACCAGTGCGCAGGGCGGGCTCATGGTCGTCCTGCTGCTGGGCGGCTACCGCGTCGCAGCCGGCGACCTGGCGCTGGGAGATCTCGCGGCCTTCGTGCTGTACATGTTCATGCTGGCCACCCCCGTAATTCAGGCCGCGGCGGGCTATACCCAGACTCAGGCGGGGTTGGCGGCGCTGGACCGCGTGGGCGAAATACTCGGACTGCGCGAGGAAACGGACGACGAGCCCGACACGGACGCTGCGCCGCCGGCGGCGCACGACCCCGCCGAACCACTGGTGGAATTCGAGTCGGTCTCCCTGACCTACCCCAACCAGACCACGGCGCTGCGCGAGGTCGACCTGGCCATTGAGGCGGGCAGCCGGGTGGCGATCGTCGGGCTCTCCGGATCGGGGAAGTCGACCGTGCTGGCCCTGATCGAACGGTTCTACACCGCCGGCCCCGGAACCCTGCGCTTCCGCGGCCACGACACGGCCGGGTTGCCCCGCCGGAGCATCCGCTCCCAGATCGCTTATGTGGAGCAGGACGCCCCCGCCCTGGCAGGCTCGGTGGCGCGCAATCTGCGCCTTGGCCGCCCCGACGCAACGGCGGAGGAGATGTGTGCGGTCCTGCGCACGGTCGGGCTCGATGAATTCGCCGACGTCTCCGGCGGTGGGCTGGAACGGAGCGTCGGCGACGGGGGCACGCTGCTTTCGGGCGGCCAGCGGCAGCGCCTGACCTGGGCGCGGGCACTGCTCATGCGGCGCCCCCTGCTGGTGCTGGACGAGCCGACGTCGAGCGTTGACGCGCGCACGGAAGGTCTACTGCAGGATGCGCTGGACGGTGTCCCTGCCGGCACGACCGTCATCATCGTCGCGCACCGGCTGGCGACGGTGCTGAATGCGGACCGGATCGTCGTCATGGACCGGGGACGCGTGGTCGACTCCGGGACCCATGAGGAGTTGCTGGTGCGCAGCGGCCTCTACCGCGAACTGGCCTCCCGGCAGATGATCACCGCGGGCACAGTGAGCGGCTGACCTGCCGGGGGCGTGCCTCGATCGAACCGCTGCGGCCCCGATGCCCGCGGCGGTCCGGCAGCGGCGCGCCCCCGGTGTCTGGAGCCGAGCGGTTCACGCGCGGGACAGCCCTTCGGCGGGGGCGGTTCCGGCGATCTGGCGGGCGGGGACCACGCTCGCAGCGACGCCCGCGGCGACTGCGGCCACCAGCACGGCGCCGAAACTCGCCCACGGGATCTCCACCACCAGCGGCGCGGTCGCGCCGACGACCGCGTCGATGCCTACGAGGCCGTAAGGCAACCCGATGACCAGGCCGATGAGCGCGCCGAACACGGAGATCGTCACCGCCTCGATCGCCAGGGTCGCCGCCAGTTCCCGCCTGGTCAGGCCCAGCGCACGCAGTAGCGCCGATTCGCGGCGCCGCTCCAGCACGGACAGCCCCAGCGTGTTGATGACCCCGATCACGGCGATCACCACCGTGATGATCAGCATCGCCAGCGCCAGGTTGACCAGCACGGCGAGAACCTCGGCGATGTCCCGGCGCTCGCTCACCGACCCGGCGACGACGAGGTCCGGGTCGGCGGCCGCCACCCGGCTAATGGCTGTGCCCAGCGCGTTGCGGTCGGCGTCGGCGGCCGCCACTCCCCAGACCATCAGCGGATTCGTTTCGGTGGCCAGGTCTGCCAGCACGGCGCGGCGCACGACCGGGACGTCCGCCCCGGAGACGGCCGCCAGATTGGAGGTGCGGAGTGTGAACCGCTGCGCCCCGTGTTGTGTGGAGACCGTGACGCTGCCGCCCTCGGCGACGCCCGCAGCGGAGAGCATGTCGTCGGACACCAGCATCACCGGCGGCCCGCCGCGCTCCGGCCCGCCCAGCGGCTCGGCGCCCGCCGCCTTCCGCATCCCAGCGGAGATGCCCGCCACGGTGACCTCACCGCCGAGATCGGGTGCGGAGACCCGGGCGGCAGGAACCGGCTCGGCACGGCGGATCCCGTCGATCGAGGCGACCTGCTCGACGATCCGCTCGGAAACCTCACCGTCGCCGGCCCGGGCACTGATATCGACCGGGTAGCGGTTGCGCAGGTCGGCGTCGACCGTTGCCTGGCCGCTGGCGGCGGCCGTGTAGAGCGCGATGATCAGGGCCGTACCCAAGACGAGCGTGAGCGTCGTCGTCGCTGTCCGCCCGGCGTTGCGGCGGATGTTGGCACCCGCGAGTTCGGCGGTGCCGCCGAACCCGCGCAGCAGCCGTTCGGCGAGCGGCAGCAGCCGGGCGATAGCGGGGCGGAGGACGAGCAGCAGGGCGGTCGCCGAGACGAAGCCGCCGGCGACCGCCAGCGGCAGCGAGGCCGATATCGCGCCGAACAGCATCACTCCGCCGCCGATGACGACCGCCGCCACGCCCGCGAGCAGGGCGGCTCGCGACCCGCGCCGCTCCGCTGTCGACGCGGTGGCCATTGCCTCGATCGGTGGGACGGAAGCCGCCGTCCGAGCGGGCAGCCATGCCGCGGCCATGGTCGCTGCGACACCCGCCGCGAAGGCCCCGAGCAGCGCCAGCGGTTCAACGCGCAGCCCTCCGCCGCTCAGCGCCATCAGCGACGCACCGAGATAACCCGCGCCCGTGCCGATGGCCAGGCCCAGCAGCGAGCCGGTGGCCCCGACAAGGGCCGCCTCGGCAAGCACCAGGTTGCGCACTTGCGCCTGCTCCGCCCCGACGAGCCGGAGCAGCGCGGTGTCGCGGCGCCGCTGCGCCAGCAGGATGGTGAACGTGTTGGCGATGACCAGCGTGGCGGCCAGTAGGGCGATCAGCGCGAACGCGAGCAGGATGAGCTCCAGCTGCTGGGAGCCTCCCGCGAACCGCTCGGCTGCGGCCTCGGCCTGCTGCTCGGCCGATGCAACGCTGTAGCCGCCGGGCAACCGCGATTCGAGTGCCGCGATCGCGTCGTCGACCGTGGTGTGGTCGGCGATGCGGACGAGCGCGCTGGAGGGGACATCGTCGCCGAAGAAGTCCGAGGACGCGTAGAGCTGGTATTGCACGCCGGTCAGCGGCCGGAACCCCAGGTCGGCCGCGCCGACGACGCGTATGGTCCGTGTTTGCCCGGAATCCGCCACCTCCACGTCGGCGCCGACGGACAGCCCTGCGTCCTGCAGTGTCTGCGCGTCGGCGACCACCTCGTCGGATGCAGCGGGCCACCGCCCCTCGGCGAGTTCGAACCACCGCAGCGCGGGCTGCTGGGCGACGCTGTACACGGTGGTCGTGGCCCGCTGATCCGGGGTTGTCAGTTGGACGGTGCGGGCGTGCACCGGGGCGACGGCCGACACCGCGGAATTGCCCTCGATCCGGCGGAACCAGCCGGGATCTTCCGGTGCCTCATCGGGCTGCACAACGACGTCGGCCCGCGTGAGCGGCGCCGCGGCGGTCGCCTGCAGCCCGGCGGAGGAAGTCGCGGCGAACACGGCGGTGGCGGCCAGAAAACCCACGCCGAGCGTGATGGCGACGAGGATCGCGACCAGGCGGGCGGGGTAGGTTCGGATCTGCGCCCAAACCGATGCCGGCATCAGACCGCCTCCAGCCGCTTCATCGAGTCGAGGATCTCGTCGGTGGTCGGCTGGGCGATACAGCCCCGCACCTCGCCGTCGGCCAGCAGGAGGACCTGATCGGCGTAGGTGGCGGCGACCGGATCGTGGGTGACCATGACGATGGTCTGCCCCAAGTCGGAACAGGCCGAGCGCAGCCGCGCCAACAACTCCCGGCCGGCGGCGATGTCCAACGCACCGGTGGGCTCGTCGGCGAAAACCACCGCGGGCCTGGTCAGCAGCGCACGCGCGATCGCGACACGCTGCTGCTGGCCGCCGGAGAGTTCGCCGGGCCGGTGGGCGAGCCGGTCCTCGATGCGCAGATCGCGGACGATCTCGTCGAAGAACGCCTTGTTCGGGCGGCGTTTCGCGAGCTTCAGCGGGAGCAGAATGTTCTGTTCGGCGGTAAAGGTCGGCAGCAGGTTGAACGCCTGGAAGACGAACCCGATCCGTTCCCTTCTCGTGCGGGTGCGGGTTCGGTCGTCCATGTGCGTAAGGTCGGTTCCTTCGAGGATCACCCGCCCGGACGTTGGTGTGTCGAGTCCGGCGAGCAGGTGCATCAGCGTCGATTTCCCGGAGCCGGATGGGCCCATGACAGCGGTGAATCCGCCGCGGGCGAACTCGAAGGAGACGTGGTCCACGGCCGTGACCGCAGCACCGCCTTCGCCGTATCGCTTCGCCAGGTCGACCGCTTCGAGGATCGGGGCGGGGCTGGACGCGGGTGTGCTCATTCTGCCTATCCCAGGTTTTGGGCGATAAGGATTCGGGAGACACACTAGAGAGCGCGGTTCGCGGCCGGAACCACCCTTGGGGATTCGCCATCCCCTACTTTCGATGGGGGTGAAATTCTGTGCGCGCGGTTGTCCCGAGGCGCATCCGACCAGGCGGACGGGGGAACACGGCCGGACCCTTTGGGCGCGGCGCGCCGTCTGCCGGCCCCGCTTTGAATGGCGGCATGCGGGAATGCCGCCCCGCCGGGTGCGGTGCCCGTCCGGCACTCTGCCGGCTACGCGCGGGATCACGAACAGAGCAGGCGGACATCGCTGTCCAAATCAACCAAAGGACATACAAAAAGTCAATTCTGGACTAAGCAGGGAGAGCACTGCCGCGCATTAGGGGTACACATGCGAAACGGTCGGCGGTGATCATGCAAAAATGCCCGTCTCAGCTTTAAAATGTGGGCATTCCGTCATGATCGTCCGTGCGCCGAGCGGCCCGCCGCCTGCGGGGGGACCGGTGACCACCCGCCCCAGCCGCCCGCGGCCGCCGCTGCAGCTTCCATCTCATGGACCAAAGCCGGCCCGGCCGCAGGCCCAGGGCACGACCATGCCGGGGCTCCCGGGGGATCCCTTATCCCAAGTCAAGCCGACACCCACCCCACCCCGCCAACCCAACCCCGCACCTGTGGACACCACCCGGCCGCCCGGCGGCCGGCAACGAGCCCTCGGCCGGGCCGGGCCGAGGGCTCGGAGGTCATACCGGGGCTCCCACCGCCCCGCCGACCCGGCGGGGCGTGCCCCGCGCCTTCAGCGTTCGCGGCGCTGGTCCTCGGGAAGTTCCGCGTCGGGGTCGACGGCCGCGGGGTCGGTGGCGGGTTCTCCCTCGTCGGTGACGGTGGGCTCGGGTTCGCGCTCCTCCTCGGCGCGGGTGGGCTTGTTGCCCTTGAGCATGCCCTGCATCTCGCTTTCCAGCTCGTCGTCGAGCTTCGGGCCGTGCTTGTCGCTGCCGCGTTCCATCTGGCCCTCCCATCAGCCGCGCGTCGTCGTGTCCGTCCGCAGACAGCCCGGCTACCCGCGGCAGGTCCTGGGCAAACGGTCTCGGGAGTACGACATCGGGCCGCTGGCCTGCAGTCCTGCGGCGCAACGGCCCTGCGGGCGCAACGGCGCCGCGGCGCGCCGACACGCGGGGGCAGCCGCGCGCCGCGGCACCGCTACTCCCGTGCAGCCGCTCCGCGCTCCCTGAGCCGCGCCGCCGCCGACGGGCGCCACCGTAAAGAGCCCCGCAGCCCGCATGCGCACGGGCCGGGCGGGCAGTGGCGCAGGAAGGGCGCGCTCGGCCACGTGCCGGCGGCGCCCGCGTTGGCATCGACCGCACAGCAGCGTCGGGAGGTGAGGACGGGCCGTCCGGCTGCGGCCCAGCCATCATGGATCTGAAGTTTCTGGAACCGCTGTACCGTGCGGCCGGTCCGGTCGCCTCTGTGTACATGGACACCACCCGCGCCACGGAGAACGCCGCGCACGAGATCGGGTTGCGTTGGCGAGGGCTGCGCGAGGAACTGGCGGAGAGCGGCGCCGACGAGGCGACGCTTAAGGCGCTCGACTCGGCCGCGGGCGGCGTGACGGGGATACCCGGGCCGCAGGGCGAGGCGTTGTTCGCCGCCGACGGCGAGCTGATCGCCGCCTACACCCTCTCGCGCACCCCGCCGCAGGACCGTGCCGCCCTGCTTCCGGTGCCCGACCCGGTCGAGCTGGTCAGCGAGCTGGACGACGGGCTGCCCTACGTGGTGGTGGCCCTGGACCGCGAGGGCGCCGACGTCTACGCCTACCCCGCTTACGGTGACCTGACCGAGGAGCGCCACACCAGCGGCGCCAACCTGCACATCAACAAGGTGCCTTCCGGCGGCTGGCGGCAGAAGCACCAGCAGCGCCACACCGAGGAGGTGTGGTTCGCCAACGCCGCGGAGGTCGCCGACGACGTCGAGGAGGCGATCAAGTCGGTGCAGGCCGCCGCGGTCTTCGTCGGCGGCGACGAACGCGCGGCGGGCAAGCTGCGCGAACACCTCGGCGAGCGCACCACCGAGATGCTCATCGAGCTTTCCGGTGGCGGCCGCGGCGACCCGGACGCGCTCGCCGACCTGCGCAAGTCGGTCGAGGAAGGGTTGCGCCGCACCGCCGTGGCGCTGCGGTCGGGCCTGATGGAGGACTTCGCCCAGGACCTGAACCGGGAGGGGCGGGCCGTCGAGGGGCTGACCGCCACCTGCGAGGCGCTGCGGTCGGGGCAGGTGAGCCGGCTGCTGCTGGCGGGCGAGCGAAGCAGCGAACCGGTGCTGTGGGCGTCGGCGTCGGACCCGTTGGAGGTCGCCGACGACCGGGGCAGGCTGACCGACCCGGGTGAGGCGTTCGAGGCACCGGCGGGCTCGCTGCTGTTGCGGGCGGCCCAGGCCACCAGTGCCGCGTTCACCAAGCTGCCGAGCCCGTCGGACGCGCGGGACGGCGTGGGCGCGTTCCTGCGGTTCTCCACTGTCTGACCGCCGCGGGTGGGCGGCCCAGCGCCCTCTGCCCACGCGTCGGCCGGTCGGCGGACGCGGCCCGCTGCCGCTTCCGGCGGGCGGGCCGCCGCGCTGGGGCAGCCACCCACTCGCGGCACCGCGCCCGCGGCCCGGGGCACCGGCCCTGCATGGGCCGCCCATCCCGGCGCGGGCTTGCCGGCCGGCCTCGCTACGATGAGCGCGGTCGGCTGGGCAACGCGGAAAGGGCCGGGAACATGGGGCGCCGGGGACGGTTGAAAGGGCCGATCGGCAGCCACGAGCGCCCGGCCAGTCCGCTGCTGTTCCGGCTGGTCCTGGCCGTTTTCGGGCTGATCGTCCTGCTGGTCGGGACGGTTCTGGCCGCGGCGGTGCTGCACTCGGCGCCGCTGACGATCGTGCTGGCGGCGGGGGCGGTCGCCGCCGGGCTGAACATCTTCTGGGTCAGCCGGCGCCGGCGCTACGAGCGCTGATACGCCACCGGGGCGGCGGGCGGGCCGGCCGAAGGGCCGGTCCGCCCCGCCTGCAGCGCCGCGGCGCTGCCGCCGCAGCACCGGCAGCACCGGCTCACCAACTCGCCGGCGCCGCCACCGCCGCCTCATCCGCTCATTGCTTCGCATCAGCGGGGATCCACGGCCGCCACACGTCCGGGTTCTCCCGCACCCACTTCGCCGCGGCCTCCTCGGGGTCCATCCCGTCCTGGGCGATCATCCGGGCGACCTCGTTCTGCTGGGAGTTGGTCCACTTCCAGTTGTCGAGCATCCGGTAAGCCGGGCCGCCCTCTTCGGCGAAGCCCTTGCGGAAGATCTTGTTCAGGTCGTAGGAGGGGTAGTCGCAGGCGACGTCGTCCAGGTTGGCGTCGCAGCCTTCGCGGTAGTCGGGGAAGTCGACGTGCACCAGGTCCAGCTCCTCGAACAGCCACTGCGGCTCGTAGAAGTAGAACAGGACGGGCTCGCGCGCCTCGTAGCGTTCGCGGACCTCGGTGATCTGGGCGGCTTCCGAGCCCGCGTAGACCATTTCCAGGTCCAGCCCGAAGTGGTTGATCATGCCCTGGTCCTGGGTCACGAAGCCGGGGTCGCCGCCGAGGAACTGGCCTTTGCCGCCGGTCTCGGCGGTCGCGAAGATGTCCGCGTGCTCCTTGATGCCCTCCATCGTGTCAATCCCGGGGTACTCGTCGACGAGGTATCGGGGCACGTACCAGCCGAGTGTCCCCTTGTTGCCATTGGGGCCGCCGTCGACCGCGGTGCCGTTGCCCTTTGGCCCGTACAGCTCCATCAGGTCCTCGTGGCCCCAGTTCTCCACGATGACGTCGACCGCGCCCTGGTCCATGGCCTGCCAGGACGGTTGTTCGTCGACGCGCATCAGCTGAGTCTGGTAGCCCATTTCCTGTTCGAGCAGGTGGGATAGCACGACTGCGCTGGCCTGGTAGCCCACCCAGCCGTTCAGTGCGATCCGCACGGTGTTGGGGTCGCGCAGTGTGGAGGTGGTGCGCACCGCGCACGAGGACAGCATCAGCACCGCGCAGAACGCGGCGAGGGTGGTCAGCAGTATCGGACGGCGCCGCATGGGGGTGTGCTCACGCATCGTTCCTCCTTCCCTGGGTCACGCGGTCGAGGAACACGCCCAGGCACACGATGGCCAGCCCCGAGGTCACCCCGAGGCCGAGCTGGTTCTGTTTGAGGCCGAACACGACGTCGTAGCCGAGCGAGCCCGCGCCGACCAGCGCGCCCATGACGACCATGGCGAGGACCATCATGATCCCCTGGTTGACGGCGAGCAGCAGCGATGAGCGGGCCAGCGGCAACTGCACCTTGGCGAGCAGTTGGCGGCGGGTCGAGCCCTGCGAGACGGCGGCTTCGACCGCGGCCGGCGAGACCCCGCGGATGCCGTCGTTGACGAGCCGGATGACCGGCGGCAGTGCGAACACCACCGACGCGGCCAGCGCCGGCACCCGCCCCACGCTGAACAGTGCGACCGCGGGGATGAGGTACACGAACGGCGGCAGGGTCTGCATGGCGTCGAGCACCGGGCGCAGGACCGCCGCGAGCGTGTCGCTGCGGGCGGCGAGGATGCCGACCGCCACGCCGATGGCGATGGTCACCGCGGCGGCCACCAGCACCTGCGAGAGCGTGTCCATGCTGTTCTCCCAGACCCCGAGCAGGCCGGTGGCCAGGATCGCCGCTGCGGCCGTGGCGGCGATGCGCCACCCGCCGAAGATCAGCCCGAACGCGGCGGCGACCAGCACCACCAGCCACCACGGCGCACCGGTCAGCAGGGTGCTGAGCGGGTTGAGCACCCACTTGAGCAGCAGTTCGCCGAAGGCGCCGGTGGCGTCGCCGATGGCCGACTGCACGGCCTGCTGGGCGCTGTTGACGGGACGGGAAACGCTGACCGACCAGGCCGGCGGCCAGCCCGCGATCCCGGCCGTGCGGGCGGCGAGGGCGACCGCGGCGGTCGCCGCCAGGCCGATCACCGGCGCCGGGCGGCGCCATGCCTGCGGGAGGACGGGGGTGCGGATGCCGTCGCCGGCCGCGCCGGTCACCCGGTCCAGGGCGATGGCCATGAACACGATCGCGGCGCCCGCCTCGACCGCCTGGCCCACGTTGACCTTGGCCAGCGCCTGGTAGATGGCGTCGCCGAGTCCGCCGGCACCGATCACCGAGGCGATGACGACCATGGAAACCGCGAGCATGATGGTCTGGTTGACGCCGAGCAGGATGGTGCGTTTGGCCATCGGCAGCTGCACTTTGGTGAGGATCTGCCAGGGGGTGGAGCCCAGCGAGGTGGTGGCCTCGATGGCGCCGGCGTCGACGTTGCGGATGGCCAGCGCGGTGATGCGCACGGCCGGCGGGATCGCGTAGAGGAACGTGGCGACGGCCGCGGCGGGGTTGCCGATACCGAACAGCAGCAGCATCGGCATCAGGTAGGCGAACGCCGGCATGATCTGCAGGAAGTCCAGGATCGGGCGCAGAGCCCGGTGGACCGTGTCGCTGCGGCCGGCGGCGATGCCGAGGGGGATGCCGATGAGCAGCGCGATGAGCACCGAGGTGGCGATCAGCGCGAGGGTGGTCATCGCCTCGTTCCACAGCCCGGTGAGCGCGAAGACGGCGAAGGTGGCCAGGACGAGCAGGGCCGCGCGCCACCCGGCGGCGCGCCAGGACGCCAGGGTGCCCAGGACGACGACGCCGGGCCAGGTCAGCAGCACGAGCGCCTGGTTGACGAGGACGACCGCCGAGCCCAGGCCCACTGACACGTAGTTGAAGCCGTAGAGGAACAGCGGGCTGGAGTTGCGGTTGGCGACGATCCATTCGTAGACGGTGTCGAGCCGGGCGATCAGCCACTGGCCGGTGGCTTCGGGGAAAGTGCCGAGCCACGCGGGCGAGCCCAGGGCGCGGGCGGCGAAGAAACCGGCGGCCAGCACGGCGAGTGCGGCGCCTGCCTGCACCCACCGGTTGCGTGCCCAGGCGAAGGCGCCGGGCCCGCTGCCTCCGGGGGAAGATGCGGGCGGGGCGGGCGGGGAGGTGGCGGAGGTGTCGGCGGGGGTTCGGGATGCGGGGCGTGCGGTTGCCATGGTCACGCTCCCGCCGTGTCGCCCGCGGCGGTGGCCGCCGGCGCCTCGCCGGCGGTTTTGACCGCGTCGGCGGAGTGGTCCTCGGCGATGATCCGCAGCACGTCGTCGCGGCCGACGTGGCCCAGCGGCTTCGCGCCGTCCATCACCCGCAGGGGTGCGCCGCCTGCGGCGAGCGGGCCCAGGGCGTCGGCCACCACGGTGTCCGGCGACACGACCGGGCCGTCGGTTTCCTCGCCGGGGCGCGCCGGGCGGGCCAGGGTGCGCACGGTCAGCACCGTGGTGCGTGAGACGTCCTTGACGAAGTCGCGGACGTAGTCGTCGGCGGGGGCGGCGACCAGCTCTTCGGGGGTGCCGGTCTGCACGAGTTCGCCGTCGCGCATGATCGCGATGCGGTCGCCGAGTTTCAGCGCTTCGGACAGGTCGTGGGTGATGAAAACGGCGGTCTTGTCGAGTTCGCGCTGCAGCCGCAGTACCTCTTGCTGCATGTCGCGGCGGATCAGCGGGTCCAGTGCGCTGAAGGGCTCGTCGAACAGTAGGACCTCTGGGTCGACGGCGAGTGCGCGGGCCAGGCCGACGCGCTGCTGCATGCCGCCGCTGAGCTGTCCGGGGCGGGAGTCCTCGTTGCCGGACAGGCCGACCATGTCGATCATTTCGCGGGCGCGGGCGTAGCGTTCGGCGCGGTCGGTGCCGCGCACCTCCAGCCCGTAGGCGACGTTGTCGATGACGCGGCGGTGCGGCAGCAGCCCGAAGTGCTGGAAGACCATCGCCATTTTGCTGCGGCGCAGTTCGCGCAGGCGGGCGGGTGCGCAGGCGGCGATGTCCTCGCCGTCCAGGTGCACGCTGCCGGAGGTGGGTTCGATCAGCCGCGTCAAGCAGCGCACCAGGGTGGACTTGCCCGAGCCGGACAGGCCCATCACCACGAAGATTTCGCCGGGGTGCACGTCGAAGGACATGTCGCGGACGGCGACGGTGGCGCCGGTGCGTCCGCGGATGGTTTCGCGGTCCAAAGCGGCCAGTTCGGTGCCGACGACCGAGTCGGCGTTCTTGCCGAAGATCTTCCACATGTTGCGGACGGAGATGCGCGGCTCGGTGCCGCCGGGGGTATTCGGTTGTGCGGTGGACTCTGCTGGAGAGTTCATCGGAAGGTTCGCTCCTCTGATCGGCCGCACCGCCGCCGGTCGGGCGGCGGTGCGGCCTGTCGTTGGATGGGGGCGGGGCGCGGTCGGCGCCCCGTGCTACCGGTCGGCCCGGATGAGGTCGGCGGCGCGTTCGCCCACCGCGAGCACGGTGACCATCGGGTTGGGCGAGGGCATCGTCGGGAAGACGGACGCGTCGGCGACGCGCAGGCCCGCGAGCCCGCGCACGCGCAGGTCCGGGTCGACCACTGCCGCGGGGTCGTCCGCGGCGCCCATCCGGCAGGTGCCGGCGGGGTGGTAGACGGTGTGGGCGGCGCGCCGCCCGTATTCGGAGAGTTCTTCGTCGGTGGTCAGGGCGGGGCCGGGGGCGACCTCGCGTTTGATCCACGACTTGAACGGCTCGGTTGCGGCGATGTCGCGGGCGATGCGCAGCCCGTCGACGATCGTGCGCGCGTCGTAGTCGTCGGGGTCGGTGAAGTAGCGGAAGTCCAGCGCGGGTTTCGCGGCGGGGTCGGCGCTGGTCAGCCAGAGTTTCCCGCGCGAACGGGACCGCGGGATGTTCGGGGTCATGCAGACGGCGTTGCGCGGTCCGGGCGAGTCGTAGCCCAGGCGGGCGGTGTTGTCGTCGAACGGCACCTGGTAGATGTGGAACATCAGGTCGGGCCGGGGGTCGCCGGTGTCGCGGCGCACGAACAGGCCGCCGTCGGAGAACATGACGGTGTTCTCCGGGATCTCCTGCTCGGTTTCCCACATGATGATCGACTCGGGGTGGTCGAGCAGGTTCTCGCCGACACCCGGCAGGTCGTGGCGCACGTCGACCCCTGCTTCGCGCAGGTCGGCCGCCGGGCCGATGCCCGAGAGCAGCAGCAGGCGCGGAGTGTCGATCGCGCCGGCGCACAGGATGACCTCGCGTTCGGCGGTGACGGTCTGCTCGCGGCCGTCGGCTGTGGTGACCTGCACGCCGGTGGCGCGGTCGCCGTCGAAGACCAGCCGGTGCGCCCAGGTTTCCAGCATCAGGGTGAGGTTGCCGCGCACGCCCATGATGGGGTGCAGGTAGGCCACCGATGCCGAGGAGCGGTGCCCGGTGTAGGGGTCGTAGGACAGCGAGAAGAAGCCGACACCGTCGCGGAACCCGCCGCGGTGGGAGGTTTCGGCGTTGAAGTCCTCGATGACCGGCACGCCGGTGGCCCGGGACGAGGCGGTGATCCAGTCGGTGACGATGGGGTTGCGGTCCTGCGGGGCCACCGGGACGATGTTGCACTTGATGCGGTCGGCGTAGGCCTGCACGGTGGCGTTGTCCCAGCCGCGGGCGCCGGCGGCGACCCAGTCGTCGAGGTCCTGGGCGAACGGGCGGAAGCTGATCAGCGTGTTGTGCGAGGAGCAGCCGCCGAGGACCCGGGCGCGGGAGTGCACGATGTGGGAGTTGCCGCGCGGCTGTTCGACCGTGGTGTAGCCGTAGTCGAGGTCGCTTTCCAGCAGCCCGAGCCAGTCGCGCAGGCGCAGTACGCGTTCCATGCCCGCGTCGGAGGGGCCGCCCTCGATCACGCACACGCTGGTGCCGGGGTCCTCGGTGAGGCGGTTGGCGATGACCGAGCCCGCGGTACCGCCGCCGACGATGACGTAGTCGTATGCGGTGGAGGTGGTGGTGGTACTGGTCGGGGTGGCGTTTCCGCCGCTGTGGCCGTCGTTGGCGGACACCTGTTGCAGCTCCTTATTCCGGGGATGGGGTAGCGGGGATGGCGGGGGCGCGGGGGTGGCACGCCGCGCCGGGGCAGGGGCCGGCGGCGGGCGGTCGGGGCGGTGGGCGCGGCGCGGCGGCGCGCGGCCATCGGCCCGGGCGAAACGGCCGGCCCGGCCGGCCCTGTCCTCCGTGTCGAACGGGGAACGGGCCGGGCGGGCCGGGCGGGCCGGGCGGTTGGCTCAGTCGAACCAGCGCTGCGGCTCGGGAGCCAGGTTGCGGTAGATGTGCTTGGCTTCGCGGTACTCGTCGAGTCCGGCTTGGCCGAGTTCACGGCCGACGCCGGAGCGTTTGAACCCGCCCCATTCGGCGCCCGGGAAGTAGGGGCCGAAGTCGTTGATCCACACGGTGCCGTGGCGCAGCCCGGCGGCGACGCGGTCGCCGCGGCCGGGGTCGTCGGTCCAGACGGCGCCGGAGAGGCCGTAGTCGGTGTCGTTGCCGATGGCGACCGCTTCGTCCTCGGTGCGGAAGGTTTCGACGGTGACGACGGGGCCGAACACCTCGGTCTGCACGATGTCCATGCCGCCGCGGCAGCCCGTGAAGACGGTGGGGCGGTAGAAGAAGCCGTCGGCGAGTCCGGGCTCGTCGGGGCGGCGGCCGCCGGCGGCCAGGGTGGCGCCCTCTTCGATACCGCGGGCGACGGCGGCCTCGACCTTGGCGCGGTGCTCGGCCGACACCAGCGGGCCGCACTGCACACCTTCGTGTTGGCCGCAGCCCAGGCGCACCCGTTCAGCGCGGCGGCACAGTTCGGCCACGAACGCGTCGTGGATGTCCTCGTGCACGATGAGGCGGGCCCCGGCCGAGCAGACCTGGCCGGAGTGGAAGAACGCGGCCATCATCGCGTAGTCGACCGCGGTGTCGAGGTCGACGTCGGGGAAGATGATGTTGGGGTTCTTGCCGCCCAGCTCCAGGGCGACCTTTTTCACGGTTTCGGCCGCTGCGGCCATGATCCGTTTGCCGGTCGCCAGGCCGCCGGTGAAGGACACGAGGTCGACGTCGCGGTGCTCGACCAGCGCGGATCCGGCCTCGGCACCGGTGCCCAGCACCAGGTTGGCCACGCCGGCCGGCACGCCGGCTTCGGTGCACAGCTCGAAGAGCTTGCAGGTGGTCACCGGGGTGATCTCGCTGGGTTTGACCACCATGGTGTTTCCGGCGGCGATGGCGGGCGCCATCTTCCAGCAGAGCTGCAGCAGCGGGTAATTCCAGGGGGTGATCATCGTGCAGACGCCCACGGGTTCGTAGACGACGCGGCTGAAGATGCCCTCGGGGGCCGAGACCACGCGGCCGGCGTCCTTGTCGGCGAGGCCGGCGTAGTAGCGGAACACGGCGGTGACGTCGTCGACGTCGATGCCGCCCTCCTCGATGGTCTTGCCGGTGTCGAGGGACTCCATCAGCGCGATCTCGGCGCGGTCGCGCTGCAGCAGGTCGGCGATGCGGTTCAGGATCGCGCCGCGCTCGGCGGCGGGCCGGCGGGCCCAGTCGCCCTGGTCGAAAGCAGCGCGGGCGGCGGCGACAGCGGCTTCGGCGTCGCCCGCTCCGCTTTCGCTGACGACGGTCAGCACCGAGGCGTCGTAGGGGTTGATTACCTCGCGGATACCGCCTTTGGCCGCGGCGCACCAGGCGCCGTCGATGTAGTTGCTCTCGGCGCGGGCCGAGCCGGGCTCGGACAAGTAGGGCTTGGCCGGGAGTCGTAGGTCAGGTCCAGTCACGGAACCCTCCTCCCCAGGTGAAGTGGCCACAAACGGACGTTGCAGGTTCTTTACTAAGCGGGCGGCAATCGCTAGACCATAGCTGACCTGCGCAGAAGACCTGAAATCGCAGCTTGTTCGGGTGATGCGCCCCACCCGGCGCTCCGCCCCCGGACGCCGCCGCTACCGCCGATACCGCCGGTCCGCCCCCGGTTGCGGCCTGCGCCGGGGCCGCAACCGCCCCGGCGCACATCCCACCGGCGTCCGGCCCATACACATCCGCATCAAGGCCCCACCTGGACAGAACAACCCCATATCGGGTTAACGTAGATAAGGCATACCTAATGCGATGCCGCAGTGCGGTGGCAGTGCCGGTGCCGGTGTGCGCCTCCGCCCTTCCCAACCCCGCCGTGCCGGGAGACTGCCGAGGTCCCATGCTGCTGGAGCAAGAACGCCGCGACGTGTGCCGCGTCGCCCGCCGACTCGCCGAAACCGGCCTGGCCCGGCACGACGGCGGCAGCGTCAGCATCCGCAGCGGCTCCTGGATCGCCATCACCCCGGCGGGCATACCGCTGGAGCGGGTCGAACCCGCCGACTGCCCGGTGCTGTCGGTCGACGCCGGGGTGCTGGAAGGCCGCCGCGAACCCGCCGCCGAGACCACGCTGCACACCGCCGCCTACCGCACCACCGACACCGGCGCGGTCGTGCAGGCCCACGGCGAGCACGCCGCCGTCGTCTCCGCGGTCCTGGCGGAACTCCCGCCGATCCACCACAGCGCCGCGCGGTTGGGCGGCGCAATCCCGGTCGGCGACTACGCCACCTACGGCACCGGCCAGCTCTCCGACCACCTGGTCAAGGCGCTCAAGGGCAAACGCGCCGCGCTGCTGGCCAACCACGGCGGGCTGGCCCTCGGCGCCGACCCGCAGGAGGCGTTCGAGCACGCGCGCCTGCTGGAGTGGCTGTGCGGCATCTACATCCGCGCGCGGGCGCTGGGCGAGCCGCGCGTGCTCTCCGAGGACGACCTCGCCGCGGTCCGCGCCCGCGACACCTACGGCTGGGGCGGTCCCGACATCGTGTGAGCCGGGTGACCGGGTGATTGGGCGCTGCGGCGCTCACCCCGCGCCGACCGCGGCACCCAGCGCCCGGCCGATGACCAGCGCGCCCAATCCGGCCGGCAACGAGGCGGCCACGTTGGCAACGGCCAGGAACCGGGCGCGATCGCGCAGCAGCGCGACGGTCTCGTAGCCGAACGTCGAATAGGTCGACAGGGCGCCGAGCAGTCCCGTAGCGACCAACGTCTGGGCCCACCCTGGCAGGGCGAGGCCGCTGACCAGGCCCAGCAGCAGGCATGCCGTGGCGTTGGCGGCGTGGGTGCCCCACGGGAACCGCGAGTCGTGGCGCTGCTGCACGAACCGGTCGGTGAGGTAGCGCAGCGGAGCGCCCACTGCGGCGCCCGCCGCGGCCAGCAGCACGGTCGCGATCACGGCCGCACCTCCCCGCCGCCGGTACCTCCGCCGGTACCCGCTCGATGGGGCGCGGGGGCGGCGCCCCGGTCCAGCAGCCGCTCGGTCAGCGCGATCCCCGCCCACACCGCGGCGAGCCCGCCGAGCAATGTCACCGCGAGGTAGCCGAGCGCACCCAGCGGCGCGCCGCCGCTCAGCAGCGCATGCGCTTCGCCGATATGGGCGGAGAAGGTGGTGTAGCCGCCGAGGATCCCGGGCCCGGCAAAGGGGCGCAGCAACCGCGAACCGGGGCGGGCGCGCGCGACCGCGGTCATCAGTACGCCGATCAGCAGGCACCCGGTGATGTTGGCGGTCAGGGTCGGCCACGGCAGGTGTCCCACCTGGTACGGCACCAGCAACCCGACCGCGCAGCGGGCCGCCCCGCCGATCGCGCCGCCGGCGGAAACCGCGGCGAGCACCGCCCAGGGCGCGTCGCGCAGCTCGCGCCGTTGGCGTGGAACGTGCAGGTCGACATCGGGGTCGACGGCCGCGGCGGGCTCGGCGCTGCGGGCTCCGGCGCGTTCAGGGGGCGGGACGGGTTCATCGGGCACGGCGGGATCTCCTATCAGCGAACACTGCCTGATAGGGACCGTTGGCGGTACAGGCGGCGGTACAGCGAATCCGGCCTGGCCGCGGTTGCCCTGCGCCCTTCGCGCGGGTTCTCGTGGCGGGCCCCACCGCCACTCGCTCGTGGTTCCGGCGCCGATTCTAACCGGACCGACCCGCCCGGTCGGCAGCTCGGGCTCAGTGGGCCAGGTGCTCGGTCAGCAGTTCGTTCACCCGGTCGGCGCGTTCGATTCCGGCGAGGTGGGCGGCGCCCGGCACCGTCGCCAGCCGGGCGCCGGGGATGCCCCGGGCCAGGCGGCGGCCGTGGCCGGGCGGCAGCAGCGGGTCGTGCGCGGCGGCGATGACGAGCGTGCGGGCCCGCACGCGCGACAGCAGCCGGCGCTGGTCGAGCCCTGCAACGGCCGTGCACCAGCCCGCGAAACCCGCCGCCGCCACGCCCATGAACTCTTCCGCCAGGCGTTTGACGACATCGGGGCGGGACTCGCCGAACCCGGGGGTGAACCAGCACCGGGTCGCCTCGTCGACAACCCCGGCCATGCCGCCGCCCCGGGCGCGCGCCGCCAACCGCGGCCACGGCTCGCCGCGCGGCACGGCCGCCGTGCTCACCACATGGGCCAGCCGCTGCACCCGTTCGGGGTGGGTGGCCGCGAGCCAGGTAGCCAGCATGCCGCCGAGGCCTGCCCCCACGACCGATAGGCGTTCCAGCCCGAACTCGTCGAGCAGCGCGACCAGGTCGGCGCCGAGTTCGGCCATGGCGTAATCGCCGAGCGGCGCCGGCGACGAGCCGTGCCCGCGGTGGTTGACCCGCAGCACGCGCAGTTCCCGGGTCAGCTCGGGCATCTGCGGCTCCCAAACCGTCCACTTCGCGCCGGGCGGCGCCAGCAGCAGCACCACGGGGGCGTGCCGGGGCCCGTCAAAGCGGTAGTGGAGGGAAACGACGGCCATGCGCGACCTCCTGGTACTCCAGGTGGCCAGCGTAGCTGCCGAACACATCCGGCCGGGGGTTTCTCGATCATCCGGCGGTCCGGTGCTGCCGCGGCCGGGGCCGCGGGGCCGGTGCTGCGGTGCGGACACCGCCCCACCGGCCCGTGCTCACGGGGTCAGCAGCACCTTGCCGACGACGGCGCGGCTTTCCAGGGCGGCGTGGGCGTCGGCGGCGCGTTCCAGGGGGAACACCGCGCCGATGGGGTTGCGCAGCCGGCCCGCTGCGGCGTCGGCCAGCACCTCCCCGATGATCCGTGCGCTCTCGGCCGGGCCGCTGGGCTGGGCCTGCTCGATGCCCTGCACGGTGATGCCGCGCTGGGCGGCCTCGGCTGCGCCGACCGCGGCGAAACCGCCGCTGGGCGCGCCGTGGGCGGAGAACCTGCCGTTGGGCGCGGTGATCGCGAACGCGTCGGCGCCGATGGTGCCGCCGGCACCGTCGAACACGGCGTCGGGGCCGCGGCCCCCGAAGGCCGCGGTGACCTGCCCGGTCCAGTCGGGTTCGGTGTAGTCCACGGCGGCGTCGGCGCCCATGTCCCGCACCAGCGCCAGTTTCGCCGCGCCGCGGGCGGCGCCGACGACCGTGGCTCCCGCGGCGTGCGCGAATTGGACCAGCAGCAGTCCCAGGCCGCCGGCGGCAGCGGTCACCAGGATCCGTTCGCCCTCTTTCGCGCCGGTCGCCTCCAGCAGCATCCGGGCGGTGCGGCCGTCGTGCACGTAGGACACGGCCTCGGAGGCGCTGAGGTTGCCGGGGATGGGGGTGAGGCTCTCGGCGGCGGCCACGGCCCGCTCGGCGTAGGCGCCCGCGTTGCCGGTGGTGGCGGCGACCCGGCGCCCCACCCATTCGGCGCCGACTCCGGGGCCGACGGCGGCGACCCGGCCGGCGACGCCGTCGCCGGGTGTCCACGGGTGCTCGATCCCCCACTGCTCGCGGCCCCACCCGCTGCGGATCTGGGTTTCGACGAACAGCACATCGGCGGCTTCCACGTGCACAAGTACCTGGCCGGGGCCCGGCTGCGGGGCGGGTACCTCCGCGGTCTCCAGTACCTCGGGCCCGCCGAAACCGTGTGCCTGTACCGCGCGCATGGCGATCACTCCCTTGTCCGTGCTTGTCGTGCCTGTCGTGCTCGTCCGGGTCCGCAGTTGCCGGTCCGCTCCACACCCTCGTACCTAAACCAATGTTGAGGTCAACCGGGCGGCGGTGGCGGACGCCGCACGCCCGGACCGGCGCGGTACCGGTACCGGTACCGCCGGGGGCTCTGCCCGTGGCAGATCTCCCCAGGGCAGAAACGCTCGATTCGGCGCGGGTGCGGGCCGCAGGCTGGAGTGGACCGGCCCGGAGGCGGGCGAGCACCGCCGCTCCCGGACCCGCACGAACCGGCAGCAGAGCGACGTACGACCCACTAGAAGGAGGAGACGTGCTCTCAACCACTCAGCACACGCTTCCGCGGCTCACCGCCGAGACCGCGGCCGCACCGTTCGAGGACCAGATCGCCCACCGGCTGCTGCACGGCCGGATGATCGTGCTGGGCAGCCAGGTGGACGAGGCGATCGCCAACCGGATCTGCGCGCAGCTCCTGCTGCTCTCCGAAGAGGACACCAAGCGCGACATCACGCTGATCATCAACAGCCCCGGCGGTTCGGTGTACGCGGGCATGGCCATCTACGACACGATGCGGTTCATCCCCAACGACGTTGCCACGCTGGCCATGGGCTGGGCGGGCAGCATGGGCCAGTTCCTGCTGTGCACGGGCACGGCCGGCAAGCGCTACAGCCTGCCCAACGCGCGCGTCATGATGCACCAGCCATCCGGCGGCCTGGGCGGGACCGCGGCCGACATCGCCATCCAGGCCGAGAACCTGTCGCACACCAAGAAGACGCTGCAGGAGCTCACCGCCCGGCACAGCGGCCAGCCGATCGAGCGGATCGTCGAGGACCAGCGCCGCGACCGCTGGTTCACGGCCCAGGAGGCCAAGGACTACGGGTTCGTCGACCACGTGGTCGAGAGCATCGCCGACCTCGGCGGCGACACCGCCCGCAGGTTCGGGTTCGACTCAGCACAGCACGCGCCGGGGATCACCCCGGCCCAGCCCAACCACGGCGCGCAGGGAGAGAGCAAATGAGCGGGCAGTACACGGTTCCGGTGGTCGTCGAGCGCACCCCCAGCGGCGAGCGCTCCTACGACGTGTTCAGCAGGCTGCTGTCGGAGCGCATCATCTTCCTGGGCACGGGGATCGACGACGGGGTCGCCAACGTGGTCATGGCCCAGCTGCTGCACCTCGACCACGAGAACAACGAGCGCGACATCAACCTCTACATCAACTCCCCCGGCGGCTCCACGTCGGCGCTGACCGCGATCTACGACACCATGGACTACGTGCGCAGCGACGTCTCGACGGTGTGCATGGGCCAGGCGGCCTCGGGCGCGGCGGTGCTGCTCGCCGCGGGCACACCGGGCAAGCGGCTGGCGCTGGGTCATTCGCGGGTGCTGCTGCACCAGCCCTCCAGCGAGGGCCAGGGCGAGGCCGCCGACCTGGAGATCCAGGCGGCCGAGGTGCTGCGGGTGCGCGCCGAGATCGAGGAGATCCTGTCGCGGCACACCGGCCAGAGCGTCGAGCGGCTGCGCGCCGACACCGACCGCGACAAGATCTTCACCGCTGAAGAGGCGAAGGACTACGGCCTGGTCGACACCGTGATCTCCGGCGACAGGCTCGCGGTGGGCCCGGCCTGAGCACTCCGGCCGGAGCATGGCGGGCGCCGGCGGCCCGGGCGCCGGCGGTGCGGGCCCTGGGCAGGACTGTCCGGGGCCCGGGCCGGGCGGCGGATCGGCTCAGGCTGCCAGCAGCATCGCCTGGGGGCCGCCGTTCGGCCCGGAGGGGCGGAATTCGCCGCCGAGCGGTACCGGAGCGGGTGCGAGCTCGGTGTGCAGGCCGCCGACCAGGTCGAGCAGTTGCAGCCCCAACGCGCGATAGACCGCGGCCAGCACCTCGGACGAGGGCTCCTTGCGTCCGCGCTCGATTTCGGACAGGTACGGCAGCGAGACCCCGGCCTCGTCGGCGACGTCCTGCAGTGTGCGCCCCTGCTCCAACCTGGCGCGGCGCAGCACGCCCCCGACGAGGTCGCGCATCAGCGGCTCGTGCCACGCAGCGGACTGTTCACCCATGGAGCCCTCCAAAACACGCACGCACCCGACGGGTCGAGCCTACGCCGCAGCGCGGGCCGCGGCCACGGCAGCGGCGGCGCCGCCTGCGCGTTCTGCGGCGGGCAGAAATCGCGGGCGCCGGCGGGTGGGGCGGCTCGCGCAGCGGGGTTTCGGACCGGTGGCCGCCGGGGGTGCGAATCGGGGGCCCGGTCCCCGCGGGCATGACGCGAGGGCCGCCTCCGTGTCCCCCCTCAAAATCACGGATGCGGCCCTCGCCTTTGGGAACGGCCGCAGACTCCTCCCCCCTGGAGTCGCGACCTGCAAAGCTCTATGTTGTGGCGAGAGCGCCGTGCGAAACAGCTTTCTCTCTCGCTCTGGTACAGAGACTACCGATCATGACCTGCCAAAACAACCCTCAGTCACGCCGAATTACTTAAAGTGATATCCATGTTCACTCAACCGGCGCACCAAGTCGCAGCCCACAGGGTCAAGAACGCGCTGGATACGGGGGCAAAACACGGGGCCGCAACCGCGGACATAGCCTGGGGAACGTGCGCTCTGTGTTGGTCAAGCCCCGCTGGATCGGGATACATCTGCTGGCCGTGCTCGCCGTGGCGGTATGCCTCGGGCTGGGGTACTGGCAGTTCGAACGTGCTCAGGAACCCTCGCGCGAGGTGGTGACCAACCCCGTCGAGCGCCTGGCCGCCGCGCAACCGCTGGATGAGGTGCTCGGACCGGGCGAGTACATGCCCGAGAGCGAGGGCAACCAGGCGGTGACCACCACCGGCGTCTACGATCCCGGTGGCCGGCGGCTCGCGCCGGCGCTCTCACCCAAGGGCGAGAAGGGGTACTACGTTGTGGTGCCGCTGGTCACCGGCGACGACACCGCCATCGCGGTCAGCCGCGGGTGGATCCCCCAGGACGCCGCCGGCTCCGCCGACCGGCTCCCGGCCCTGCCCGAAGGCGAGGTCGCCGTGACCGGGTGGCTGGCCCCGCCCGACAAGGCCGAGGACGGCTACATCCCCATGGACACCCCGCAGGGCCACGTCGCCCGGATCGCGCCGTCGCTGCTGGTCAACGAGTGGCCTTACCGGCTCTACGAGGGCTACATCATCAGCGGCGAGCAGCGCCCGGCCGACCCCGCGCTCAGCGGTGCCGACACGCAACTGCGCAGGATCCCGCCGCCCGAGCCGCCGCAGGGCACCGTATGGAACTGGCGCAACGTCAGCTACGCCGGGCAGTGGGTGGTGTTCGGCGGTGCGGTCCTGGTGTTCTGGATCTCGCTGATGCGCCGCGAGCTGCGCGGCGACGGCGATTCCGCCGACGGCGGGCTGTCCGGCGGCGGGCCGTCCGGTGGTGCGGGCGGCACCGGAGGCGGTGCCGGACCGGCGGGTCCGGCCGACCCGGAACCCGGCGGTGCGGCATCCGGCAGCGGGTCGGCCGGGGGCGGTGCGGCCGCGGGCGGCGGTGCCGCCGCAGGCACTCCTGCGGCAACCGCCCCCGCCCCGGCCGATGCGGACGGAGCCGCGGGTCCTCAGCTGTCGGTGGCGCCGACCTCCTGAGCCCCGCCGCTCTTGGCCGCGCCGGCCGGCTGCGCCTGCCCGGCCTTTTCCGCGCCGGTCAGCCGGCGCTCCAGGAACAGCCCGACGAACGGGATGGTCCCGGCCAGCGCCACGCCCACGGTCCGCGGTGCGCTCCAGCGCCGGTTCAGCGCCAACCAGAGCACGACCAGCACGTATGCCATGTAGACGTAGCCGTGCGGGATCGCCACCAGCGGCATCAGCACCGATTCCTCGCCGAAGAAGGTCTCGGTGCCCGCGGGCGCGCCCACGAGCGAGAACCGCGCGGTCTCGCCGATCAGGTACTTCGCCGGCATCGCCACGAACGTCAGCAGTAGCAGGAAGACGCCCGTCACATAGGCCAGGATCCGGTACAGGGTGAACGGGAGACGCTTCTTTTCCACGGGGCACCTCGTGCTGTCGGCGGGTGTGCGGCTGCGGTGGTTCGGCCTGAATCGAGCCTAAACGCCGTGGTGAGCGCCGCCGATGCGGGTCGGGTCACACGCCGGCGGGCCGCACCCGCCCC
Organism: Streptomonospora sediminis; assembly: GCF_054778995.1. Classification (NCBI taxonomy): domain Bacteria; kingdom Bacillati; phylum Actinomycetota; class Actinomycetes; order Streptosporangiales; family Nocardiopsidaceae; genus Streptomonospora; species Streptomonospora sediminis. The sequence goes on from NZ_BAAGYZ010000005.1 coordinate 428,998, forward strand.
GGTGCGGCCGTCAGAGTCCCTGCGATGCGCGGATCGGGCTCTGCCAGCGGCCGTCGGATTTCGTGGTCCAGGCCTGGGGCATGGTGCGCAGGGTCAGGTACGCGTCGATGACCCGCATCGGCAGGAAGAACAGCCCGTAGACCAGGTAGCTGGGCCGCCGCCGGACGGTGGCGAGGATGCAGGTGAGTACGTAGTCGGGCACGAACAGCCCGACCAGGATGGTGGTCAGCGGCAGCACCGCGGTGACGGCCGCATAGCCGGCCGCGTAGCCGTCCCACGCCAGCACCGCGCCCCCCGTGAGCGGCGGCGCCAGGGTGAACACGCCCAGCAGGGCCGTGGTCAGCAGCAGCACCGAGACGACCACGACCTCCAGGATGTAGAAGAACAGGGCGAACCAGAACAGGCTGGGCCAGATCCCGTGCCGGCGCACCGTCTGCCAGAACCCCAGTGTCCAGCGCCGCACCTGCTTGATGTAGTCGCCCAGGGTGAACGGGTCCTGGCAGTAGGCCCGTGTGTCGGGACTCATCGAGATCCGGCCGAGGCGCTTGTGGTGCACCTCGAAGGTCATGTTGAAGTCCTCGATCACCAGTCCCTTGGGGTTGATGTCGATGGCCTTGAGGGCGCTGGTGCGGTAGACGCTGGCGAACCCGGGGACGATGAACGACGTGCTGGTGTGCCGCCAGGTCTGCCCGAACCGCATCAGGTACTGCAGGAGCCAGTACAGGCGGTCGCGGTAGGCCGAAATCAGCCGGCCGACGACGGTGCGCTTCTTGGGTTTCCACTCGGCCACCACGAACCCGGCGACCGCGGCGACACCGGGGTCGGCGAGCTGTCTGCAGGCGCCCTCGACGTACTTGGCGTCGAGCTCGGTGTCGGCGTCGAGGATGACCACGCCCTCGTAGTGCTCAGTGAGCTCGAACTCCTCGACGACCGCCTCGATTGCGCCGGCCTTGCCGCGGTTGGTCAGCAGCTCCAGCACGTTGACACCGGTCTCGGCGGCGATGTCGGCGGTGGCGTCGTGCGAACTGTCGGAGACGACGTAGATGTCCCAGCGGTTGAAGAGCCGCAGCGCCGAGGTGATCGCGGCGTCGATCACCGGTTCTTCGTTGTGCGCGGGGATCACCACGGCCAGGCGGATCCGATCAGGGTCACCGCCGGTTTCGGCAACGGCCGCGTGGGCGCCCCGGGCGGGTTCGGCCCCGACCGGATCGTTCGGACCGCCCGGCGTGTCGGAGCCGCCCTCGCCGCCTGCCCCGCCGGCGGCGGGTGCGGTAGCCGAGCGCACCAGCACCCGGTCGCCGCCGGTGCGGTCGGCCTCGCCGACACCGGCGGGCACGGGCTCGGGGCCGATGGCGCCGGACCCGCCGGCAGCGGACCGCGCAAGGCGCCGGGACTCCGCCCGGCGCGCGACCAGCGCCCGCACCGAGTCGTCACCCAGCCGGGCTCCGCCTACCAGGCTCCACACGAACAGGTTGACCCCGAAGGCCATCCCGAGGAGCAGCGGCGCGGGGGTGGCATCGCCCGCCGAGCCGAGCACGAACCGCAGCCACTGCACAAATAGTGTCACGGCAAGCGTCAGGGCGATCACCCCGGCGAGCCAACTTCCGATGAAACGCGCCGTACGCACGGGTTGTCCTCCTGATGGTGGTTTGACCGATCGTTGGCGACAAGGCAAGCAATAAGATGACGTTTCTCAGATGCCAGAAGTTCACGGAAGTTGGCGGCCTATCTAGGCCACACGAAACTTAATGCATGTCCTTGCGGTCCGTGGTGCCCGTTGGTGCAATACCTGGGGGAGCTCGCAGCAGGACCCATGCCAGCAGTTTCTCCGGATTCACCATTGGTTTCAACCGTTATCAGCAGTGTTCGCCGACCTCCTACACACATCCCGGACCGACCGGCCCCGCACTCGGCGTCAAGGACCGACACCGCGAAGTCCGCACTGGTCAGCGCAACTCCATGTGCCGGAACCATCTCGGAGAGGAACCGCAGTGCGCGTCGCCATGCACCAGCCGCATTACCTGCCCTGGCTGGGACTCATCGACAAGGCGGATCAGAGCGACCTCTTTGTCGTACTCGACCATGTCCAATACGAGCGCAGGGGGTGGCAGAACCGCAACTACGTCGCTACGAAGAGCGGACCGGTACTGCTGACCGTTCCGGTAATACAACGCAACCGCAACGAGCGAATCTTGGACAAATCCATCGACAACTCCCACTCCTGGCGCGAAAAACACCGCCGCACGCTGGCGGAGCACTGTTACAACGGCGCGCCGTTCTGGGAGGAGTTCCGCACGGGAATTCTGCGCATCTACGAGGAGGATTGGCACCTCCTGTCCGATCTCGCCATGGCGACCATGCGCACCGTCCTGGACGGTTTCGGCATCCGCACCCCCGTGGTGCGCGCCAGCGAGCTCGGCGAGTTCCCGGGCCAGAAGAGCGAGCTCCTCGCCCAGATCGCCGCCAAGGTGGGCGCCACATCCATGCTCTCCGGCGACGGAGCCCGCGGCTACATCGACACCGCGGCCTTCCGCCGGTACGGCATCGACGTGGAGTGGCAGCGGTTCCGGCACCCTGAGTACCCGCAGTTCAACCGGGTCGAGGCGGAGTTCCTCCCCCGGATGGCCGCCCTGGACTTATTGGTCAACGCCGGTCCGGCCGAGGGCCTGCGGCTACTGCGCGACACCCGCGCCGGGTCCGCGGACGGCTAGCCCAGCGCGGCCGTCCCCAACAGCGAATTCCCGCACATCCGAACGCAGCCCGAAGCCGCTCATCCGGCCTTGTCCGCACACCGCACACCGCACACCGACCGCGGGGGCGGCCGCCGGCGGCACTTCGCGCCGCTTCTCCAATCCTCCACGAAGGACACCGCATCATGATCGATTGGTCCAAACAGCGTCTCCTGGTCATCGCTCCGCACCCCGACGACGAAGTACTCGGCTGCGGCGGGCTGCTGCACAAGGCGAAGTCCGCCGGCGCAGAGGTCTACGTCCAGTTCCTCACGGTCGGCGACACCGCCGATATCTCCGCTCGGGGCTACTCCACCGCGAACGAGCGCGTGGGCGAGATCAAAGAGGTCGCCGACCACTTCCGCTGGGACGACTGGCACATCGCCTTCCCCGGCGACGACTACCACCTGCGCCTGGACGCGGTACCGCGTTTCGAGGTCGCCAACATGGTCGAACGGGGCAGCCCGATCGGCGTCGCCGCCGTCGAACCCACCGTGGTGCTCGCGCCGCACCGGCTGAGCTACAACCAGGACCACCAGGCGGCGGCCGAGGCCGTGCACACCGCGCTGCGGCCCTCCAACGCCCAGCGCCGCCACCACCCCGGCCTCATGCTCGCCTACGAGGAGGCCGCCGATCAGTGGCGCTACGAGCCCGCCGCCGCACCGAACATGCTGGTCGAGTTGGACCAAGGCGCGATCGATTCCAAGATCGCCGCCATGCGCCTGTACGGCAGCCAGTTCCACGATCACCCGCACACACGCTCCGAGCTCACCCTGCAGAGCCTGGCCGTGCTGCGCGGGATGCAGGGCGGGGTCGCATTCGCCGAGGCGTATTACGCGATGCGCTGCCTGGCCTGACCTGTTACGGGCCCGAGCCCCGCAGCACCACCGAGGTCCGCGTATTCCACGCAGCACCCTGATGAGGGGGAGGCAACTTGAAGGCCGTTGTAACCGGCGGAGCCGGATTCATCGGATCGCATCTGTGCGACCACCTGATCGCCCACGGGCACGAGGTCGTCGCCCTGGACGACATGTCCACCGGTTCCGAGTCCAACCTGCAGCAGCTCGAAGGGCACCCGCGTTTCGAGCTGGTAAAAGGATCGATTCTCGACAGAGCACTGGTCGGCGACGTGGTCGCCGGCGGCGACACCGTCTTCCACCTGGCCGCGGCGGTGGGTGTGCACACCATTGTGGACAGACCGCTGGAGTCGCTGCGCACCAACCTGCACGGCACCGAGAACGTCGTCGAGGCCGCCGTCGCCCACGGCGCCCGCTATCTCGTCGCCTCCACCAGCGAGGTCTACGGCAAGAACGACGCCGACGGGATCACCGAGGACGCCGACCGCATCCTGGGTTCGCCGCTGAAGAGCCGGTGGTCCTACGCCGCGGCAAAGGGACTCGACGAGCTGGTGGCCTACATCCACGGCGGCGACTCCGGGCTGCCGTGTGTCATCACCAGGTTCTTCAACATCGTCGGCCCGCGCCAGACCGGCCGCTACGGCATGGTGGTGCCGCGTTTCGTCGACCAGGCGCTGGCGGGCGAGCCGATCACCGTCTACGGCGAGGGCACCCAGCGGCGGTGCTTCGGCTCGGTCTTCGACGTCGTGCCGGCCATGGTCCGGCTGCTGGAGACTCCCGAGGCCTGCAACCGCGCGGTGAACCTCGGCGGGCTGGAGGAGGTCTCCATCGCCGAGTTGGCCCGGCGCGTCATCGACCTCACCGGGTCCGACAGCGAGCTGCGTTACGTCTCCTACGACGAGGCCTACGGCGAAGGCTATGAGGACATGCGGCGGCGCATGCCCGACACCGCGCTGGCAGGCAGCCTGATCGACTACGAACCCGAGTGGCGGCTCGACGACATCATCAACTCCATCATCGAACACAAGGGAGCCCAGGCCCCGCCTCCGCGCGCTGCCCTGGCGTCCTGACCCGCCGATCGGCCCGGCGTTTCTGACAGCCCGGCCGAAGCGGCCTCCTGATCGACGCAGCGCGGGCGTGTCGGGCCGGATTCCCGCTGTCCGGCCCCTTAAGCCGTTTGACCTGCGCGTATTCAGTTGTGAGCAGCCCGCATCCCCGGGACTGTCCCGCCTGCTCTGAGGCAACCGGGTACAAGACCTACCCGGCCACCCCCGGGTGCCGCCACGACGGCCCGTCCGGGGCACCGAACCACACCCGGTGGTTTCCTGCGGTATCGACGCTCAATCCGTATCCGGTGACCGCCGGCCGCCCGTTCTCCTCCCACCACCGGCGGGCCTCGACCAGCTCCTCCCACAACCGGCGCGGCCCGCCCTGCTCCACACGCCCGTCACCGTGCAACCGCACCCACGACGGGCTGGTGGTGGCCGAGATCCACACATACGGGTCCGCGCGCGGTGAGTCCCAGCGCATCCCCAACCGCCACGGGCCGGTCATCAGCGCCAACTGCAGACCCGCATCCTCCATCACCACGTCGCGCGGGTCGCCGTCGGCACGGGTCCGCACTTCGGGGTCGGCGTCCAGGTCATGCGGCGGCCCGCCGGTCCAGCGCTGGGACCGCAGCCGCATGAAACTGGAGGTACCGGCGAACCGGCCGGTGGCCGCGCCGTCCGCGCCGACCACCAGGCGCGCCAGCAGACCGCTCGGCAGGTCCGGCGCCGGCGCCCACGGGGTGACGACCACCCCGCCGGGCCGGGTCTGGGTGATCCAGGCGGGCGGGACGCCGATCACGCTGCATGTGGCGATGACGGCATCGAACGGGCCGCCCTCGACGGACGCCGACCCGTCGCCGACCAGGCTCGCGGGGTTGCGGCCGAGAGCGGCCAGCCGCCGGCGCGCATCCTCGGCGACCGCGGGGTCGACCTCGATCGTGGTCACGTTCCCAGCCCCGACCAGTTCACACAGCACCGCCGCGTTGTAGCCGGTCCCCGTGCCGACCTCAAGCACCCGCGACCCCTGGCCCAGGTCGGCGGCCTGGAGCATCCGGGCCATCATCGACGGCATGGACGACGAGGACGAGGGCCGTCCGATGCCGCCGACCTGGCCGTCATCGACCTGGGTGACGATGGGCTGGTCCGCGTAGATCAGCTCCGCCCATGTGCGAGGGTCGTCGGCGCGGTCCAGGGGGTCACCGAGGTGGGTGGGCCAGACCCGGTCGGGAATGAACGCTTCCCGCGGCACGGCTGCGAAGGCGGCGGCGATTTCGGGGGCGGTGTCGAGTGCGGCGGCGAGTTCCGCTCGCGCCGGCGACCAGTCGGTCATTTGTGGCCTTTCCCGTTGCAAGCGGGGCAGGGGATGGGTTTGCGGGATTTCCAAGGGCTCTTGCCGTCGCCGTCGCCTTCGGTCCAGACGACGCCGGTCCCGTCGCACATGCTGCACTGTGCCATCTTGTGTGTCCTCCTCTTGTGGGGGTGGGTGGGCCCTGCCCGGTGCCGCGCCGCACCGGGGGCAGGGGGTGTGGCTCCGCGCGCCGGGCCCCTCGGGGGCGGTGATCCGCCACACCGGCGCGCGGAGGTCTGTGTGGCCGCGGCCGTTCATCAGGTCTGCGGGCCGTAGGTCATCCGGTCAGGCGGCAGCACGGCCTCGTCGTAGTCCGAATCCCACTCGGTACCCGAGATCCGCCGCGGCGGCTCATACGGCGGGTCGTCGCGGTCCTGGCCCCTCTCGGGCTTGCCGCGGGTCACCGCGGCGCCCGCAGGTCCGGCAAGCCGGTACGGACGCGCCGGGGCGGGTCCGCCATCTGCCGTTCCAGCTCCGCCAGCGTGTGGGCGTGCAATGTCGGCACCCGGTCGCCGGCGGGATCGAGGTTGGTGGCGCACCAGGCGGCGTGCCGCCCGTACTCGTCGACCGAACGCCACACGCGCCACCGGTCGGCGTAGGTCTCGTTGAGGCCGTCAAGGCCGGGATCCGGGGATGCGGTAGCCATGCAACGAAGCTAGAAAGGGGCGCACCTCGGGCGCGAGATGTTTGCTTTGGTTTGCTTCAACTCAGGTAGTCAGCAGCCCGGTGGATCAGGTCCCGCCCGGCCTGGCCGTAGACCGCGGACTGCTGCAGCCGGGTGAACGCCCTCGCGTACAGCTCGATCTCGCGCGGCTGGGTGATCGTCAGTTCGGCCGAGACCGTCTCCACCATGACGGCGCGGTCGTCGAACATGGCGAACGCCTCCCCTGGAACGATGCCGCCCGGACCGGCTGCGGGGATGATGCCGAGGCTCAGCCGCGGCAGCGACATCGCGGCCAGCAGCCGGTCGAGCTGCCCGCGCATGACGTCGGGCCCGCCGATCCTGGTGTACAGTGCCTGCTCTCCCAGCAAGCAGGAGAAACGGCGGTACCCGCGGTAGAGGAATTGCTGGCGCTCCATCCGCGCGGCCACGCCCTCCTCCACGTCATCGGGGATGCCGTAGAACTCCACGGCCGTGCGCAGTACCGCGGCAGCGTACTCGGCCGTCTGGAGCGAACCCCACACCATCGCGGGCTCGAATACCCGGATCTGCCGCGTCTGCTCATACAGTCCGATCGAGGTCCGCTGCCGTCGGCGGGTTCCCGTCTGCAGGACCTTGCGCCATTCCATCCACAGCGATTCGACGTGGCGGACCGTGGCGATGAGGTCGCCCACCTGGTCCTCAGCACGGCAGTGGGAGCACCAGGTGCGGATGTCGTCCTCGGTGGGGTTCTGCTTGCCGTGCTCGATCTTGGAGACCTTGGAGAGCTGCCACCCCGCGGCGGCGGCGAGGGCCCGCCCGGTCAGACCGGCATCCTTGCGCAGGTCGCGCAGGCGGCCCCCCAGCGCTTCCCGTGCTTGCTGGGCCTGACTGGACATGCAGGCTCAGCGGGGGGCGTAGGTGTCGTGCGGGATGGCCAACGCCCACAGTTCATCGCGGACGCGGACGCACTCGGCCGCGGTCTGAGGATCGGTGACGAGCTCGGAGCCGAGCACGCGGCCATGCGCGTCGAAGTGGCCGACGGCCAGGAGCCGATCGTCGAAGAGCCACCAGTCCCGCCCGCCGGCGGGAAGCGCCAGCCCTTCGGGGAGGTGGTGGCGCGGTAGCCACCGGATGTCCTCACCGGCGGCGATGTTGTCGGCGGTGCCCTCGTGCTCGAAACGGATGTAGTCGGAGACGGGTTCGGTGACCACGCGCACCCGCCGCACGGTGCGGCCCAAGGCGGTGGCCGAACGCATCAGGTCCAGCCAGGGCTGCAGCCATGCCTGGTCGTCGGGCACACCGTCCAACCAGGCGGTGAACGGGTCTTCCTCGCCGGACACGTGGTAGGTGTCGCGCAGTTCCAGGTGGAACGCATCGCTCTCGAAGGTCTCGAACAGCTTGTTGCGCTGCTCGGGACTGATCAGGTCCAACCGGGTACTCCCATCAGGGCGGCGAGGGCGGCCTTGGGGATCTCCACGCAATCCTCGTGGTCGGGGATGCGCATGCGGGCGCGCGCCCGGGTGTCAGTGACCACGGCTCCCTCGATCACGCTGGACTCCTCGTTGACGGCGGCGATGATGGGGCGCCGGCGGTGCGGCGTTCCGGTGATGCCGTCGCGGGCGAGGTGCCCGAGTAGCCGATCGTAGATCACCACGCAGGTGTTCCCTTCGGCCAGGTCAAGGTTCGCGCGCATCGCCGGTGGGACGGTGTAGCCCTGGACGAGGTAGGTGTCGCGGTCGGTGGCGTAGAGGGTAGGGCTGTCGCCGCTTTTACTCTCCTTGCCGAGGAACCGTAGTTGCATGCGAATGTCCCCCGCTCTCGGATTGCTCCGGTTTGCTCACCTCGTAATCGTCGGCGCGGATGTCGGGGTGAGTCAAGGGCGGCCGAACCACGACCACCCGCGTCCCCAACTCCGGCTCCGGCCTAACCGAGCACCGCGCCCACAGCCACCGCGAACGCCAGCAGCGCCGTTGCCGCGCTGGCCAGTACCAGTGCCCAGGGGCGCGCTACCGGAGCGGGTGGGCGGCCGGTCCGGTCGTCGCACAGGCCGTGGCCGGTGGAGCGCCAGCGGCGGCGCAGGTGCACGATGAGAAACCCCACCGCCAGCAGCACTCCCAGCACTGGGAACAGGCGGTAGACCGCGTTTTCGCTGACGGCCGCCTGCGCGGTGTCGACCGGGTCGCGCAGGTAGAGCAGCGCCACGGCGATGAGCACGATCAGGGTCCGCTGCCAGGCGAGCAGGGTCCGCTCGGCCTGCAGTCCGCCGCCGAACGGGGCGTGGGAACCGCTGCGCTCCTGCGGCGGTATGTCCGCGGGCGTGTCCGTGCTCGTCCAGTGCCCCATCACGACCAGTAGTTCCCGAACAGGACGGCGGCGCACACCAGCGCCACCCCGACGGCGGTGATGACCGGCAGCGCGCTCATGGGCAGCGGCTGTTCGCGCCGCATCGCCTTCTGCACGTGCAGCCACCGCAGCGGCGCATAAACCGTGATGACGACCGCGAGACCGGTGAGCGCGAACCCGACCGCCAGCTTCACCCCTGCGTGCCAGTCCAGCGGTACCAGATGCAGCACGGCGACCGCTCCCGCGATCAGCGCGAGCGCGGTGCGGATCCAGGCCAGGAAGGTCCGTTCGTTGGCCAGGGTGAACCGGTAGTCCGGCTCCAGCCCCCTGGATCCGCCGGGGCGCTCGCCGCCGCCGGCTCCGGCCGTTTCCCCCGCGGATAGATCTCTGCCCGCGGCCATCGCCTGCCCCCTGTCCGCCGCCCGATGGGCGACCGGTGGTGATCATCTTCAGCAATGACCCTAGTGACCGCCACCTTTTCCTCCCAAACCGGTATTCATCAGGCGTAATGTCGGGATTGCCAGCATCGGGGCGGCGTGTGCGACGCTGTCCGACGGCGCCTCCCCACACGCGTCCGCATCCGTGCTGACCCCGACGCTTGCGGAACAAAACAGCGGGCACGACCGCTCTACGGGGGAAGCAATCGTCAACCATTACCCAGGAGACTTCGTGACCACGATCGACCTCACCAAGGACAACTTCAACGACACCCTGACGGAGAACGAGTTCGTTCTCATCGACTTCTGGGCGTCCTGGTGCGGCCCCTGCAAGCAGTTCGCCCCGGTCTACGAAGAGGCTTCCGAGAAGCACAACGACCTGGTCTTCGCCAAGGTCGACACCGAGGACCAGCAGGAGCTCGCCGCGAGCTTCGACATCCAGTCCATCCCGACGCTGATGGTCGTGCGCGACAAGACCGTGATCTACGCCCAGCCGGGTGCCCTGCCGAAGGAGAGCCTGGAAGACCTCATCCGCCAGGCCCGCGACCTGGACATGGACGAGGTCCGCAAGGAGATCGAGAAGCAGCAGGCCGACGGCGAGGCCGCAGCGGAGTGAACCGCACAGCCGATTAAGGGGCGTGCCGCACGGCGCGCCCCTTAATCGTGCCGCGGGTCCGGGATCCCCGAAATATCGGCGACAGGACGACAAGTAACCCGCGGGGGGGCTCCCGACGCAACACTCCCACGCACCGGCCCAGGGCCCTCGCCACCAGGGGGTTGGGGTGCTAATACAGGACCGCACACCTGGAGTGCCATGCGTGCCACGGGCGGAGTCCCGAGGAAGTGGGACTCGAAGAGCAGTGACGGCCAGAGGAAGGCGACCTCGAGCTGTCGGACAAGCTCGCGGCGACCCGATTCGGGTTGGCAGTGCCGCTGAAGTTCCTCCAGATTGAGGGGAACTGCACGAGCTACCCCGAATAGCTCTCCCTACCCATCCTCTTCTTCAGGGCCCAGCACGTAGCCGTCCAGGGAGTAGATGATGACCTGGGGAATGATCATCTGCCCGTCGTCGCGGGTGACGACTTTCCAGTCGCCGTCCGCCCAGCGCAAGTCGACCGAGTGGGCCGCGATGGCTTGTGGTTCCTCGATGACCAGAGCGATCTCCACCCGGGCCCGCTCGCCGGTGTAGGACACGAGTTTGGCCCCGCCGATGTGGCCGGGGGTCCTCGTGTCGGAGCCGGCTCCGCCTGACTCCAGTTCCTCCAGCACCGCCTGCCGGCCCTCGCCCTCGGCCAGCATGTGTTCGGCCAGGTCCGGGGTGATGAGGGGGTCGGTGCCCATGGCGGTGAAGTTGGTGGCCGCCATCACCGCGCCGGAGGGCGATTTCGCATAGCAGTGGCGGTAGCCGTTGTCTTCGGTCTGTCCGGGCCCGTGCACCGTGCTGGAGGGCGCCTCCAAGGTGCCCACCGTCTGCCAGGTGGTGTCTTGGGGCCAAGCGGTGAAGTCGGTGGCCTCTGCGCCCGCGAGGCCGCAGACGCTCTCGCTACCGTCGCTACGCGGCACCGCAGAGGTCGCTGGGTCGTCGGGGTACTCCTGTTCGCCGACCGCGCCTTCCTGGCTCTGCTCGGAGGACGGGGACGAGGAGCTGTCGGGCGAGCTGCCCTCGATCAGCATGATGATGGTCACGACCAACCCCATGACCACGAGCACGCCGACAGTGGCGGCGGCCGCGAGGAACCGGCCGGAGGCAAACGGGTTGGGGGGGCCGTCGGGGAGTGGGGGGGTCTCCTCGTGCACGAGGGGCCTTTCCGGTGCGGCGTGCGGGGTCAGAAGCTGGCGCTGGCGTTCACGACGAACCTACAAGGCCGGTTGCGGCGCCGCCTTGGCCGCAGGGGGAGCGGATCGCCATCGTCGCCCCGCCATCATCCGGCAATCTCGGGGATAGGGCACGGCCAGGAGCCATATCACCACCCAGAGGGCCCGAGGCACCGCAGGCCACCGTCAACGCCCGAGTCGGCAGGAGACAGCCATACCCGGAGCACCGGCCAGTTCCGGTGACGGCATAGGCTGTCGTCACCGTGGCGGCCGACCGGCCCACGACGGACTCCGGCTCGAATCCTTGGGATACCTGTGCGCGCGATGAATCCACGACAGCGGTTGCTCTTATGCGGTGCTGCGGGCGCGGCTCTGTTCATGCTGCTCTTCCTTGTCAACGACGCCATCAAGCCGGATTACAACCCGGTAAGCGACGCGGTCAGCGAGGCCGGGATCGGCCGCGGGGGGTGGCTGCAGATCGCCAACTTCATCATCTCCGGGTTGCTGGTCACGGCGTCCGCCTCGGCGATATCGCAAACAGTGAACCGTTGGACGGGCAGGTTCGTCGTCCTCGTCGGAATGGGCCTGGCTCTCTCCGGGGTATTCGTCTCCGATCCGGTACCGACCGGCGATCCGACCTGGCACGGCCTGGCCCACAACGTTGTGGGAACCGTCAGTTCCGCTGCGCTGATAGCGGCCTGCTTCGCCGCCTCGGGCTGGCGCGCCACCCCACTGTGGCGGTGGTACTGCATCCTCGCGGGCGTCGCCATGCCGGCGACCTTCGTCGTCGCTCTGGCAGCGCCCGACACCCTCGGTATCTGGCAACGCCTGACGAACATCATCGGATGGACCTGGCTCATCGCACTGGAGGTCCGCGCGATGCGAACACCTGCTTGAGGAACGAACGCCGATGGCAGGAGGTCGGCGGACGGTGCCCGGCAGGCGTCGCCGAAGGCCCCGCGGGCCTGTGCAGGCGTCCGCCTACCGGTCCGGGGTCCGGACGAGGTAGATGAGGTCGGGCTCGCCGGCCCGGGCCGGGATGTCGATCGTCTCTACGGCGCCGAACTCCGCGTGCAGCAGGTCGGCGAACGCCGGAGCGCGCATGGCGCTCCAGAACGCCAGCGTGCCGCCCGGGCGCAGCAGCCGGCGGAGCTGTGCGAGGGCCGCCGGCCGGTAGAGCCGGCCATTGCCCTCGCTCACCGTCCAGCCCGGGCCGTTGTCGATGTCCAGGCAGACCGCGTCGGCCCACGGGCCCTTTACCGCGGCGCGCTCGGCCGCCTCGGCGACCCAGGTGACGAAATCGGCGCAGACCACCTCGCACCGCGGGTCCGCGGCGGGCCGGCCTGCGGCGGCGCCCAGCGGGCCGCGGTGCCACTCGACCACCGACGGTTCCAGCTCGACCACCAGCACGTGCTCCACCCGCGGGTCGTCCAGCGCCTCACGCGCGGAGAAACCGACGCCGAGGCCGCCGATCAGCACCCGCGCCCCGGAACCGCCGCCGCGCGCAGCGGGCAGCGGCTCCAGGCAGGCCCGCACCATCTCCCGCTCGGAGGCGCCGTCGCGGGTGTCCATCAGGAACACGCCGTTGCTGATGATCTCGAAGTGCCCGCCGGCGCGGCGCAGCACCAGCTCGCCGCCGGTGGCACCTACCGTGCGGTCGACGACCTCGGGTTCTGCTGCGGACGGCCCGAAGGTCACAGCCGGCAGGCGTAGATGTCGGTGACCAGGATCGCGCGGGCGCCGAGTTCCCACAGGTCGTCCATGATGCGCTGGGCCGTGCTGCGGGGGACCATGGCGCGCACGGCCACCCAGCCCTCGCGGTGCAGCGGCGATACCGTGGGGCCCTCCATGCCGGGGGTCAGCGCCACGGCGTCGTCGAGCTGTTCGGCGTGGACGTCGTAGTCCATCATCACGTAGTCGCGCGCCACCAGCACCCCGCGCAGTCGGCGCAGCAGCTGCTCGATCTTGGGGTCCTCGGCGGCGCCGCGCGGGCGGATGACCACGGCCTCGGATTCCAGGATGGGCTCGCCGAACAGCTCCAACCCGGCGTTGCGCAGGGTCGTGCCGGTCGAGACCACGTCGGCGACCAGGTCGGCCACGCCCAGTTGGATGGAGCTCTCGACGGCGCCGTCGAGGTGGATGACGCGGGCGCCGATGCCCCGTTCGCTCAGGTAGCGCTCCAGCAACCCTTCGAACGAGGTGGCGATCCGCTTGCCTTCGAGGTCGGCGGTTGTCATCGACGAGCCGCCGCGCGCCGCAAAGCGGAAGGTGGAGCCGCCGAATCCCAGCGGCAGCACTTCCTCGACGGGCGCACCGGAGTCGAGCAGCATGTCGCGGCCGGTGATTCCGGCCTGCAGGATGCCTTCGCCGACGTAGACGGCGATGTCCTTGGGGCGCAGGAAGAAGAACTCGGTCTCGTTCTCGGGGTCGACCAGCACAAGGTCGCGGGAGTCTTTGCGCTGGCGGTAGCCGGCTTCGCGGAGCATTGCGCTGGCGGGTTCGGCGAGTTGGCCCTTGTTGGGCACGGCGATTCGGAGTTGGTCGGCCATGGCAGGAGTGTCCTCGTTGAGCGTCGACTGCGGGCAGGGGTGGGCTCGGCGGCGGCCGGTCGCGGCGGCAAGGCCCGGACCGGCCTACAGATGCCGGTAGACGTCCCCGAGGCGCAGCCCGCGCGCCAGCATCAGCACCTGGAGGTGGTAGAGCAGCTGGGAGATCTCCTCGGCCGCGGCATCGTCCGACTCGTACTCGGCGGCCATCCACACTTCGGCGGCCTCTTCGACGACCTTCTTGCCGATGGAATGCACGCCCGAGTCCAGGGACGCGACGGTGCCCGAGCCCTCGGGCCGGGTACGCGCCTTCTCGGACAGCTCGGCGAACAGCTCATCGAAGGTCTTCATGATCACTTTCCTCAGGCGGCGTGCCCTCCCAGCCTAGGCGCACGCCGCCCCCGGTCGTGACCCCGCTCGGCGGAACAGCGGATGACGAGCGGCTTATGCGGCCGGGCTCACTCCAGCTTGCGCAGTACCCCCTTGGCGCCACTGCGCCGTACGACGTTTTTGACCAGGGTGCGGGGGATCAGGTGCAGCAGGTTGTCGGCGGTCTTGTACTGCGGTCCGGGCACGACCGAGGTCCGCCCGGCGGCCCAGGCCCGCAGGGACTCGGTGACGACGCGCTCCTTGGGCACGAACGCGAGGTCGGGCACGCCGCTCTCCTGCACCCGCCGTGTCATCTCGGTGCGCACGAAACCGGGCAGGACCGCGGTGACCTGCACCCCCATTCCGGCGACCTCCAAGGACACGCTCTCGCTCCACAGCCGGATGAACGCTTTGGTGCCGCCGTAGACGGCTCCGCCGGGGTTGGCCGCCAACTGCCCGGCCATCGAGGACACGTTGATGACGCCCATGCGCGGCGCGGCACCGGGCGCCAGCCCGGCCGCGCTGCGGCGGGCGGCCTGGACCGGGATGACCGCCCGGGCGAGCCGGAGGACGGCGCGGACGTTGAGGTCCAGCATGGTGTCGACCTCGCCGGGGTCCTGCTCGGCGAACTCGCCGCCGCCGCCCATGCCGGCATTGTTGACGAGCAGGTCGACGGGTGCGGCGCCGTCGCCGCCGCCCGTGCCGTCGGCGCGCAGCCGCTCCTCCAGGCGGGCCAGGTCGTCGGGGTCGGCGAGGTCGGCCGGTAGCGCGGTGGCGTCCACGCCGCACTCGCCGGTCAGCTCGCCGGCCAGTTCTTCGATCCGCTCGCTGCGGCGCGCCACCAGCACGAGGTTGTAGCCGCGCCGGGCGAGCCGGCGCGCGTACTCCTCGCCGATGCCCGACGACGCGCCGGTGACCAGTGCTGTGCGGCGCCCGGGGCGCCCGCCGGAGGGCGCGGGCGCGGTTTCCGGTTCGGGGGTGCCCTCGGTTTCGCTCACTGCTGTTCTCCCTACACAGGCGGCGTGCGTCCGGATCTCGGTGGTTTCGGGTCTGCTGCCCACTATCGCGGGCCTGCCCGCGGCGCACCTCTACCCGCGGCTCGGCGCGTATCCGCCATAGGTCCGCCTCTTGTCGGCAACCCGTTATGCAACGCCCGGCTCCGCCGGAATTGTCGGATGCGCCACATGCCATCCGCTCTCGCGGGAAAACCCGGTTATGCTACACGTCACACGCCGGACCGGCTAACCTGCGGCTTACGGTGATAGGCACTACCGTTCTGGCATGGCAGCGCCACAGAATCCACTGCAATCCACTGGTCTAGATTCGCGGCTGCGCGATGCCGGGCTGTTCGTCCGGCAGGCAGCACGCACCTTCCGCGCTACGGGGGCGGTGGCTCCCAGCAGCCGCGCCCTGGGGCACGCGCTCTCCCGGTTCGTCGACGAACGCGAGGACCCCAACGCCCCGCTGTCGATCTTGGAGGCCGGGTCCGGCACCGGAGCCGTCTCCCGGGTGATCGCCCAGCACATGCGCAAGGGCGACACGATCGACCTGGTCGAACCCAACCCCGAGTTCGCCGACCACCTGGCCGAACTCCTTGTCTCCGACCCCGACCTGAACCTGATCGCCGACAGCGCGAACCTGCACCAGGCACTGGTCACCGACCTCGGCCCCGACCGCAGTTACGACGTGATCGTCTCCGGGCTCCCCTTCGCCAACTTCACGGCCGAGGAAGTCCGCGAGATCCTGGAGTACTACTTCTCCGTACTGCGCCCCGGCGGCCGCGTCTCGCTGTTCGGTTACCTCTACACCAAGCAGGTCAAGGCGGTCGTCGCCCCCCGCGCCGACTACCTCCGCCAGGCCCGGTCGAGCTGGGTGGTGGAGGAATGGGTCAACCGCTACGGCATCGGCACCGAGCGGGTCCTGGCCAATATCCCGCCGGCCTGGATCCACCACCTGCGCAAACCCGCTACCGACTGAGCCCGGCCGCTCGGGCGCACATTCCGCGCCCACCCCGGAAGCCGGCTTGCGGCGCACTTTCGCGCGGCGGCAAGCCGGCGGGCCGGCGGGTGCCCGGCAGCCGATCCGCCTTCTGGTCAATTTCAGTTGACACTGCCATGCGGTCAACATAAGTTGACAAACAGGCGGGCACCACGGCCCGGCGCACACCGCAACGGAAAGCAGGGTTCCCAGATGTTCGAGCGATTCACACCGGAAGCACGCCAGACCGTCGTGCAGGCCCAGCACGAAGCGCGCACGATCGGACACCGCCGCATCGGCACCGAGCACCTCCTGCTGGGACTGCTCACCGACGGCAACAGCACCGGCGCCCGCGCGCTGCACGAGCACGGCACCGGCATCGACGCCCTGCGCACCCTGGTACGGCAGGAGGTCCCGCCGCAGGCCGCGGCCCCCGACCCCGAACCCGCGGGTGTGGGAGCGGACGCGCAAGCCGAGGGGTCCCCGCAGAGGCGCGGCCTGCTCGGGCGGCTGCGTGGTGCCACCAGCGGCCACATCCGCTTCTCCACGGCGGCCAGGTCGTCGCTGGAGCAGGCGCTGGAGGCCTGCTTGGCGGGCAAGGGCGGCACGATCCACAGCGGCCACCTGCTACTGGGCATCCTGCGCGTTCCGGAGTCGGCGGCCGGCCGGGTACTCGCCCGGGCGGACATCGACCCCGCCGCCCTGCGCGCCACCACCGAACGCCTCAGCGGCTGACCCGGCTGACCCGCTGACCGGGCGGGCGCGGCTCCCGAAGTGCGGCCCTCGCCGCTCAGCGGTTCCCGGCCGCGCAGAGGCGTTGGCCGCTGCGGGCCCGTACTACGGGCGTTCGGCGGCGAAGATCGCGGTGCCGGGCAGGATGCGGCCGCGCAGCGGGCTCCAGCCGCCCCACACCTCCTCGTTGTCCTCCGGCCACTCCGGCTCGGCCAGGTCCTGCAGCACAAAACCCGCGCCTGCCAGCGCGCGGACCCAGTCGCCGGCGGTGTGGTGGTGCTCGACGTAGACGGCCCGGCCGGCGGCGTTCTCCTCGACGTAGGCGCGGCGGTCGAAATAGGACTGGTCGGCGGTGAGGCCCCGCTGGCCGGGGTCGTCGGGAAAGCACCAGCGGAACGGGTGGCTCACTGAGAACACCAGCCGCCCGCCCGGGCGCAGCACCCGCGCCGCCTCGGCCAGGGCCGCCGCCGCGTCGGGCACGAACGGCAACCCGCCGTAAGCCGAGCACACCAGGTCGAAGGCGCCCGCGGCGAACGGCAGGCGCTGGACATCGGCCTGGGCTGCGGGCACCCGCAGCCCGGTGTCCTCGTCGATCCGGCGCGCGTGCTGGAGTTGGCGGCGGGACACGTCCACACCCACCACGTGTTCGACACCCTGGGCGCGCAGCCACCGCGAGCACTGCCCCGCACCGCAGCCCAGTTCCAGCACCTGCGCGCCGCGCAGCCGCTCCAGGGGGCCGAGCAGTCCGGCGGCGGCTTCGTCGAGGCCCTCGGGGCCCCAGATGAACCCGGTGTCGCGCAGGAACGCGCCGTGTTCGATCTGGTACTCGTCGGCGGCGCGCTCCCACCACACGCGGTTGGCCGCCGCGCTCTCATCGGGTCCGGCCGCGCGCCGTGTCACGCGCTGAATGTCGGAGGCGTCCAGGTCGTCGGTCATGCCCCGATCCTGCCACCCGTTCGCCGGCTTACCGAGCCGGCGCGGGGCACTGCGGGCGGGGCCGCTGCTACAGGCGGGCGTCGGAGCGTACGGGTTCCGGATCCGGCCCGGCGGGCTCCGGTTCGGGCTCTGGGGCGTCCGGGGGTCCGTCCGGTGCCTCGTGCGCGTCCGGACCGGGTTCGCCGCCGCCTTCGCCACCTCCGCCGCCGCGCGCCTCGATGACCTCGCGGCGCATCAGGAAGCCCCAGCCGCCGATCGCGATGGCGGTGAACACCCACCACTGCACCGCGTAGGAGAGGTTCATACCCGTGTTGGACTCCGGCGGCGAGACCTCCTCGGGCCGGTCGGTGCCCTCGGGCCGCTGCTCGGTCAGTTCGGCGTAGCCGCCGTAGACGGGGTAGGGGAGGTCCGCAGCGATCCGGTCGACGTTGACGACCATGATCTGGTCCTCGGGCAGGCCGCCGCGCACCCGGATGCCGGTGCTCTCCTCGGTTTCGCTGAACTGCAGCCGGCCGGTGACGGTGACCCGTCCTTCGGGCGGAGCCGGGACATCGGGGCTGCTGGTCGCCGTGGGCGGCTGCTCGATCCAGCCGCGGTTGACCAGCAGCGCCGTTCCGTCGTCGGTGACCAGGGGAGTCAGCACGTGCAGGCCGACACCGCGGTCGCCGGTGCGGTTGCGCACGAGCAGCTCGTGCTCGGGGTCGTACTGCCCGGTCGCGGTGACCGGGCGCCACCGGTCGCCGGCGGCGACGTCCTCGCCGGGTCCGGTGAGCCGCTCGACGGCGACGGGCTCGGCCGCCATGTTGGTCTCCTGCATGTCGACCGCCGCCGACTTGTCCTCCCAGCGGCCCAGCTGCCAGAACCCCAGCCAGATGAACGAGGGCACGACCAGCACGACCAGCGCGTGGAACGCCAGCATGCGCGGAGAAAGCAGGACACGGAGCACGTTTTCGAGGCTATAGGAGCCGCGGCGCGGCCGGTCAGCGGGTCGGTCTTGCCCCCACCAGCCACTACACCGCCGGCCCGCTGCGCCCCAGGGCAAACGCGGGCGGGCCGCGCACACCCCTGGGTGCGCGCGGCCCGCCCTGCGAACCGGCTACAAAGAGCGCCGACTCGCCGATGGCGCCTGTTCTAGTCTTCAGCACCCTCGTCGGAGGCGTTGTCGGCGCCGGCCGCGGCGGCCTTGCGGCGGCTGAAGTACATGGCGGCGCCGCCGCCACCCAGCGCGGCAACGGCCGCGGCGACCAGGCCGCCCAGGGCCGGGCCGGTCAGCGGCAGCCCGCCGGACGCGTTGGTGTCGTCGCCGTTGCCGGGCGCCGGCTTGGCGTCGGGGGTGTTGTCGGCAGCGGGGTCGGTGGTGGGCTCGGGCGCGGGGGACTCGCCGCCGTCCGGCTTGTCGTTGCCGTCATCGCCGTCGCCGCCGGGATTCTGCTCGTCGCCGTCCCCGGGCTCGTCCTGGCCGCCGTCGTCCGGCTTGTCGTTGCCGTCATCGCCGCCGTCGTCGTGTCCGCCGCCGTTGGAGATCTGCTCGATGCACTCGCCCTTGGCGAGGCCCAGCACCCCGACCGCGTTGCCGCAGATGTCGACGGCCGCGTCGACGGGGACGTTCACCTGGTTGCCGCTGGCGATCCCGCCGGAACCGTCGGTCTGCGGCGCTTCGCCGCCGCCGTTGTCGGGCGACTTCTCGATGACGTTGACCACGGTGGTGCACTCGGCCTTGGACGCGCCCAGCACCGAGATGGAGTTGCCGCAGACGTCCAGCGCGATGTCGACCGGGATGTTGATCTGGTTGCCGCTGGCAACGCCGCCGGAACCGTCGGTCTGCGGCGCTTCGCCGCCCTCGGTCTTCTCGGCCAGCTTCTTGACGACGGTCGTGCAGTCGGCCTTGGCGACCCCGCCCACTGCCGCGGAGTTGCCGCACAGGTCCAGGGCGGCGTCGACCGGGATGTTGATCTGGTTGCCGCTGGCGACGCCGCCGGAACCGTCGGTCTGCGGCGAGTCCTTGCCGGCGTCGCTCGCGGCGTAGAGCACCTTGGAGACGCGGGTGCAGTCGGCCGAGGAGATGCCCAGGACCGAGACGGCGTTGCCGCACAGTTCGGCCTTGATGTCGGCGGGCACATTGATCTGGTTGCCGCTGGCGACGCCGCCGGAGCCGCTTGTCTCAGGGCCGGCGAAGGCCATCGCCGGGGACGCGCCGACCAGGCCGGCGGTCAGCAGTGAGACGGACAAGGACGTGTAGAAGCGCTTGCGCATGTTCGGGCATGACCTTTCGCGGACGCGAACACGGAGGGCGTGTTCGTTATTGGGGGGCATGGCGTCACCGAGGCGGGGTGAGTGAACCGCCGAGCCGAATGGAACAGCAGAAATCGGCTGTCGCCGTACATGGGCACGCGATTGGGCGTCTTCGTGCCACCGGCAGCCTGACGGCGCCGCCCCGGAAAAGGGCGGGTATGTTTTCCCTGCGCCGTTGTCCGACCACGCTAGCAGTTTTCATCGGCCTGTCATGCGTTTCGCCCGAAAAAACAACTTATCCGGGGGCGCAGCGAACTCGTACTACTACGTAACGGAGTGTGCGCTGTTCGGCGACCGGAAGACGGCACCCCGGCAGCCGAGCGGCCGGGCCGCGGCGCCGGACCCCCGCACCGGATATCCCCCGCAAGACCCGCCAAACACGACAAACAACTACGAATGCCATCATTTCCACATTACGCCTTCTATGCACCTACAATACGCGCGAGTGCATACCAATGGACAGGCGCCTATCGAACGGAATACACCGTTGGAAAGCACGGGCTACGACCCGCCACTGCACTATCGGCACTTACCGGCCACCGGAAAACAACCGTCTTTATCCCGAGTCCCCGCATTGCCGCAAAGGGCGATCCGCCCCGACAGCAAAAAGCCCCGGGTGCGGATCCGCAATACCGGGCGGTATCGCGGATCCGCACCCGGGGCCGGGCGCCGGGCGGGGGCGGTGCGCGCACGCGCCGCCCCCGCCTTTCGGCGCCGCCGCCTGGACGGTCCCGGCAGCAGAACCGGCCGGGACCACAGGACCGGGGCCGCAGTGCTTAAGCCTGCGGGCCCGGGGCCGCAGTGCTTAGGACTGCACGCCCAGGCCCTTGGCCACACCTGCGCCGAGGTCGGGGTGGATGTTGGTCCAGTACTCGACCACGCGCTTCTTCATGTCGCCGGTGACCTCGGGCGCCGAGGCGTGCCCGACGATGTTGCTCACCATGTTGGCGCGCTCGGACTCGGTCAGGACCGACTCCCACAGGGTCCGCGCCTGGCCGAAGTCGTCGTCCTCCTTGTGCAGCTCGTAAGCCGAGCGCGTGATCTCGCCGGAGATCTGGTAGCCCTCGGGCTCGTAGAGCTCGTTGGCCGAGACCGGGCCGCCGGCCGTGTTGGGCGCGTAGACCGGGTCCTGGTTGTTGGAGTAGGCCATCGGCCCGTCGAAGTTGTAGCTGCGGGTGGCCGACTTGGGCTGGTTGACCGGCAGCTGCAGGTAGTTCGGGCCGATCCGGTAGCGGTGGGTGTCCGGGTACGAGAACAGCCGGCCCTGGAGCATCTTGTCGGGGCTGGTGCCGATGCCGGGAACCAGGTTGGACGGCTCGAACGCGGCCTGCTCGATTTCGGCGAAGTAGTTCGCCGGGTTCCGGTTCAGTGTGAACTTCCCGATGGTGATCTCGGGGTAGTCGCTGTGCGGCCACACCTTGGTGAGGTCGAACGGGTTGAACCGGTAGTCGGCCGCGTCGTCGAAGGGCATGATCTGCACCTTGACGGTCCAGGACGGGTAGTCGCCCTGCTCGATGGCCTGCCACAGGTCGCGGCGGTGGGCATCGGGGTCGGCGGCCTCAAGGGACTTGCCCTCGCCCGCGGTGAGGTTCTCGACGCCCTGGTCGGTCTTGAAGTGGTACTTGACCCAGAACTTCTCGCCGTCGGCGTTGTACCAGAGGAAGGTGTGGCTGCCGTAGCCGTTCATGTGGCGCCAGGTCTTGGGGATGCCGCGGTCGGTCATCAGGAACGCG
This sequence comes from Streptomonospora sediminis, assembly GCF_054778995.1. Classification (NCBI taxonomy): domain Bacteria; kingdom Bacillati; phylum Actinomycetota; class Actinomycetes; order Streptosporangiales; family Nocardiopsidaceae; genus Streptomonospora; species Streptomonospora sediminis. Next base: position 450,804 of record NZ_BAAGYZ010000005.1, read on the forward strand.
ACCTGGTGGGCCGACTCGGGGTTCAGCGTCCAGAAGTCCCACTGCATGTTGTTGTCGCGCAGCTGGTTGTCGGCGCGGCGCTTCTGCGAGTGGATGAAGTCCGAGAACTTCGAGGGGTCGCGGATGAAGAAGATCGGCGTGTTGTTGCCGACCACGTCGTAGTTGCCGTGCTCGGTGTAGAACTTCAGCGAGAACCCGCGCGGGTCGCGCTGGCTGTCGGCGCTGCCCAGCTCGCCGGCCACGGTCGAGAACCGCAGCAGCAGCGGGGTCTTCTTGCCCTTCTGGAAGAGGTCGGCCTTGGTGTACTGGCTGACGTCCTCGGTGATCTCCATCTCGCCGAAGGCGCCGCCGCCCTTGGCGTGCACGACGCGCTCGGGAACGCGCTCGCGGTTGAAGTGGGCCATCTTCTGGATCAGGAAGTGGTCCTGCAGCAGCAGCGGGCCATTGGGGCCTACCGACTGCGACAGACCGTCGCTGGGCGCCGGGTGGCCGGCGTCGTCCGTGCTGTAGGGAACGCTCACTGCTCGCACCTTTCGAAAATGCTCAAAGCGGCCTCGTGGATCGGCGCAGGCCGGGATTCGCGGTGCCATTCCGCGGCGGAGCCGGCGCGGCGGAGCAAGGGAGTCACAGACCGCCCTGATCCTGCGCGAGCGGTCCGCTGTCGGATCCCGCACTCTGTGCCTGGCATTGCGGACAGACGCCCCAGAACACCACTTCGGCCTCGTCGATCGCGTAGCCGTGCGACTCAGAGGGCTCCACGCAGGGAGCCCGGCCGACCACGCAGTCGATGTCGGTGACCTCGCCGCACATGCGGCAGACCAGGTGGTGGTGGTTGTCCCCGACCCGGGATTCGAAGCGCGCGGGCGATCCCGCGGGCTCGATCCGCCGGAGCAGGCCGGCCTTGGTCAGCGCATGCAGCGCGTCGTAGACCGCCTGGGTCGAGACGTGGCCGAGCGAGCCCCGCACGCCGCGCGCAATGCGTTCGGCGTCGAGGTGGTTGCCGGACCGGACCTCCTCAAGGATGGCCACCCGTGCCGCGGTGACCCGGAGTCCGGCCGAGCGAAGATCGCCGGCGACGTTGTCCATGATCCCCACTGTAGGACACAAACTGGAATGACTCAAGAAAACGAGAGATTCCAGTTAAACGCTTACCTTCCGTTTGACCTGGGTTAATCCCGGTATCCGCCCCGTCCGGACGCCATGGGAACTCTCCCGCGCACCGCGCACGCGGATACCCGCGGAGCGACAGTAAACTCGTGCCGCCTGTGGCAGCGCGCCCTCCCCGAGTAACCGCGCTCCCCCCGCCGCACGGCAGGGAACCGGCCCGGCGGCCGCGCCCGCTCACGGCGGCGCCCCGTGCCCCCCATTGCAGCCGCCTCGACCTGGAGCTTGATATGGCCCGTGTCTCCTTCACCACCGGACTTCCCGTCCTGCTGCGCGCCGGAGCAGCGGCGTCGGCGCTCGCCATGCTGGCCGCCTGCTCGGCCGGCACCTCCACCGGCGGAAGCACCGACCCGGGTGCGGCCGCCGCGGACCCGGCTGCGGACACGGCCGGCGAAAACCCGCCCATCACGGTGGCCATCGGCGGCGACGTGATCTTCGAGGGCGTGATGCGCAGACGCCTGGAGGAGAACCCCGAGACCGCGATGGGACCGATCTCCACCCCGCTTACCACCGCCGACGTCGCCATGGTGAACCTGGAGACCCCGGTCACCGACCGCGGCACCCCGGCTCCCGGAGGGGGATACCGCTTCCGCGTACCGGCGCCGGCTTTCACCGCGCTGTCGTCGGCCGGCATCGACGTGGCCTCGTTGGCCAACAACCACGGCATGGACTACGGCGTCGAGGGCCTCGAAGACACCCTGGCCAACGCCGACGAGGCCGGGGTCCGCGTCATGGGCGCCGGCCTCGACGCCGAGGAGGCCTACGCGCCCGAGATCTTCGACACACCCGGCGGCAAGGTCGCGGTCATCGGCGCCACCGACGTCCTCGACGACCACCTCCTCGAAGCGTGGACGGCCGGCAAGGACAAGCCCGGCCTCGCCTCGGCCAAGAACGAGATGCGCGGCCGGCTGGTCGAGGCGGTCTCGGCCGCCACCCAGCAGGCCGACACCGTTATCACCTACCTGCACTGGGGACTGGTCGGCGACTACTGCCCCAAGGCGCACGCGCCCGACCTGGCCCAGGACCTCGTCGACGCCGGCGCCGACGCCGTGGTCGGCGGGCACGCCCACGAGATCTCGCCGAGCGGCTACCTGGGCGACTCCTTTGTCCAGTACGGCCTGGGCAACTTCGGGTTCTACAACTACTACGGGCCCACCGCCGAAACCGGGCTGCTCACCCTCACCTTCCAGAACGGCGAGGTGGTCGGCGACCAGTGGCAGCCGGCGCAGCTCGAAGACGGCGTCCCGCGGGTCTACGAGGGCGCCGCCGCCGAGGAGGAGATGCCGGAGTGGCAGGCCATGAATGACGCGTGCGGACTCGACCTCACCCAGTCCCCCGAGGGCGGCGGCCAAGGCGGCAGCGGCGCGGACGCGGCCGGGTAGGACCCGCCTGCCGGGGGCGCGCGGGTGCCCCGGGCCTACAGGGTGTGCGCGTGTCCGGCGAGCACCGTGTCGATCTCCGCGATCAGCACCCGCTTGTCGGACTCCTCGAGGTAGGAGGCGGCCACACCGTTGCGTGCCAGGCCGGCCAGGCCGTGGGGGTCCAGCCCCAGTTGGGCGGCTGTCCGGTACTCGTTGGTCAAGTCGGTGCCGAACATCGGCGGGTCGTCGGAGTTCAGCGTCACGGCCAGCCCGGCCGCCGCCATCCGGGGCAGCGGGTGGTCCGCGATCCGGCCGATGGCACCGGTGCGCAGGTTCGAGGTCGGCGACACGTCCAGCGGCACCTGCTCGTCGCGCAGGCGGGCGACGAGCCCGGGGTCGCGCATTGCGTCGATGCCGTGGCCGATCCGTTCGGCCTTCAGCAGGTCCAGCGCCTCGCGCACGCGTTCGGGGCCGCCGTGCTCGCCGGCGTGCGGCAGGCTGTGCAGTCCGGCCGCCCGGGCGCGGGCGAACAGGCCGGCCATCGGCTCCATCGGCACCTCCACCCCGCCCACGCCGAACCCGATGACGCTTTCCGGGCCGTCGGCCAGTACCGCGTCAAGCGTCTGTTCACCGGTGTGCACCCCGTAGTCGGCGGGGAAGTCGGGGATCCAGCGCAGCCTGATGCCGTGCCTGCGCTCGGCGTCGGCGCGCGCCTGCTCGATCCCGGCGAAGACGACGCGGGCGGGCACGCCCCGCATCAGGTGGGCGTACAGGCTGACGTGCACTTCGGCGTAGCGGACGTTCTGGGCGGCCAGCCGGGCTGCTACGTCGGCGGTCAGCAGCGCGAAGTCCTCCTCGTCGGCGAGTGCCTGCATGGAGGTGAGGTAGACCTCGATAAAGTGCGGGAAATCCCGGAAGGCGTACCAGTCGCCGACTTCCTCCAGGGACCCGGGAACACCGGTGACGCCGTGTTTGCGGGCCAGCTCCAGCAGCGTGGCCGGCTGCATGGAGCCTTCCAGGTGCACGTGGAGTTCGACCTTGGGGAGTTCTCGGATGAACGCCTCGATGTCGGAGGCGGGCGTTGGGAGGTCCATTCCGGCGACGGTACTCAGCCTCAGGCTCCGTACCAAGTCCGGCGGGTCGCTTCTGACAGCGATCCGTGCAATCCCGTGCGATCCGCCTCCGCGCGCGGCAGGTGGCCGTATGCGGTCAGACTGCCGATCACGGCCCCGTTCCCGCCGTTCAATGGGAACCGACCGGACACGGGGCACAGTCAGAGGGGGCGTGATGACTACTTCAACAGGGAGCGCGACCCGCACGCCGCCCACAGGAGGCGACGAACCCGCAGAGCCCGGCCGACCCGCCGCCGGGACCGAGACCGGCGGCACGGGCGCCGGCGGCTGCCACCGCGCAGGTGCCGACACGGCCGCAAGTGCGTCACTGGCCCGCGCCCCGCTGCGCCGGCTGCCGGCGCAGCAGCGCAGCATGGTGCGCGTGCAGCGCATGCTCGACGCCTGCGCCGAACTGCTCGACGAGGGCGGCTACAGCGAGCTGTCGACCACCCGGATCGCCGAACGCGCGGGCGTGGCGATCGGGTCGGTGTATCAGTTCTTCCCCGATAAGAAGGCGATCACGCAGGCTCTGGGCCTGCGCTATCTCGACATGTTCACCGCCCGGTTACGCGAGCGCCTCGCTGAAGGCACCCGCGAGCACTGGACCCAGGCGGCCGATGTCATCATCGACGAGTATCTTGCGATGCACCGCACCGTCCCCGGGTTCCGCAGCCTGCACTTCGGGGACACGGTCGACACCAGGCTGCTCGACTCCGGCTCCGAGAACAACCGGGTGATCGCCACCCGGATCCGCCTGCTCCTCACCTCCATTGGCGGGGCCGGCGAAAGCGAGGAGGTCGACCGGGCGGTGCTGGTGGCCGTCGAGGCCGCCGATGCGGTACTCAAGCTGGCGTTCCGCAGCGACGCCGATGGCGATCCCCGGCTGATCGAGGAGGCCAAGCTCCTGTTGCGGAACTACCTCGGCAATCACTTCGGCTGAACTAGGCTGCGACATGCACTCTCAGCACGAATGAGGTCGGTCGAGATCGCCACTAGACGGCTTTCGGCGTCCGAACTACAGGAGGATCCTCCAGTGCGAGCCGACAGCACCCCTACTCAGCCGACCATGGGAACGGCGGCGGGAATCCCCTATGTCGCCGTGCCGCCCGCGGTCACCGCCGGCCCGGCTCCCATGGTCGTCGCCCTGCACGCGTTCGAGCCGCCCCGCAGCGAGACCGCGCTGGCGGGCACCCTGCCGCTGGCTTCGCTGCCCGCCTGGCGGTTCTACCTCGGGTTGCCGATGTTCGGGGCGCGGCTGCCAGAAGGCGGTGTCGCCGAGGTGAACCGCCGCGGGCAGGCCGACTACCTGATCGAGCTCTACGGCCCCGTCGTCGAGCAGGCCGCGGCCGAGCTCTCCCGGGCGGTGGCCGACCTGCGCGAGCAGTTCCCGGTCGCCGACTCCCCGCTCGGCCTGATGGGTGTGGGCGCGGGCGGCGCGGCCGCGCTGCTGGCCCTCGCCGAGAGCCGGCTGCCGATCGCCGCCGCCGGGGTCGTCAACCCGGTCATCGAGCCGCGGGCGGTGCTGGCGGCCCGCGAGCGGCGGTTGGGCATCCCCTACGCCTGGAACGACACCTCGCGCGAGGTCGCCGCCTGGCTGGACTTCACCACCCGCGCCGGCGACCTCGCCGCCCGCCGGCCCCAGCCGCCGCTGCTGATCGCCGCCGGCCAGCAGGACGATGTCATCGCGCCCGAGCGGGGCCGGGCCCTGCACGACACCCTGATCGAGGCGGGATACCCCGCGCAGGCGCTGCGCCACATCGAGATCCCCGACCTCGCCCACACCATGGGACCCGAGCCGGGGCTGCAGCCGGGCCCGCCCGCTCCCGGCAACGTCCTGGCCGACCGCGCCCTGGTCGAGTGGTTCCACACGCACATGAAAGCGGCGGGGCCTGCCGATGCGGCCGAGGCGACCGTCCGGCTGTCCTGAGCGCCCGCCGCCGGCGGCACGCGGCGGCACGGCGCCGCCGGGGGCATCAGGGGCGCCAGGGGCACCGGGGGTGTCACATCCGCTCGGCGAGTTTGCGCGCGGTGATCAGCACCGGGTCCCACACCGGCGAGAACGGCGGCGCGTAGCCCAGGTCCATGGCGGCGATGTCCTCGACCGCCATGCCGTTCCACAACGCGGTGGCCAGCACGTCGATCCGCTTGCCCGCGTTCTCCCAGCCGACGATCTGGGCGCCCAGCAGCCGGCCGGAGCGGCGCTCGGCCAGCATCTTCAGCGTCATCGTCGCGGCGCCGGGGTAGTAGCCGGCCCGGGTGGTGGACTCCAGGGTGGCGGTCTCGAACGCGAATCCGGCCTGCTCGGCCTCGGCCTCGTTCAGCCCGGTGCGCGCCACCTCCAAGCCGCAGACCTTGCTGATGGCCGTGCCCAGCACGCCGCCGAACCGGGCGTAGCCGCCGCCGATGTTGGTGCCCGCCACCCGGCCCTGTTTGTTGGCGTGGGTGCCCAGGGCGATGGCAACAGGTCCCTGCGAGACGCGGTGCAGGCTCTGCACGCAGTCGCCGGCCGCCCACACGCCTTCGGCCGAGGTGCGCATCCGGGCATCGACCGCGATACCCCCGGTGGGGCCGATGTCGATACCCGCGCCGCGCGCGAGACCGCTGTTGGGCCGCACCCCCAGGCCCAGCACGACCACGTCGGCGGGGTAGCGCGCCCGCGAGGAGACCACCGCGCGCACCCCCTGGCCGCCAGGGCCGGTCTCGATGCCGGTGACCGGTTCGCCCAGGTGCACGCGGACGTCCATGCCCACCAGGGCGTCGCGCACCAGCCGGCCCATGTCCGGGTCGAGGGTGCCCATGGGCTCGGCCGCCGCTTCGACCAGGTGCACCTCCATGCCCCGCTGCACGAACGCCTCGGCCATCTCCAGGCCGATGTAGCCGCCGCCGACCACGACCGCGGTCTGCGGACCGGCGGTGTCGACGAACTCGCGCACCGCGATGCCGTCGGAGAGCGTCTGCACGCCGAACACGCCCGGGGCGTCCATTCCCGGCAGGTCGGGGCGCACCGGCACCGCGCCGGTGGCGACCATGAGCTCGTCGAAGGGTTCCTCGCGCGCACCTCCGCCTGCTGCGCGTGCGGTGACCGTGCGCCGGTCCAGGTCGATCCCTTCGACCTCTACCGATGTGCGCACGTCGATACCGAAGTCGCGGCGGAATGTCTCGGGGTCGCGCGACACGAGTTCGCCGGGACTCGATACGGTTTTGCCGACCAGATAGGGGATTCCGCATGCCGAGTACGATGTGTGGGGTCCGCGCTCCAGGGCGAGGATCTCCAGATCCTCGGCGCCGCGCAGCCGCCGGGCCTGCGAGGCGGCGCTCATCCCCGCCGCGTCGCCGCCGATGACGATAAGTCGTGGCCGTGCGTTCATTCGCCGCTCCATGCAGTCTCCTCTGTCGGACGCTCCGGCGTCAGCCGGCCCCCGTTGCATGGGATCATCATCCCCGTGGCGGCCGGGAACTCCCTGGTTTCAACGTGACGATTCATTGTGTGTGCTAGGAGGGCGACTTACGTGACGGAACCGGCACCGGTGTTTGCCAGCGGCGTCGATCACGAACGGCTCACGTCCCAGCTCCGGTTCATTCTGGAAACCGACAAGCTGAAGCGCATCCTGCGGCGCAACATGCTGGTGGACGGCTCGCGCCGCGAGAACGATGCGGAACACTCCTGGCACCTGGCCCTGGCCGCCCGCGTGTTCGCCGAGTACGCGCCGGCGGGTACCGACATCGACCGGGTCGTGGAAATGCTGGTGCTGCACGACATCGTCGAGATCGACGCCGGCGATACGTTCATCTACGACCCGCAGGCGGCCGACACTCAGGCCGAGCGGGAACGTGCCGCCGCCGACCGTATCTTTGCGCTGCTGCCCGCGGACCAGGCGGAGCGGACACGGGAGCTGTGGGACGAGTTCGAGGGGCGCGCAACCGCTGAGGCGCGTTTCGCCAAGGCCATCGACCGCCTCGCGCCGATGCTCGCCAATTGGCACACCGAGGGCGGTACCTGGGTGCGCCACGGTGTCACCCGTTCGCAGGTGGCCGAGCGGGTGAAGACCATCTCGGAGGGGTCGGAGGCGCTGGGGTCCTATGCCGTGGCACTGATCGAGGACGCCGAGCGCCGCGGGTACCTGGCTGCGGGGTAGGACCGGCCCAGGCGGGCGGTCGGGTCAGAGCTGTTCCAGCACGAGCTGGACCACCGCGGTCAGCCCGACCGCCACGATCAGCCCCCGCAGCGCGAACGGCTTGAGCCGGCGGCCCAGCCACGCGCCGGCGTAGCCGCCGATGACCGATCCGCCGGCGATGAGCGCCACCACCGGCCAGGCGGGATCGCCGAAGGTGATGTAGAAGACCGCGGCGGTCGCGTTCACGGTGGCGGCGAGCGCGTTCTTCAGCGCGTTGATCCGCTGCATGTCCTCGTCCAGCGCGGTGCCGAGGACGCTGATGAGTACGATGCCCTGCGCGGCCGCGAAGTAGCCGCCGTAGGTGCCGGCGGCGTAGACGCCCAGCGGCAGCAGCGGCCCGCCGCCCGAACGCTCCCGGCCGCTGTTGCGGTTGCGCACCCACTTGGCCAGGCGCGGCTGGACGATGATGAGCACGCAGGCCAGCCCGATGAGCACCGGCACGACCCGCTCGAAGACCTCTGACGGCAGGTTGAGCAGCAGCACGCCGCCGGTGAGGGCACCCAGGCACGACATCGCGGCCAGGCGCAGCACCCGGCGGCCCTGGCCGCGCAGCTCGCGCCGGTAACCGAAGGTACCGGTGAGCGTGCCCGGTGCCAGGCCGATGCTGTTGGAGATCGAAGCGGTCACCGGGGCGTAGCCGAAGGCCAGCAGCACGGGGAACGTGAGCAGGGTCCCGGAGCCGACCACGGCGTTGATGCCGCCGGCGCCGATTCCCGCCGCCAGCACGGCGAGCGCCTCCCACAGACTCATGGACACCTTTCAACGGCACGTATTGCGCACATCGGTGCGAACATCCGGACGGTTATCGGCGGGAGCGCACTGGCGAACACCGGCTCCGCACGCCGCGCGGACCGCTTGCCGGCCGGTGAACCGACCGGATCGGCCAGGTCAACCAGATCGACCGAACCAAGACCCGCTGCATACAGTCTACGCAGGTCGGCGCAGTGCGCGCATGCCGCCCCGGAGCGCCCTGCGTCACATTCGCCGCTCCAGCCGCTGCGCCCGCGCACCGGGCCGCCGCTGGACACGCCCTCCGCACCCGCCGCCGATGACACCGGGTACCCGCCTTGCGACTCCTGGTCCCGTTGGCTATGGCCCACTCGGGCTATATCAGAAATGGGCCCAATGGGGCCTGTCGGTCGTCTCTGCCGGTCCGTAGTTTCGACCTCAGCGGTGAGGAAGGACACAGCGAGCCGAAACCCCGGCCCGCCGCGAAGAACCGACCCCCTGTCCGGACCAGCGAGCGGGCTTGTTCCCGGCCGATGTCCCCCTTCACCCCAACCCGCCGGCGACCGCGCCCGCCGGCGCAAACAACACACATGCTGATCTTGGGAGTGGGGCAACATGTGGACTGCAGAAATGGCGACCCGCGCACTGTGCCGCGAGGTCGATCCCGACGCACTGTTCGTTCAGGGTGCCGCGCAGAACCGCGCCAAACTGATTTGCCGCGGCTGCCCGGTGCGCACCGAGTGCCTGGCCGAGGCATTGGACGGACGCATCGAGTTCGGCGTCTGGGGAGGGATGACCGAACGCGAACGCCGCGCGCTGCTGCGCCGCCGTCCTGATGTCACCTCGTGGTGGGATCTGCTGACCGCGGCACGGGCCCGCTACGAGGAACGGAACCCGGCGGCACCGGGCGAGGGCCGGTGCCAGGACGCCGAACTGGCCGCCGAAGTCTACGCCGAGACCGAACCCTGATCCCGGCGCTGCGGCCGTTCCGGCGGCCCCTCCGGCCGCCGTACTGAGCCCGGCTTGCCGGGCCGCGCCTTCGCAGCATGTCCCCGCGAAGGCGCGGCCCGGCGTGTGCGCTACACCTACCCACGCCGCGGGCGCCGCAGGGGTGTGCGCCGCATGAGCGGGCACCAGAGCGCAGGCAACGGCCGCGCGCCCGCAGCGGGCGGGCCGCGGGCGCCTGCGAGCCCTCATGGGCGCTCACGGGCATCTGCGGGGCCATGCGGGGCCATCGGCCCCGGTGGCCCCCAGCGCCGAGCGCGTCCAGGGCGTCTAGGGCGCCGCCCAGCGCGGACCGGCTCGGGTCGGCTCGGGTCGGTCGGCTCGGATCAGCCCTGCAGCCGGTGGTTCGCGATCTTCCCGCTGGAGTCGGCTTTCGGGTCCCTTGCCTCGGGCGGTACCGCCTCGCGGGATGCGCCGGCCGCACCCGCGGTGCCCGCAGCACCGCGGGCACCCTCGAACAGGCTGCCGATGCCTTCCAGCGCTCTGCCCATCTCGCTGGGCACGATCCACAGCTTGTTGGCGTCGCCCTGGGCGATCTCGGGCAGCTTCTGCAGGTACTGGTAGGCCAGTACCTCCTGGCTGACCTCGCCGGTCTTCAGCGCCTTGGCCAGCATGGTGATCGCGTCGGCCTCGCCGCGGGCGCGCACGGTCATCGCCTCGGCCTCGGCCTTCGCGCGCACCTTCTCGGCGTCCGCGGCACCCTGGGCGCTGAGCACGGCGGCCGACTGCTCGCCTTCGGCCCGCAGAATCGCCGACTGCTTCTGCCCCTCGGCATTGAGGATCTCGGCGCGCTTGTCGCGGTCGGCGCGCATCTGCTTCTCCATGGCCTCCTGGACCGACTCCGGCGGCTCGATGGACTTCAGCTCGACCCGGCTGACCTCGATCCCCCATTCGGAGGTGGCGTCGTCCAGCACCGCGCGCAGCTCGCTGTTGATCTCGTCGCGCGAGGTCAGGGTCTGCTCCAGGTCCATCCCGCCCACGACGTTGCGCAGGGTCGCCGAGGCGAGCTCCTCGACCGCCTGGCTGTAGCTCGCCACCCGGTAGGTGGCGTTGTAGGGGTCGGTGACCCGGATGTAGACGGCCGTGTCGACGTTGACCGACAGGTTGTCCTGGGTGATCGCGGGCTGCGGCGGAAAGGTGAACACCTGGACGCGCATGTCGATGCGCTCGCGGACCTGGTCGACAAAGGGCACCACGATGTTGAACCCCGATTTGAGCGTGCGGTGGTAGCCGCCGAACCGCTCCACGACGTAGTACATGGCCTGCGGGACTATGCGGACGCTGCGCCAGCCGACCACTGCCAGGATGGCCACGAAGATCAGCAGGATGATGACGATGGTTCCCATCAGGGCGGCTCCGGCTCTCCTGTCGGGGGCACAGGTCGGGGGACAACAGGCGGCACTGCACAGTCGCCGGAACACCGCGGCCGGTGCACCGCGACCGGTGTGCGCGGACGGCTCGGATACCGCACACACGCGGCGATCATAGGACGGCTGTGCGCGCGCGTCCCCGCAGCAGTCCGGTGATCTCGGACCAAACCGCGGCCACCTGGCCACATGCGGACAGCCCCGCCGATTACGGGCGTCCGGATATATGTATTAGGGCCATCCCCAATGCCCGATCGCAGGCGCCGTCCCGCTGCCCGGCGGCCCGCCGCCGCAAGCCGAGCGCGCGCTCACACCGCCCGGGCGCTCCACCGCTCGCCGTCGCGCTCCACCTTCAGCGTCATCCCGAAGGTCTCGCTCAGGTTCTCCTGGGTCATGGCGTACTCCAGCGGCCCGGCGGCGGTCACGGCGCCGCCGCGCATCATCAGCACATGGGTGAACCCCGGCGGGATCTCCTCGACGTGGTGCGAGACGATCGCCAGGGCCGGGGCTTCGAGGTCGCCCGCCAGGACGGCCAGCCGCCCCAGCAGATCCTCGCGCCCACCCAGGTCCAGGCCGGCGGCAGGCTCGTCCAGCAGCAGCAGTTCGGGGTCGGCCATCAGCGCGCGGGCGATGAGCACCCTCTTGCGCTCGCCTTCCGACAGGGTGCCGAACCGGCGCTCGGCAAGGTGCCCCACTCCCCAGCGCGCCAGCAGCGCGCGTCCGCGCCCGTAGTCGACCGTGCCGTACTCCTCACCGAAGCGGCCCAGGTAGCCGTAAGAGGCACTGACCACCAGATCCAGCACCGGCATCGAATCGGGGATCCGGTTGGCCACCGCCGAACCGGCGAACCCAACCATGCTGCGGATCTCGGTGGTGTCGGCGCCGGCCAGATCCTCGCCGAGGACCTCCGCGGTTCCCGAGTCCGGCCCCAACTGCGCGGCGGCGACGCTGAGCAGCGACGTCTTGCCGGCACCGTTGGGGCCGAGCACCACCCAGCGCTCGTCCTCCTCGACGGTCCAATCCACATCGCGCAGCAGTTCCGCCTCGCCGCGGCGCACCGTCACGCCGCTCAAGCGCAGCACCTGGCCGTTCATCGCACTCTCCGTCGTCATACTCTGGGGTCGAGCCGCACGTCCACCGCTCGGCGGCCGCGCCCGCAGCCGCCGATGCGAACCTACTGGACACCGATCGCCGCCCGCTCCCCGAACCCCGGCCGAACGACCGGTGCACCCGGGGGTAGGGCGGCAAGCGGGGCCGGCCCGAGAGGGCTAAGGGAGTGCCGTTTCGACCCGGTCGGTCCGGGCCGGGTCCGACGTCCCCGGTTCCACCACGCCGGGCCGAACACGCTCCCAGCCGATCTAAGCTGAACCGATGCTGCAAGAACTCTCCTCCGCCCAGCTCGTCGCGTGGGGCAACGCCTGGCTGGCCGGGCGGGCCGGGCTCGACGACGCCGTCGACGCGGTCGAGCAGGGTACCGGACCCCATGTCGTCGACACCGTCGGCGAGGGCCTGCCATTCGAGGCCGGCGCACCGCTGCGCACAGCGCTGGCCCGGCTCCGCTCGCACGGGCTCACCTCCTTCCGGCTGTGCCTGCCCGTCCCCGGCGACCCGCTGGGCCTGGTCGGCGAGCCCGAACTGAACAAGGCCGCCATCGATGCGCGCGAAGCCGTACTGGTGCGGCTGGAAAACCGCCAGGTCGGGCTGGTGCCCCGCGAGGACCGGCGCGGCTCCTCCTACGTAGGCGTTGCCTGGACGCCCTATCCGGCGGCGGACACCGACCCCGAACCCGTGCCGCTGGCCGACGCCGAACACCGGCTCCAGGCGGCCATCCGCGAATCGGCGGCACTTTTCGGCCAGGTCGACGACATCTCCACATGGGGCCCGGAAGTCACCAAGGCGCTGGCCGACCTGCGCGACACCGGCCGCGCACCCACCCCCGGCCTCGCGCCGGGCCACCCCCAGCGCGCGCATGGGCTGGCAGCCCAGGCCGACCGGCTGGCGGTCGTCGTCCGCCTGGCGGGCAACGACGAGGGGCGCGGCCTCAGCTCCGGGCAGATGCAGTCCCGCCGCGAGGCGCTGCGCACGCTCGACAGCGCGGTGCGCCGGGCACGCGTCGCCGCCTACGGCGCCGCCGCAGGGTGATCGCACCCAGCGGTCCCCGGGGCGGGCCCTGGATTCATCAGGGGAAAGCCAGGGGTGTTTCCGGATCCGCGCGGCGGGGGCCGGCACCGATACTCGGAACATGAACGAGACGGCTCACGCACCCGCCGGGAACCGCGCCGACACCCACCGCGCCGCTCTGCGGGCATCCGATGCCGACCGCGACCGCGCCGCCGACATCCTCGGCGCCGCGCTGGCCGAGGGGCGGATCAGCCAGGAAGAGCACAGCGACCGCACGGACGCCGCCTACGCCGCACGCACCCTCGGCGAACTCGCGCCGCTGACCGCCGACCTGCCGGATGCGGCTGCCGGGGCCGGGCCGGCACCCGCCGGTCCGCACGGCGATACCGGTGGAATGGTGCGCGCGCCCAACGGCACGGAGAACATCCGCTCGGTGCTGGCGGCGGCCGTGCGCAAGGGGCGCTGGCTGGTCGAGCCGCGCACCAACGTCGCAACGGTTCTGGGAGCCACCGAGCTCGACATGAGGTCGGCGGTACTCTCCCAGCACGAGGTCACCGTGCGGGTCACGCTCCTGCTCGGCGCGTTGAAACTCGTCGTGCCGCCGGGGGTGAACGTTGTCAGCCGCGTCGCCGGCGTTGCGGCCAGTACCGCCAACACGACCGGCGGCGGCGCGGCACCCGGCGGGCCTACCGTAGTGGTGACGGGGAAATCCTGGCTCTCCGCGGTCGAGATCCAGACCGCAGAGTCCAGGGAGCTCAACACGCCCAGCGAGCCCGGCAAGCTCAACGCGGCCGAGCGCGGGCGCAGCCACTGAGCGGCCGCGCTCGAACCCCCGCGAACGCAGCAGACCATGACAGCAGAGGGACGGCCACCCGCCATGGAACCCGAACACATCCGCGCCTCCGACGCCGACCGCGACCGCGTGTCGGAGCGCCTTCGCGAAGCCGTCGCCGAGGGGCGGCTGACACAGGTCGAGCACGAGGACCGGCTCGATGCCGTCTACCGCGCGAAGACCGTCGGTGAACTCTCGCAGATCACCCACGACCTACCCGAGTCGGGCGGAAGCGGATCGCCCGAAAGCGGGGTGTCGGTCTCCACGGAGGAGGCGCGGCGGATGGCGGCCCAGAGCGTCGGCCGGGAGAACATCGTCGCGGTGTTCGGCGGGGCCGAGCGCAAGGGACGCTGGCTGGTCGAGCCGCGCACCAACGTTTCCGTGCTGTGCGGCGGCGTTGACCTGGACCTGCGCGACGCCGTGCTGTCGCAGCGCGAGGTGACCATCCAGTGCGCTGTCGTGATGGGCGGCCTGGAGATCACCGTCCCCCACGGGGTACGTGTGGTGAACAACACATCGGGGATCCTCGGTGGGGCCAACCTGCACGGCACGGACGCGGTGTCCGATCCGAATCATCCCGTTATCCGGCTTACGGGTACCTGCATGCTCGGCGGTATCGAAGTCAAGGCGAAGCGCCCCAAGCGCAAGCGGAAGAAGGACCGGTAACGCCCGCGCACCGGCCCGCCGACCGGACGGTGACGACGTGATGAACCCCCTTCGCGGGGGTGCGGCCCTGCCCAACTGTCCGAAAAGTCGGGCGAGTACCGTGGTGAGCGCCATGAATGATCACACCACGCTCCTGGTAACGGTGACCGGCCGCGACCGCCCGGGCATCAGCGCCCGGCTGCTCAGCACCCTGTCCGTGTTCCCGGTAACCCTCGTCGACCTCGAACAGGTCGTCGTGGGAGGCCGCCTCGTTCTCGGCGCGCTGCTCTCGGTCGACGAAGGTGTCGCCCCCGGTGTCAGCCACGACCGCGTATTCACTGAAATCCGCAGTGCCGTCGACAAGACCTGCATCGACCTCGACATGGACGTCGAGTTCTCCAACGGCAACGGACGCGTCGGCGCGGCATCCGCCGAGCAGCTCCACGTGACCATACTGGCCGACCCGCTACGCCCCGGTGCCCTCGGCGCGATCGCCTCCTGCGTCGCCCGCTCCGGCGCCAACATCGACCGCATCGAGCGGCTCGCCAGCTACCCCGTCACCTCCATCGAGCTGGACATCTCCGGCGCCGAGCCCGAGCGGCTGCGCGCAGATCTGTCCATGGAAGCCGCGACCCAGTCGGTCGACGTGGCGCTGCAGCCCAGCGGCCTGCACCGTCGCGGCAAACACCTGATCGTGATGGACGTCGACTCCACGCTCATCCAGGGCGAGGTGATCGAGCTCCTCGCCGAACACGCGGGCTGCGCCGAGGAGGTCGCCCGCGTGACCGAAGAGGCCATGCGCGGCGAGCTCGACTTCGAAGATTCCCTGCGCCGCCGGGTGTCCCTGCTCAAGGGACTCGACGCATCCGCGGTCGATGCGGTGCGCGAACAACTGGTGCTCGCCCCCGGCGCCCGCACCCTGGTGCGCACCCTCAAACGGCTCGGCTACGAGTGCGCGATCGTCAGCGGCGGTTTCGCCCAGGTCACCGACGTCCTGGTGGAACGGTTGGGCCTCGACTACTCGATGGCCAACACTCTGGAGATCGTCGACGGCAAGCTCACCGGCGCGCTGGTGGGCCCGATCGTCGACCGCAAGGGCAAGTCCGAGGCACTGCGCCGCTTCGCCGTAGAGGCGGGCGTGCCGCTGAGCCAGACCGTGGCGATCGGCGACGGCGCCAACGACCTGGACATGCTGCAGACAGCCGGCCTGGGCGTGGCGTTCAACGCCAAGCCCGTCGTGCGCGAGCAGGCCGACACTTCGGTGAGCGTCCCCTACCTCGACACCATCGTCTACCTCCTGGGAATCTCCCGGGAGGAGGTGGAGGCCGCGGACCGGCAGGACGATCTGGATGACCTGAGCGACCTGCACGAGGCCGGCCGCACCGGCTAAGCGGCAACGAGCATGCGGAAATGCCTGGATCCGGCGCCGGATCCAGGCATTTCCGCATGCTCAGCGGGACGTTGCGACATCCAATGGCGCCAGTACGTCCGTCATCGGCACCCGTTCCCGGGCATAAAAAAAAGGGGGCGGGCCCCAAAGGACCCACCCCCAAATTTCAGAAAAAATGCGGCGG